>NZ_LLZH01000267.1:0-213 GCF_001509495.1 Actinoplanes awajinensis subsp. mycoplanecinus | reverse complement strand
GAGTGCGTAATAGCTCACTGGTCAAGTGGTTCCGCGCCGACAATGTAGCGGGGCTCAAGCACACCGCCGAAGCTGTGGCATTCATACTTTACCCGGCTGGTCGACTTGTTCGGCTGGTCCAGGTGTGTGGATGGGTAGGGGAGCGTCGTGTAGCGGGTGAAGCGGCGGAGTGATCCAGCCGTGGACGCTACACGAGTGAGAATGCAGGCATGA
>NZ_LLZH01000266.1:0-213 GCF_001509495.1 Actinoplanes awajinensis subsp. mycoplanecinus | reverse complement strand
GAGTGCGTAATAGCTCACTGGTCAAGTGGTTCCGCGCCGACAATGTAGCGGGGCTCAAGCACACCGCCGAAGCTGTGGCATTCATACTTTACCCGGCTGTCTTCCTTGTGGGGATGGTCCAGGTGTGTGGATGGGTAGGGGAGCGTCGTGTAGCGGGTGAAGCGGCGGAGTGATCCAGCCGTGGACGCTACACGAGTGAGAATGCAGGCATGA
>NZ_LLZH01000265.1:0-213 GCF_001509495.1 Actinoplanes awajinensis subsp. mycoplanecinus | reverse complement strand
ACCGCCCCAGCGCAGCCATTTCCAGGTGCGGCCGTCGGGCCAGGCCACGCGGGCCAGGATTTCGACGGCCACGAACAGGAAGACGGGCCAGACGACCGCGCCGACCACGGCACCCGTCTCGGGTGACCAGGTGGCGGGGGTGGCGACTCCCTTGGGTGCGACGAAGGAGTGAGCGACGTTCGCGGCGATCGAGACCGATCCGCCGAGGACTGC
>NZ_LLZH01000264.1:0-214 GCF_001509495.1 Actinoplanes awajinensis subsp. mycoplanecinus | reverse complement strand
TCTATCGATGGCTCCACGCCTATATCCAGCATTGTCCGGTACGCGGCAACTATCCGTTTCGTACCGAATCAGCCGCCATTCCTTGCTGAGATCACTTCATTGATCAACTGGAGCACTCAGCCTCGATCCACCGACGCGATTCGTCCGGTGCGGGGTTGAATAGTTCTGGTGCTGGGCGGTTCTGGTGCAGGCCGGAATCGCCGATTGATGATCG
>NZ_LLZH01000263.1:0-216 GCF_001509495.1 Actinoplanes awajinensis subsp. mycoplanecinus | reverse complement strand
TTCTTATAGCTGACCGCTGGTATCCCTCCAGTAAGACCTGCTCAGGCTGCGGCACGGTGAAAGCCAAGCTGGCCCTGTCCGAGCGCGAATACGCCTGTGCGGCGTGCGGCCTGATCGTTGATCGAGACCGTAACGCCGCCCTGAACCTGGCCGCTCTCGCGGCTGAGTTCGACACCGCCGGGAGTGGCCCGGTGGCAGGACGTGGAGCCGACCAGA
>NZ_LLZH01000262.1:0-219 GCF_001509495.1 Actinoplanes awajinensis subsp. mycoplanecinus | reverse complement strand
CCGCTCGACGGCAGTACGCGGCCGGGACGCTGCCTGTTCCTACCTACCGGATCGGCCGTCTCATCATGGTCGGCGAGCCGGTCACCGCAACGTCGGCCGGACCCGGGCAGACAGTGGTGTATGCCCGGGTGTCGTCGGCTGACCAGAATGCGGACCTGGATCGGCAGGTCGCCCGGGTGACGGTATGGGCCACGAGCCGGAAACTCGCCGTGGACCGGG
>NZ_LLZH01000261.1:0-222 GCF_001509495.1 Actinoplanes awajinensis subsp. mycoplanecinus | reverse complement strand
TCAGCAGCGTGTACGCGCCGTCGACACTCGGATCGTTCCTGCGCACGTTCACCCACGGCCATGTTCGGCAGTTGCAGGCCGCCGTCCGTGACACCCTGACCGGACTGGCCGCACACGCGCCGATCCTGGCCGGTGCCGACGTGCTGACCTTCGTGGACATCGACTCGATGCTGCGCCGGGTCTACGGCAAGCAGAAGCAGGGCACCGGGTTCGGCCACGCCA
>NZ_LLZH01000260.1:0-223 GCF_001509495.1 Actinoplanes awajinensis subsp. mycoplanecinus | reverse complement strand
CCTTCAGGCCGGAGAGGAAACGGATTCCCTGCGAAGCAGGGCAGGGGCAGCCGGTTCGCCGCCAGGGCGAATCCGGCGTCGGACAACCGTGGTGCGCGAGTGAACAGGTGTGCTATTTTCTTCCGGCCCGGCCGGTGATAACCAAGCCGGTCGGGCCTACCGCCGGGCTGGCGGAAAGTTACGTCTGTGGAGATTGCAGAAGACCGATGGGCGGTCCACCGTC
>NZ_LLZH01000259.1:0-225 GCF_001509495.1 Actinoplanes awajinensis subsp. mycoplanecinus | reverse complement strand
CCGTCCCCGCACCCCGAACGCCGCCGTGAACTGGGAATCCTCATACACCTGACCCAACTCGTCACGGATCCGCGTCGCGAGATTCCCCTTACGAAACGATGCCCGCGCCATCCGCGCGGTCAACTCCGGAACCTCAGGCCACGGCTTCGGCTGCATCGACATAACCCCACAATCTATCGATACACCAACGGAAACGGCACACCCACAAATTAACCAACAGGGTCT
>NZ_LLZH01000258.1:0-226 GCF_001509495.1 Actinoplanes awajinensis subsp. mycoplanecinus | reverse complement strand
GGGCCGCGGTTCGCGCTTTCTGCGAACACACGGCCCGTGCAACTCGTGGGCGATACTGGGATCGAACCAGTGACCTCTTCCGTGTCAGGGAAGCGCGCTCCCGCTGCGCCAATCGCCCTCACGCTGTGTTTATCACACAGCTTGCGAGGTGGAGACGGGATTTGAACCCGTGTACACGGCTTTGCAGGCCGTTGCCTCGCCTCTCGGCCACTCCACCGAGCAGGCC
>NZ_LLZH01000257.1:0-91077 GCF_001509495.1 Actinoplanes awajinensis subsp. mycoplanecinus | reverse complement strand
CCCGGCCCGCAAGACCGCCCCCCGAGCGCCCCGGGCACCCCGCAAAGCGGCACCCAAAACCCCACCCCCGGCCACCGGTGACAAAACACCCGCCACCCAGGACATCCCGGCTATGGCCGTACCGGAAAAAGACGCCGCGGCGAACGACGCACCCGGACCGAAGCCACCAACTCCCCGGAAGCGCGCCGCCCGCCGCAAGCCCCGCAAAACCGCGGCAACCGGAACCGATCCGCAGACCGCAACCGCAAAGGCCGACACCACAACGGCCGACAAGACGAAGGCCGAAGCGGAACGCCAAGCCGCCACCGACCTCGCCACCCGCAACCAGGCCGTCGACGCCGCCATCACCCGCAAAGCCGAGCGCGACCAGGCCGCCGCCGACCGCGCCCGCCGCGAGCGCGTGGCCCGCCGCACCGCCCCCCGCGACCCGGTCTTCGACTTCCTCCCCCGCGCCGCCAACCAGCCCCCGGACGAAACCGACTAGCCCGCGCCGCCAACCAGCCCCGGACGAAGCCGACTAGCTCGCGCCGCCAACCAGCCCGCCGGACGACACCGGCTAGTTCGTGATCGGCAGGTAGACCCGCGCGCCGCCGTCCACGAACTCGGTCGACTTGGCCTTCATCCCGGCCGCCCGCAGCTCGTGGCTGATCTTCATGGAACAGAATTTCGGGCCGCACATCGAGCAGAAGTGCGCCGTTTTCGCGGGTGCCGCCGGCAGCGTCTCGTCGTGGTAGGCGCGGGCGGTCTCCGGGTCGAGGGCGAGCTCGAACTGGTCCTCCCAGCGGAAGTCGAACCGGGCGTGCGACAGCGCATCGTCCCAGTCCTGCGCGCCGGGGTGGCCTTTCGCCAGGTCCGCGGCGTGTGCCGCGATCTTGTACGCGATCATCCCGGCCTTGACGTCCTCCTTGTTCGGCAGGCCCAGGTGCTCCTTCGGGGTCACGTAGCAGAGCATCGCGGTGCCGAACATCCCGATCATCGCGGCGCCGATCGCGGACGTGATGTGGTCATAGGCGGGCGCGATGTCGGTGGTCAGCGGCCCGAGCGTGTAGAACGGCGCGCCGGCGCACAGTTCGACCTGCAGGTCCACGTTCTCCTTGATCTTGTGCATCGGCACGTGGCCGGGGCCCTCGACCATCACCTGGACGTCGTACTCCCAGGCGATGTGGGTCAGCTCGCCGAGCGTGCGCAGCTCGGCGAACTGGGCCTCGTCGTTGGCGTCGGCGATCGATCCGGGGCGCAGGCCGTCGCCGAGGGAGAACGTGATGTCGTACTCCCGGAAGATCTCGCACAGGTCCCGGTAGTGCTCGTAGAGGAAGTTCTGCCGGTGCTCGGCCAGACACCAGGCCGCCATGATCGAGCCGCCGCGGGAGACGATGCCGGTGACCCGTTCGGCGGCCAGCGGCACGTATTCGAGCAGCACCCCGGCGTGGATCGTCATGTAGTCGACGCCCTGCTCGGCCTGTTCGATAACGGTCTCCCGGAACAGCTCCCAGGTCAGCTTGAGCGGGTCGCCATTAACCTTCTCGAGGGCCTGGTAGATCGGCACGGTCCCGATCGGCACCGGCGAGTTCCGGACGATCGCCTCCCGGGTCTCGTGGATCCGCGGCCCGGTGGACAGGTCCATCACGGTGTCCGCGCCCCACCGGGTGGCCCAGGTCAGCTTCTCCACCTCCTCGGCGACCGACGAGGTCACCGCGGAGGTGCCGATGTTCGCGTTGACCTTCACCAGGAACTTCGACCCGATGATCATCGGCTCGGACTCCGGGTGGTTGCGGTTGACCGGCAGCACCGCGCGCCCGGCGGCGATCTCGTCGCGCACCAGCTCGGGGTCGACGCCCTCGCGGACCGCCACGAACTCCATCTCCGGCGTGATGTCACCGGCGCGGGCGGCGGCCAGCTGTGTCCGTCCGTCCCACCAGGGTTTCCGCAGTTGCGGCAGCCCGACGGTCGGCTCGCTGCCCGGGCCGGCCGTGTCGTAGAGCCGGACCGGTGCGTTGTCACCGGTCAGCACGACCTCGGTGAACGGCACCTGGATCTCGGGACGGGAGCCTTCGACGTAGACCTTGCGCCTCATGTTTCCTCCTAATTAGGTACAAAACCGCCGGAAAAAGGCAGCACGGAACCCCGGCCGCCCTCACAAAGCCTCAGAAGGAGCGGCTGTTCCAGAAGTGATCAAGCGGTCCGGGACCCGCGCCCAGCCGCCATCGAGCGCCACCCAGCAGCGCCCCGCGCACGTACCGTTTCGCCGCCGCGACCGCCTCCGGCACCGGATCACCGGCCGCCAGCCGCACCGCGATCGCGGACGAGAACGTGCACCCCGACCCGTGGTTGTTCCGCGTCGGCACCGGTTCCCCGCGCAGCGTCGTCACGTCGCCGCCGTGCCAGAGCACGTCGCACGCGAGTTCGCTTCCGGTCACCACCACGGCGCGCGGCCCGGTCGCGCCGATCTCCGCCGCTGCCGCGGCCATCTCCGAGGTGGTCTCGACCCGGCGTCCGATCAGGGCGCCGGCTTCCTGCCGGTTCGGCGTGACAACTGACGCGTACGGCATGAGCACCGCCACCACCCCCGCCTCCCCGAGCCGGCTGCCCGACGTCGACACCAGCACCGGGTCCACCACGAGGTTCGGCAGATCCGCGACCCGTTCCGCGATCACCTTCGCCACGGCCGGGTCACCGATCATCCCGACCTTGACCGCGGCCACCGGCAGATCACTGAGCACCGCGTCGAGTTGCGCGGCCACGCTCTCGGCCGGCACCGAGTGGATCCCGGTCACCCCGAGCGTGTTCTGCGCCGTGATCGCGGTGACCACCGAGACGCCGTAGGCCCCGAGCGCCGCAAAAGTCTTCAGATCCGCCTGAATCCCGGCTCCCCCACCGGAGTCCGACCCGGCAATGGTCAACACCACCCGCGGCGTCACCCGCCCACCCCCAGCTCCGGCAGCCGGCTGGCTCCCAGAGGTGCATCCGGCCCCCCGAGAGACCCCTCAGAACCAGCCGGGCCCCGCGAGCCGGCCAAACGCCCGGACCACTGGCTGGTCGTCAGGGGTGCCTCCGGCCCCCCGACACACCCCTCAGGACCAGCCGGCAGGCGGGGGCGGGCGGCGGCGAACGCGCCGGCCAGGGTGCGGGCGACCCGCTCCGGGTTGGCGGCTCGCATGATCGCGCCGAGGACGGCGATCCCGGCCGCGCCGGCCGCCGCGCACTCGGCCGCCCGGGCCGCCGAGTCGATACCGCCGAGCGCCAGCCACGACACCGCGCCGGCCAGCGCCGCCGCGCGATCGGGGCCCAGCGCCGGCCCGTATCCGGGCTTGGTCGCGGTCGGGTAGACCGGCGAGAGCATCACGTAGTCCACGTCGGACATCGACTCGGTGCCGTGGCAGGAGCGCCCGACCAGCGGCACCCCGGCCGGCACCGGGTCGGCCGCGGCCAGGTGCACGGCACCGCCGCCGAACGGGTCCGGGCCGGCCACGATCAGCCGTCCGGACGGGACCACCCGACGGAGGGCGGTGATCAGGGCGGCTCTTTCGTCGTACGGTAGATCGCGCTCCCGGAGGACCACCCACCCGGCGCCGCCGCGGACCGCCGCGGCCACCACCTCGATCAGCGGCCCGGCAGCGGACCGCCGGTCGGTGAGCACCACGAGCCCGCCCGGCGTCACCACACCGGGATCCCTTCGTCCTGAGTGGACGCCACCGCGTGGAAGCGACGCGGGATCCGGCCGGCCTGACGAGCGAGTCGCCCGGCCGCCACCGCGTGCCGCATCGCGGCCGCCATCACGGCCGGCTCGTCGGACCGGGTGATCGCGCTGGCGACCAGTACCGCGTCGCAGCCCAGCTCCATCGCGAGCGCGGCGTCCGAGGCGGTGCCGATCCCGGCGTCCAGCACCACCGGCACGTCGACGGTCTGCCGGATCAACTCGATGTGGTGCGGGTTGGCGATCCCGAGACCGGAACCGATCGGCGAACCGGCGGGCATCACCGCGGCGCATCCGGCGTCGGCCAGCCGGCGGGCCAGGATCGGGTCGTCGGTGGTGTACGGCAGGACCGTGAACCCGTCGGCGACCAGCACCTCCGCCGCCCGGAGCAGCTCGACGCCGTCCGGCAGCAGGGTCCGCTCGTCGCCGATCACCTCCAGCTTGATCAGGTCGGTCTCGAACGCCTCCCGGGCCATCTGCGCGGTCTTCACCGCGTCCCCGGCGGTGAAGCAGCCGGCCGTGTTCGGCAGGATCCGCACCTTGAGCCGCTCCAGCATCGGCAGCAGCCCCGGCCCGGCCGCCTCGACCCGCCGCAGCGCGACGGTGACCAGGTCGGTTTCCGAGGCGACGATCGCGTCCTCGAGCGCGGCGAGGCTGTGCGCGCCGCCGGTGCCGAGGATCAGTCCGTTCGGTGGCAGCAGGCTCATGCTCAGCCGCCCTGTGCCGCGGTGAGCACTTCGACCGCGTCCCCGTCGGCCAGATCGACCTGCGCCCAGGTGGAGCGCGGGACGACCGAGCCGTTCACGGCGACCGCGACGCCGCGGTGCGCGTCGGTGATCTCGGCGACCAGGGTGGCCACCGAGCAGACGTCAGGCCGGGTCTCGTGCCGGCCGTTGACCATCAGGCGCATCCGAACCTCCCGGGGGTGAAATCCTCGATGAGCGGGTCGGCCGAGCCGGTCAGGACCAGGTCGGCGATGAGCTGGGCGGTGATCGGCGCGAGCAGGATCCCGTTGCGGTGGTGCCCGGAGGCGACCACCACCCGGCCGGTGAGCCGGCCCAGGACCGGCGCGTTGTCCGGGGTGCCGGGGCGGTGCCCGACGGTGACCTCGGCGAGTTCGTGCTCGGACAGGCCGGGCACCAGGTCGAGGGCGGCGCGCAGCAGGTCGTGCACCCCGCCGGCGGTGGGCCGGGAGTCGGTGCGCTCCTCCTGGGTGGCGCCGACCACCACCTCGCCGTCGGCGCGGGGCACCAGATAGACGTGCCGGCCGTCGGCGGCGCCGTCGATCACGTGCCGCAGGATGCCGGGTTCGCCGCGGAGGCGGAGCACCTGACCCTTGATCGGCCGGATCGGCAGGCCGGTGAGGGCGGCGGTGCCACAGCCGGCCGCGACAACAACGGTGTCTTCCTCCAACTCGGACAGATCGGAGATCACGGCTTTCTTCCAGCGCGAATCCAGGATCGCCCGGAGGCGGGCGACGACCCGCCGCGGATCCACCTGCCGCTCGGTCGGTGCATAGGCGCCGGCCCGGATCCGCGGCGACAGCGCCGGCTCCCGGTCCCGCACCTGTGACCCGGTCAGCGGCGACAGTTTCTGGTGCTTCCACTCCCGCGCCATCTCGGCCACGTCGTCGGCGGTCAGCGCGACCCCGAGCGTCCCCACCTCGTCGTAGCCCACGTCACCGAGCGACGCGGCGAACGCCGGCCACAGCCGGTTGGACGCGTCAAGAAGCCGCTCCAGCTGCGGAAACTCGAAGAGCGACTCACCGCCCGGCGCGAGCATCCCGGCGGCGACGTGCCACGCTCCGGCGGATCCGTCCGGCGCCGGGTCATAAACGGTGACGTCCGCCCCGCGCCGCAGCAGTTCCGCGCCGATCGCCAGCCCGATGATCCCGCCGCCGACGATCCCGACCCGCTGGCCGTTCTTGTCAGGGCCGCGCTTGCCAAGGCCGCTGCTCATGTCAGGGCCGCCAGGAACGCCGCGGCCTGGCCGCGCGGGTCGACGGCGAAGGCGGAGACGGCCGCGATCCCGTGCGCGTGCTTGGCCAGCAGCCCCGCCCGTTCCAGGATGATGCCGCCGATCGCCAGCACCGGCACGCCCGGGACGGCGGCGGCCACGACCGCTATCCGGTCCGGGCCGAGGGGCGGTGGCAGGCCGTCTTTTGTGGAGGTCTCAAAGGCCGGACCCACCCCGAGGTACGTCGCGCCACTCGCGACCGCGGCCCGTGCCGCCTCCGGGGTACGACAGGTCGCCCCGACCACCAGGTCCGGCCCGAGCACCCGGCGCACCACGTCGACGGGCAGGTCGTCGGCGCCCACGTGCACGCCGTCCGCGCCGGCCGCGAGCGCCACCCCGATCCGGTCGTTGACCAGGCACATCGCGCCCGCCGCCCGGCAGATCGGGATCGCTTCGAGGGCCAGCGCATAGGCCTGCGCGTCGGTGGTCTTGACCCGGATCTGCACGGCGACACCCGGCTGGGCCACCCCGCGCACGACGTCGATCGAGTCGGTGATGACATGCAACCTGGGGAATGCTTGCCTAGATCCAAACAAAGCGTCCACGACGCACTCCTCCCTGCGCCGGCATTACCCGGATCAGGTTCTACGGTCGGAGGCCGCTTCAGCCTCCCTCTCAGCCCGGTGCCCGGACTCCCGTGGGTTTCTTGTAACCGGACCATAACCGGTCCGTGATGGAGTTGGCTAGCGCACATCCCAGACGGGTTCCGGCACCTCGACCACCTCGTTGTCCGCTCTGAACAGCACGAAACGATCGAAGGACCTGGTGAACCAGCGGTCGTGGGTGACAGCTATCACGGTGCCGTCGAACGCCTTCAAACCCTCTTCGAGAGCCTCCGCCGAAGCCAGGTCCAGGTTGTCGGTCGGCTCGTCGAGCAGCAACAACGTCGCACCGGACAGCTCCAGCAGCAGCACCAGGAACCGGGCCTGCTGTCCACCGGAGAGGGTGCCGAACCGCTGGTCGCCCTGCGCGCCAAGCTCGTACCGGCTGAGCGCCTTCATGGCGCCGGCCCGGTCCACACCGGAACGGTGCTCGTCACCCCGCCAGAGGATCTCGATCAGCGTCTTCTCGACAAGTTCGGGCCGGTCGTGGGTCTGCGAGAAGTGACCGGGCCGGACCCGCGCGCCGAGTCGCGCCACCCCGTTGTGCTTGACGTGGGCCAGCGGCGCGCCGTCGACCGGCTGGTGCTCCAGGTCGGGTTCGGTGCCGCCGGCCGCGAGCAGCCGCAGGAAGTGCGACTTGCCGGAACCGTTCGCGCCGAGCACCGCGACCCGGTCGCCGTACCAGATCTCCAGGTCGAACGGGAACGTCAGGTTCTCCAGCTCGACCTGCTGGCAGATCACCGAGCGCTTGCCGGTGCGGCCGCCGCGCAGGTTCATCCGTACCGACTGCTCCTTGGGCGGCAGCGGCGGCGGGCCGGCCTCCTCGAACTTGCGCAGCCGGGTCTGTGCCGCCTGATAGCGCGACGCCAGGCCGTCGTTGTACGCCGCCTTGTTCTTCAGCATGAAGACCAGCTCGCGGATCTTCTCGTGCTCCTCGTCCCAGCGGCGGCGCAGCTCTTCCATCCGCTCGTGCCGGTTCATCCGGGCCTCGTGCCAGGACGCGAAGTTGCCCGGATGGGTCCACGCCCCGCCGCCCTCGACCGCGACCACCCGGTCGGCGGTCTGTGCGAGCAGCTCCCGGTCGTGCGAGACGAACAGGATCGCCTTGCTGGACTCCCGGATCCGTTGCTCCAGCCAGCGCTTGGCCGGCACATCGAGGAAGTTGTCCGGCTCGTCGAGCAGCAGCACCTCGTCGTTGCCGCGCAGCAGCAGGTCCAGGGCGAACCGTTTCTGCTCACCGCCGGAGAGGGTGCGGACCACCCGGTCCTTGGTCTCTTCCCAGGGCTTGCCGAGGATGGCGACCGCGACCGTGTCGAAGACCACCTCGGCGTCGTACCCGCCGACTTCGCCCCAGGTGGCCAGCGCGTTCGCGTACGCGATCTGGCTCTTCTCGGTCTCGTCCAGCGCGGCCGTGGCGCCGGCCAACCTCGAGCCCGCGTCGCGCAGCGGCGGGGCGACCAGCGACAGCGCCAGGTCCTCCAGCGTGCGGTCGTCGCCGATCATGCCGATGAACTGGCGCATCACGCCCAGCCCGCCGACCCGCGCGACGGTGCCGGACTGCATCGGGATGTCCCCGGCCACCATCCGCATCAGCGTGGTCTTGCCCGCACCGTTCGGACCGACCAGCGCGACCTTGGCGCCCTCACCGACTCGGAACGACACGTCGGCGAACAGCTCCCGGCCGTCCGGCAGCACAAAACCGGCACCGGCGACATCCACGTAACCCATGCCCGGCATCCTGCCCGGTCAGAGCCTCAGACGGCAGCGGGTTTTCTGGTAACCCTCAGCACGCGGAAGCCCTTCTGGCTGGCGATCCGCTCGACCTGCCAGTCCAACTCGGTCAGCCAGGTGTGCAGCGAGTCACCACCGAGGTTCCGGTTGATCACCAGCCAGGCCACGCCGTCCGGCGCCAGCCGGGGCAGCCAGCGGGCCATCAGCGCGCGCAGCTCGGTCTTGCCGACGTGGGTGGGCGGGTTGCTCCAGATCTGGTCGAACACCACGTCGGCCGGCACCTCGTCCGGCGCGTGCACCCGGATCCGGGCGGCCAGGCCGAGGGTGGCGGCGTTCTCCACGGTCAGCTCGCGGGCCCGGGAGTTGACGTCGATCGCGTGGACCGTGGTCAGCGGCGCCTCGGCGGCGAGCACGCAGGCGATCGGGCCGTATCCGCAGCCCAGGTCGAGCAGGGTGCCCTCGGTCTCCGGGCCGGGCAGGCCGGCCTTGCGGAGCAGCACCGCGGTGCCCGGGTCCAGTCGCCCGGCGGAGAACACCCCGTTGGCGACGGCGAGCCGGTAGTCCCGGCCGGCCACGCTGAACTCGATGTCTCTCCGGCGCAGCGGGGTGTCCGGATCGGTGCTGAAGTAATGCTCGGCGGTCACCCGACCAGTCTCCCGCGTCATAACGGACGAGCAACCGCCGGGTGCCGGACACGCTGTGCGTTCATAGATCGACGTCCGCGCCTAGCTTGTCACCCATGCGGTACGCCACCCCGAACCGCTCCGCTCACCGCGCCACCTCGGCCCCCGACTTGACGCTCCTGGTCCGCCCCCTGGTCCTGTTCCGCACGTGGCTCGTCCGCCAGGCTCCCCGGCCCACCGCCGGTCAGCATCGGCAGCCCGCGCGGCCCCGGGTGCACACACGGCTTCTGGTCCGCCCGCGGCGGCACGCCTGGCGCGAGCCCCACGCCACAATGCACCTGCTGACCCGCGGCCTGGCCGCCCTGATCGTGCTGGGCATCTGCCTGATGCTCGGTTTCCTCATCGTCTCCGACGAAGGCCGTGATCCGGCCGCGGCCACCGACCGGACCATCGCATCCCGGGCCGCCGATCCGAGTCCGCTCACCGTCGCCGAGACGTTTCCGGCCGGCGCCGCCGGCTACCAGGTGGAGAACGCGGTGGCCGAGACCGATTGCACGGTCGCTGTCACCGGCGCCTTGCGGTCCGAGCTTTCCGGGTACGGATGTTCGCAGGCGGTCCGGGCCACCCTCGCCGTGCCGGACAGCGGGTACCTGGTCACCGCCGGGGTGCTGAACCTCGCCGACACGCAGAGCGCGAACGCGGTCGCCGACCGGGTCCGCGCCCTGGTCGAGACGGGTGACGGCAGCTTCACCGCGATGACCGGCGCGCAGATACCGTCCGGCACCCCGGTCGGCTGGCGGGCCCGCGGCCACTACCTGCTGTACTGCGTGATCACCGGGCCGGCCGGTGAGCCGGTGCCGAGCGGCGAGCCACTGCTCGGGCAGATCACCAGCCACCTGCTCGACGACTACCTGAGCGACCTGGTCCTGGCCCGCCGCGCGTCAGGCTCGTAGCCGCCGGGTGGCGTCGGCGCGGGACGCGTACTCGTCGGCGGCCGGGTAGCCGACCGCGACCAGGGTCAGGCCGTGCGCGCCGGCCACGGTCACCTGGTTGGAGCGTTCCCGCAGGGTGAGCAGCGTCGCCGGCCACTCCGGCCCGCGGCGGCCCTCACCGACCGCGATCATCGCGCCGACCAGGCTGCGCACCATGGCCTGGCAGAACGCGTCGGCCTGCACGGTGGCCACCAGGGTCCGGTCCGGGTCGCGCCGCCAGTCCAGCTTGTTGATCGCCCGGATCGTGGTGGCGTGCTCCTTGCGCTTGCAGTACGCGGCGAAGTCGTGCTCGCCGAGCAGCCCGATCGCGGCGGCGTTCAGCCGGTCCAGATCGAGCGGGCGGGGCCAGCCCAGGGTGTCGTGGCGGCGGAGCGGGTCCGGGCCCCAGGGGTCGTCACAGACCCGGTACTCGTACCGGCGGAACGTCGCGGAGAAGCGGGCGTCGAACGTGTCGGGGACCGGGATGATCGCCTTGACCCGGGCGTCGCCGGGCATCAGCCCACCCAGCCGGCGCAGCAGCGACCCGGCCAGCTCCGCGTACCGGCCGGCCGGCAGGTCGATGTGGCAGACCTGGCCGGTGGCGTGCACCCCGGCGTCGGTACGCCCGGCCACGGTCAGGCCCAGCGGCGTCTCAGCCCCCGGGTCGCCGAGGATCCGGTGCAGTGCCTCGGCCAGCACCCCGGCCACCGTCCGCTGGCCGGGCTGGACGGCCCACCCGGCGAACGCGGCGCCGTCGTACGAAATCTCAAGTCGTAGGCGGATGGTGTCGGTCATCCCGCAGCGCGCTCCTCTAACCGCAGCCAAAGGAAAAGCCCGGCACCCATCGGGTGCCGGGCCGTTCCAGAAAAATCACGCCTTGGCGTCGTCGTCCTTGGCGTCTTCCTTGGTCTCGCTCTTGTCACCGGAAGCGCTGACCGGAGCCTCGGCGTCCTGGTCGTCGGCGACCGCCTCGGGGGCGGTCTCCTCGGGAGCCAGGGCCTCGAGCTTGTCCTGCTGCGCGGTGGCCTTACGAGCGGCGGCCTTGGCGGCCGGCGCGGTGGTGGCCGCGACCTGAGCCTCCTCGACCAGCTCGATGACGGCCATCGGAGCGTTGTCGCCCTTGCGGGGACCGGTCTTGGTGATCCGGGTGTAGCCACCGGGACGACCCGCGTACCGCGGAGCGATCTGCTCGAACAGGGCGTACACGACGTCCTTGTCCTTCACGATGCCCAGAACCCGGCGACGGGCGTGCAGGTCACCGCGCTTGGCCTTCGTGATGAGCTGCTCGGCCAGCGGACGCAGCCGCTTGGCCTTCGTCTCGGTGGTCTTGATCTTCCCGTGCCGGAAGAGCTCGGTGGCCAGGTTCGCCAGGATGAGCTTCTCGTGGGCCGGGCTGCCGCCGAGGCGGGCACCCTTGGTGGGCGTGGGCATTTCAGATGCTCCTTGAAAAGATGGCGCAACCGAGCTTTACAGCTGCTCGGTCTCGCGGTAGTCGTCGGTGTCGTAGTCCACGTCGCCGAACGAGTCCACGACGTGCGCCGGGTCGAAGGAGGGCGCGCTGTCCTTCAGGCCCAGGCCCATTCCGGCGAGCTTCATCTTGACCTCGTCGATCGACTTCTGGCCGAAGTTCCGGATGTCCAGAAGGTCAGCCTCCGTACGCCCTATCAACTCGCCCACGCTATTGATGCCCTCGCGCTTGAGGCAGTTGTACGACCGGACGGTGAGGTCCAGCTCCTCGATCGGCAGCGCCAGGTCGGCAGCGAGCTGCGCGTCCTGCGGCGACGGGCCGATGTCGATGCCCTCGGCGGTCTCGTCCAGCTCACGGCACAGGCCGAAGAGCTCGACGAGGGTCGAGCCGGCCGAAGCCAGCGCGGTCCGCGGCGAGATGGACGCCTTCGACTCGACGTCGATGATCAGACGGTCGAAGTCGGTGCGCTGCTCGACACGGGTCGCCTCGACGCGGTACGTGACCTTGAGCACCGGCGAGTAGATCGAGTCGACCGGAATCCGGCCGATCTCGGCGCCCGCGCTCTTGTTCTGGGCCGCGGTGACGTAGCCACGGCCACGCTCCACGGTCAGCTCCATGTCGAGCCGGCCCTTGCTGTTCAGCGTCGCCAGCTTCAGATCCGGGTTGTGCACCGAGACACCGGCCGGCGGCTGGATGTCGCCGGCGGTCACGTCGCCCGGGCCCTGCTTGCGCAGGTACATGCTGACCGGCTCGTCGTGCTCTGAGCTGACGGTCAGTTCCTTGACGTTCATGACCAGCTCGACCACGTCCTCCTTGACACCGGGGATCGTGGTGAACTCGTGCAGCACGCCGTCGATCTTGATGCTGGTGACCGCCGCGCCCGGGATGGACGACAGCAGGGTCCGCCGCAGCGAGTTACCGAGGGTGTAGCCGAAGCCCGGCTCCAACGGTTCGATGGTGAACCGGGAACGGGTCTCGCTGATCGACTCCTCAGAGAGAGTCGGCCGCTGGCTGATGAGCACGCTGTACTTCTTTCTGTCAGGCCAACCGCTATTTGATGGCCGTCTGATGTGCCCGGCGCTTGAAGAAAGCGCCGGGCAGCTTTGTTACTTGGAGTAGAGCTCGACGATCAGCTGCTCTTGCACCTGCGTGTCGATGACAGCGCGGGCCGGGAGCGTGTGAACGAGGATCTTCATCTCCGCCGGGATGGGCTCGAGCCACGCCGGCACCGGCCGGGAACCGGCCTGGGCCTGCGCGACGACGAAGGGGGTCATTTCCTTCGACTTCTCGCGGAGCGTGACGATGTCGTGCTCCTTCACCCGGTACGACGGGATGTCGACCTTGACACCGTTCACCAGGAAGTGGCCGTGCTTGACCACCTGGCGGGCAGCGTCCCGGGACGAGGCGTAGCCAGCCCGGTAGACGACGTTGTCGAGCCGCGACTCGAGGATCTGCAGCAGCACCTCACCGGTCTTGCCGGGCTTGGTGACAGCCTCCTCGTAGTAACCGCGGAACTGCTTCTCGAGAATGCCGTAGACGCGACGCGCCTTCTGCTTCTCACGGTGCTGGAGCAGGTACTCGGTCTCCTTGGTCCGTCCACGGCCGTGCTGGCCGGGCGGGAAGGGACGCGACTCGAACGGGCACTTCGGCCCGTCGCACTTGCTGCCCTTGAGGAACAGCTTCATTTTCTCGCGGCGGCAGCGCTTGCAGTCCGCCCCTGTATAACGAGCCATGCTTCGATCTCTCCCTTAGACCCGACGACGCTTGGGCGGACGGCAACCGTTGTGGGGCTGCGGCGTGACGTCGGAGATCTGACCGACCTCGAGGCCCGCGGCCTGCAGCGAACGGATGGCGGTCTCCCGGCCGGAGCCGGGGCCCTTGACGAACACGTCGACCTTGCGCATGCCGTGCTCCATGGCCCGACGCGCAGCAGCCTCGGCGGCGAGCTGAGCGGCGAACGGAGTCGACTTGCGGGAGCCCTTGAAGCCCACCTGGCCGGACGAGGCCCAGGAGATGACCGCACCGGTCGGGTCGGTGATCGACACGATGGTGTTGTTGAAGGTGCTCTTGATGTGCGCCTGCCCGTGGGCGACGTTCTTGCGTTCTTTGCGCCGGACCTTTTTGACTGCGGCCCCTGCGCGTGCCTTCGGTGGCATAAGTCAGTGCGCTCCTATTACTTCCGACCGGGCTTCTTCTTACCGGCGACCGTCCGCTTCGGACCCTTACGGGTACGAGCGTTGGTCCGGGTCCGCTGTCCTCGCACGGGCAGGCCCTTGCGGTGGCGGATGCCGGCGTAGCAGCCGATCTCAACCTTGCGGCGGATGTCCGCGGCGACCTCGCGGCGCAGGTCGCCCTCAACCTTGAAGTTGGCCTCAATGTATTCGCGGAGCTTGAGAAGCTCCTCTTCCGTGAGGTCCTTGGCGCGCTTGTTCAGGTCGATCGCCGTAGCGGTCAATGCTTCGACGGATCGGGTACGCCCGATGCCGAAGACGTAGGTGAGCGCGATCTCCATTCGCTTTTCGCGGGGGAGATCGACGCCGACGAGACGTGCCATTTCTGGGCGTGCTCCTCAGATGTCTCTCGGAGGTCTGTGCCCATCCCATCCCGCCTGCCCCGGCGGGCCCCGGCCTCCGACCGGGGGTGTGGCCGCTCCGTCATCGGGATGACGTCACGACCGGGACGAGCTCGTTCTGTGGTGCGGATCCTGCGCAGAAAGGCTGGACTCAGCCCTGACGCTGCTTGTGGCGCGGGTCGGTGCTGCAAATCACCATGACCCGGCCGTGCCGCCGGATGATCCGGCAGTTGTTGCAGATCCGCTTGACGCTCGGCTTGACCTTCACGGTTTGCCTTAACTCTCAGTCAGACGGGATGTGGAATCCCCGTGACCCGCTTACTTGTAGCGGTAGACGATTCGCCCACGGGTCAGGTCATACGGCGAGAGTTCGACGACGACCCTGTCCTCGGGAAGGATGCGGATGTAGTGCTGGCGCATCTTCCCGGAGATGTGTGCCAGGACCTTGTGACCGTTAGCGAGCTCAACGCGGAACATAGCGTTCGGCAGAGGCTCGATCACTCGGCCTTCGATCTCGATGGCTCCGTCTTTCTTAGGCATGTCCTCCGCTACCTGTACATCGGGTTCTGGGGCAGGCTTGCAACGTCATACCCGAGCCTGAGAGGGCTCGGACCAGCCGCGGCTTCCCTCGGTCCTCGAAGCGCTGAGGACATGAAGGAGAGGACGCTGCGCGCCAGCAAGCCAGTCTACGCGCCCCCACCTGGGACACCAAACGCAGGCTCCGCTACCCGGGGTCGGGCGTGTCAGATCGGCCTCAGCGACTGCGCCGGCCCCGGTCGGTGAGTGCACCCACACCGGTGATAATCACCGGTATCAGCACCCAGGCCGGCCAGAAGTAGTAGGCGTGTCCGGAGCTGAACGACGAGATCGCCCAGATCACCGTGCAGATCAGAAACGCGGTCAGCGCGCTCGTGAAGGTGTGCCGGCCGCCGTGGTCCGTCTCACCCTTGGCCACCGCCGCCGCCGGCTGTGGCGCCGGGCTGTGCGGCTGGACCTGTGAGTGCTGGACTCCCACGGTGCCCGGGAGATCGTCGAGAAGTCCATCGAGATCCCCGTAGGTCCGTGCGGAGTAGGCACGCTGGACCCGTTCGTCGTACTCGTTCAGATCGAGCCGGCCCTCATCGAGCGCGGACTTCAACTGATCCGCAATACGCTGGCGATCAGCATCGCCGGCGCGCATCCCCTCGCGACCCATGGGTCACAGCATGCCAGGCGAGCGCTCGGGAGCCCAGACGGCAGTCGTCCGGGCTCCGCAGTGGATTCTGCGCGATCGGGCGCCGCGCGGGTGGACCAGGCCGATTCTCAGGGCTGGCGAGCGGTCACCAGATCGCCCAGGCGGGCCCGGCCGCCGTCCGGGGCGGTGGTGACCCACACCCCGTCGTCCAGGAGCGCCATGGTGTGCTCAACGTGCGCGGCGCGGGAACCGTCCCGGGTCACCACGGTCCAGCCGTCGGAGAGCTCCACGGTCCGCGGCGAACCCATCGTGATCATCGGCTCGATGGCCAGTGCCATGCCCGCGGTGATCCGCGGGCCGCGGCCCGGCTTGCCGTGGTTGAGCACGTGCGGTTCCTGATGCATCTCGGTGCCGATGCCGTGGCCGCCGTACCCGTCGACGATCCCGTACCGGCCGCCCTTGCGGACCACCTTCTCGATGTTGAACGAGATGTCGGTGAGCCGGCCCCGGCCGTTCGCCACGCCCCGGGCCGCTGCCGCGATCCCGGCCCACATGGCGTCCTCGGCGACCTCGGCCATCTTCAGCAGCGCCGGGTCGGTGGCGCCGACCCCGACGGTGATCGCCGAGTCGCCGTGCCAGCCGTCCAGGACCGCGCCGCAGTCCAGCGAGACCAGGTCACCCTCGACAAGCACCTGCTCGGCACCCGGGATCCCGTGCACGACCTGCTCGTTGACCGAGGCACAGATCGAGGCCGGGAACCCGTGGTAGCCCTTGAACGACGGGACGGCGCCCGCGTCGCGGATCACCTTCTCCGCGACCGCGTCCAGATCGGCGGTCGAGACACCGGGCGCGACAGCGTCCCGCATCGCTTCCAGCGCGGCGAAGACCACCAGACCGGCGGCCCGCATCTTCACGATCTGTTCCGGCGTCTTCAGCTGAATGTCCAGCTCCTGACGTCGCATCTCTTAGCCCCCGTAGGACCGCAGGGCGTCTATTGCGCGCACCGTGACGTCTTCGACCGGCCCGGTCGCGTCGATGCCCACCAGCTTGCCCTGGGCGCCGTAGTAGTCGACCAGTGGCGCGGTCTTGTCCGCGTACTCCACCAGCCGGTTAGCGATGGTTTCGGCCTTGTCGTCGTCCCGTTGGAACAGCTCCGCGCCACAGCGGTCGCAGATGTTCTCTTTGCTCGTCGGGTCGAACTCGACATGCCAGATCTTGCCGCACCCGCGGCAGGTCCGACGGCCGGAGAGCCGCCGGACCACCTCGTCGTCGTCGACGACGAGTTCCATCACGAGGTCCAGCGCGGTGCCGAGGTCCGCGAGCAGCTTGTCCAGCGCGTTCGCCTGCGGCACCGTGCGCGGGAACCCGTCGAGCAGGAACCCGTCGCCCGCGTCCGGCTCGGCGAGCCGGTCACGGACCATGTTGATGGTCACCTCGTCCGGCACCAGCTGCCCGGCGTCCATGTACCGCTTGGCCTCGACCCCGAGCGGGGTCCCCTGCGACACGTTCGCCCGGAAGATGTCGCCGGTGGAGATCTTCGGTACGGCGAGATGGGCGGCGATGAACTCAGCCTGGGTCCCCTTGCCGGCCCCCGGAGGGCCCACCAACACCAGCCGCACCTACATCGCCTCGCTTCGGTCGCAAGAAGCCACGCCTACCGTCGACGCCAGAGCCCCCCGGCCCCGCGTGCCCACTACCGGAGGAACCCTTCGTAGTTCCGCTGCATGAGCTGGCTCTCGATCTGCTTGACCGTCTCCAGACCCACACCCACCATGATCAGCACCGCGGTGCCGCCGAAGGGGAAGTTCTGGTACTGCTTCTGGTCCAGCCAGATGAAGAAGAAGTTCGGCAGAACCGAGATCAGGCCCAGGTACAACGCGCCCGGCAGGGTGATCCGGCTGAGGATGAAGTCCAGGTAGTCGGCGGTCGGCTTGCCCGGGCGAATACCCGGCACGAAACCACCGTACTTCTTCATGTTCTCCGCGACCTCAGTCGGGTTGAACGTGATCGACACGTAGAAGTACGTGAAGAAGATGATCATCAGGAAGTACACCGTGATGTACAGCCAGCTGGTCGGACTCGCGAGCCAGTTCTGGATCCAGATCTGGTAGTTCGTCAGATTGTTCGAGTCGAAGAACTGCAAGTACAGCTGCGGCAGGTAGAGCAGCGACGACGCGAAGATGACCGGGACGACACCCGCCTGGTTCACCTTCAGCGGGATGTAGGTCGAGGTACCGCCGTACATCCGCCGGCCGATCATGCGCTTCGCGTACTGCACTGGGATGCGACGCTGCGCCTGCTCGATGAAGACCACCAGGCCGATGATCACCAGGACCAACGCGATCACCAGGAGGAACTTGCCGGTGCCGGCGGTCTGCTTGATCGTCCAGCCCTCGCCGGGGAGGCGAGCGGCGATCGAGGTGAAGATCAGGACGGACATGCCGTTGCCGACGCCGCGGTCGGTGACCAGCTCGCCGAGCCACATGACCACGCCGGTGCCGGCGGTCATCGTCATGACCAGAACGGTAAGAGTGAGCCAGATCGGGATGCCGGTGTTCTCCGGGATGATCTGGTAGGACGGGTTGTCCTGGTCGCACAGACCGCCGAACAGCTGGCCGGTCCGAGCCAGGGCGACGAACGCCGAGGACTGCAGGATCGCCAGGCCGAGGGTCAGGTAGCGGGTGTACTGGGTGATCTTCGCCTGACCGGACTGACCCTCCTTGCGGAGCTGCTCGAGCCGCGGGATGACCACGGTGAGCAGCTGCAGGATGATCGACGCGGTGATGTACGGCATGATGCCGAGCGCGAAAATCGAGAGCTGGAGCAGAGCACCACCGGAGAACAGGTTCAGCAGGTTCAGAACCTGGTTGCCCGACTGCTCGGTGATCTTGAGGCAAGCCTGCACATTGGTGTACGAGACGCCTGGGCTGGGCAAGGTAGCGCCGAGCCGGTAGAGCGCAATGATCGCCACCGTGAACAACAACTTCTTGCGCAGGTCAGGCGTCCGCAACGCACTCGAAAAGGCGGAGAGCAACTTCTTCCTCCTGCGCGAGGTCACCGCCGAATGGCGGATCGGGGGGAAGGCATCGGTCCGGATGACCGATATCCCTAGCTGGGAACGGACTCTAACAGTCTTGAGCCGCCGTGGTCAGCCACGGTAGCCGTCAGTGCGGCGGTGCGTTACGAGCAATCACAGAAGTGCAGGTCAGACGCCACAAGGGGATGCTCGCCGAACACGAAGTCCGGACGAGCACCCCCACAAGCCTCACAGCTGAGTGGCGGAACCACCAGCAGCAGCGATCTTCTCCTTGGCGGAGTCACTGAACGCGTGCGCCTTGATGGTCAGCGACACGCCGTTCAGCTCACCCGAGCCGAGGACCTTGACCGGGAGGTTCTTGCGAACCGCGCCGGACTCGACGAGCTCGGCCGGGCCGACCTCGCCGCCGTTCGGGAACAGCTCAGCAAGGCGGTCCAGGTTCACGACCTGGAAAACAACCTTGTTGCGCGGCTTGTTCCGGAGGCCCTTCATCTTCGGCAGACGCATGTGGATGGGCATCTGCCCACCCTCGAACGACGCCGGGGTGTTCTTGCGGGCTCCGGTGCCCTTGGTGCCGCGACCGGCGGTCTTGCCCTTGGAGCCTTCACCGCGACCCACACGGGTCTTCGCAGTCTTGGCACCGGGCGCCGGGCGCAGGTGGTGGACCTTGATCGCCATTACTCGACCTCCTCGACAGTGACGAGGTGGTTCACGGCGAAGATCATGCCCCGAATCTCGGGACGGTCCTCCTTGACCACCACATCGTTGATCCGCTTGAGGCCGAGCGACCGCAGGGAGTCCCGCTGGTTCTGCTTACGGCCGATCTCGGACCGGATCTGGGTGACCTTCAGGCGGGCCATCAGCGCACCGCCGCTTCCGCACGCGACGCCAGCATGGCCGCCGGCGCCACGTCCTCCACCGGCAGGCTACGACGAGCCGCGACCTGCTCCGGGGACTCGAGGCCCTTCAGAGCGGCCACCGTGGCGTGCACGATGTTGATCGGGTTCGAGGAGCCGAGGCTCTTCGACAGGATGTCGTGGATGCCCGCGCACTCCAGCACGGCACGCACCGGGCCACCGGCGATAACACCGGTACCAGCGGACGCCGGCTTGAGCAGGACGACACCTGCGGCAGCCTCACCCGTGATCGGGTGCGGGATGGTCGCACCGATCCGCGGGACCTTGAAGAAGTGCTTCTTGGCCTCTTCGACGCCCTTGGCGATCGCCGCGGGCACCTCCTTGGCCTTTCCGTAACCGACACCGACGGTGCCGTCACCGTCGCCGACGATCACCAGGGCGGTGAAGCTGAAGCGACGACCACCCTTGACGACCTTGGCGACACGGTTGATCGCGACGACCCGCTCGAGGTGAGGGGTCTTCTCGACGGGCGCGTTGCCGCGACCGCCCTCACGACGGTTGTCGCGGCGGCCGCCACCTTCGGTGCTACCGCCGGACCCGCCGCCACGGCGCTGCTGACCAGGCATTGGTCAATCCCTCCTAGAACTCGAGTCCGGCTTCGCGAGCGGCACCGGCAAGCGCGGCGATACGCCCCGCGTACTTGTTGCCACCGCGGTCGAAGACGACCTTGGAAATACCCGCGGCCTTGGCGCGCTCGCCGAGGAGCGTGCCAACCTTGCCGGCCAGCGCGCTCTTGTCGCCCTCGGTGCCCCGGATCGAGGTGTCGAGGGTCGAGGCCGAAGCGAGCGTGTGACCCTTGAGGTCGTCGATGATCTGCGCGGTGATGTGCCGCGAGGACCGGGTGACGACCAGGCGGGGACGCTCGGCCGTACCGGCCACGTTCTTGCGGACCCGGAAGTGACGACGCGCCTTGCCAACGGCGCGCCGTGAGGCGACACCGCCGCCATTGCGGCGCTTGAGCAGCGTGGCGGTCACTTCTTACCTGCCTTTCCAGCCTTGCGGCGGATGACCTCGCCCTGGTACTTGACGCCCTTGCCCTTGTAGGGCTCCGGCGGGCGGATCTTCCGGATGTTGGCGGCGACCTCGCCGACAAGCTGCTTGTCGATGCCCGCCACAGTGAACTGGGTGGGCCTCTCGACCGAGAACGTGATCCCCGTCGGCGGCACGATGTTCACCGGGTGCGAGAAGCCCAGAGCGAACTCCAGGTCCTTGCCCTTGGCGGTGACACGGTAACCGGTGCCGTTGATCTCGAGGGTCTTCTTGTAACCCTCGGTCACGCCCACGATCATGTTGGCGACCAGAGTGCGCGAAAGACCGTGCAGCTCCTTGGCCTTGCGCTCGTCGTTGGGGCGGTTGACGACCAGCTCGCCGCCGTCCTGAGAAACCGTGATCGGCTCCGCGACGGTGTGCGACAGTTCGCCCTTGGGGCCCTTGACCTTAACGGTCTGCCCCGTGATGGTGACGTCGACGCCGGCCGGGACCGGGATCGACTTACGTCCGATTCGCGACATGTCTAAGTCTCCAGTTACCAGACGAAGGCGAGGACTTCCCCGCCAACGCTCCGCTTGCGGGCCTGCTTGTCGGTCAGCAGTCCCTGGGACGTCGAAATGATCGCGACACCGAGACCACCGAGCACGCGGGGCAGCTCGTCGGACTTGGCGTATACACGCAGGCCCGGCTTCGAGACGCGCTTGATGCCGGCGAGGCTGCGCTCGCGGTTCTGGCCGTACTTGAGCTCAACGACCAGACGCTTGCCGACCGCGCCCTCCTCGGGCTCCTCAGACGTCCACGACGCGATGTAACCCTCGGCCTTGAGGACCTCGGCGATGTTCGCCTTGATCTTCGAGTAGGGCATCGTCACTTTGTCGTGGTACGCCTGGTTGGCGTTGCGCAGACGCGTCAGCATGTCTGCGATCGGGTCCGTCATCGTCATGGGTATTCGTCAACCTTTCTCGCCGGGGTTCCCGGGGGACCCGGGCCTACGGCGAAGCGGTATTACTAAGTCGGGTGTTACCAGGAGGCCTTGGACACGCCGGGCAGCTCACCACGGTGAGCCATGTCCCGCACGCAAACCCGGCACAGACCGAACTTGCGGTAGACCGAGTGCGGGCGACCGCACTTCTGGCAGCGGGTGTAGGCGCGCACGGCGAACTTGGGCTTCGCGGCCGCCTTGATGATCAGCGCCTTCTTAGCCATATCAGTTCTCCTTGAACGGGAAGCCCAGGAGCTTCAGCAGCGCCCGGCCCTCGTCGTCGGTCGTGGCGGTGGTGACCACCGTGATGTCCATGCCCCGCGTGCGATCGATCCGGTCCTGGTCGATCTCGTGGAACACCGACTGCTCGGTGAGGCCGAACGTGTAGTTGCCGTGGCCGTCCAGCTTGCGCCCGTCGAGACCGCGGAAGTCGCGGATACGCGGCAGCGCGATGGACAGCAGGCGGTCCAGGAACTCCCACATCCGGTCGCCACGCAGGGTGACCTTGGCGCCGATCGGCATGCCCTCACGGAGCTTGAACTGCGCGATCGACTTGGTCGCCCGGCGAACCAGCGGCTTCTGACCGGTGATGGTGGTCAGATCGCGGACCGCGCCGTCGATGAGCTTGGCGTCGCGGGCAGCCTCGCCGACACCCATGTTGACCACGACCTTGACCAGGCCCGGGGTCTGCATCGGGTTGCCGTACTTGAACTGCTCCCGGATCGCCGGCACCACCTCGGTGCGGTACTTGCTCTGCAGGCGGGGCAGCGTCTTGGTCTCAGTGGGGGCAGTCATCAGAGTTCCTTACCGGTCGTACGCGCGATCCGGACCTTGGTCCCGTTATCGTCGATCCGGTACCCGATGCGGGTCGGCTTACCCTGGTCGTCCAGCACCTGCACGTTGGAGATGTGCACGGGGGCTTCCTGAGTGACAATGCCGCCGGTCTTCGAACCACGCTGGTTGGTACGGATGCGTTCGTGCTTCTTGACTCGGTTGACGCCCTCGACCAGGACCTTGTCCTGCCTCGGGAAGGCCGCAATGACCTTACCCTTGGCACCCTTGTCCTTGCCGGCGATGACGACGACCGTGTCGCCCTTCTTGATCTTCACGGTCAGAGCACCTCCGGCGCCAGGCTAATGATCTTCATGAACCGCTTGTCGCGCAGCTCGCGCCCGACCGGGCCGAAGATGCGGGTACCGCGGGGGTCCCCGCCGTCCTTGATGATGACGGCGGCGTTCTCGTCGAAGCGGATGTACGAGCCGTCCGGACGACGACGCTCCTTGGCGGTGCGAACGACGACAGCCTTGACGACGTCGCCCTTCTTCACACCGGCACCCGGAATGGCGTCCTTGACCGTGGCCACGATGACGTCGCCGATGCTCGCGTAACGGCGACCGGAGCCACCGAGTACGCGGATGCACAGGATCTCCCGGGCACCCGTGTTATCGGCGACACGCAGTCGCGACTCCTGCTGGATCACGTCTGTCTCCTATGTCTGCCAGTTCTCCGGTGACGTACCGAAGCTTGGCGGAACGATGGTCCGCTGGGCCGGCCGCAGCCGGCCCAGCGTACTCACTTGGCCTTTTCGAGGATCTCCACGATCCGCCACCGCTTGGTGGCGGAGAGCGGACGCGTCTCCATGATCGAGACCCGGTCGCCGGTACCCGCCGAGTTGGACTCGTCGTGCACCTTCAGCTTCCGCGTACGGCGGATGACCTTGCCGTACAGGGCGTGCTTGACCCGGTCCTCGACCTCGACGACAACAGTCTTGTCCATCTTGTCGCTGACCACGAGACCCTCACGCACCTTGCGCTGAGCGCGCGGAGCGGCGGTGGTGTTCTCACTCATGCCGTCACCTCATCCGGCGCGACCGAGAGCCCAAGCTCACGTTCACGCATGATCGTGTAGATCTTCGCAATGTCCTTGCGGACGACCTGCAGTCGACGGTGATTGTCGAGCTGCCCGGTCGCACGCTGCACACGAAGATTGAACAGCTCCGCCTTGGCCTCCCGCAGCTTCGCGACCAGCTCCTCGTCGGAGCTCTCGCGCAGCTCGGCTGCCTTAACGCCCGCTGCCATTAGCTTTCACCCACTTCGCGCGTCACGATGCGGCACTTCATCGGGAGCTTGTGGATCGCGCGGCGCATCGCCTCGCGCGCGACCGTCTCGTTCGGGAAGGACATCTCGAAGAGAATGCGTCCCGGCTTGACGTTCGCGACCCACCACTCGGGAGAACCCTTACCGGAACCCATGCGGGTCTCGGCAGGCTTCTTCGTCAGGGCCTGGTCCGGGAAAATCGAGATCCAGACCTTGCCGCCACGCTTGATGTGGCGGGTCATCGCGATACGCGCCGACTCGATCTGCCGGTTCGTCACGTACGCCGGCTCAAGAGCCTGGATACCGAACTCACCGAAGACGACCCGGTTACCGCCCTTGGACGCGCCGTGGCGGTCCGGGTGGTGGGGCTTACGGAAGCCCTTCGGGGGCTTACGGGGCATCAGCACAGGTCAGCCCTCCTGCTGCGTTTCAGCCGCAGCCGGAGCCGCAGCGGTGTCATCGGCGGTCGCCGCGGCCTGAGCGGCCCGGCCGGCCTCGGTGCCGCCCGCAGTCGTGCCGGACGAACCGGAACGGCCACGGCGCGGACGCTCGGGGCGGTCGGCGCGGTCACGGCGCGGACGCGCGGGCGCCTCAGCGACGGCCTCGCGACCCGGTACGGCGTCGCCCTTGTAGATCCAGACCTTCACACCGATCCGGCCGAACGTGGTACGGGCCTCGAAGAAGCCGTACTCGATGTTCGCCCGCAGCGTGTGCAGCGGAACGCGACCCTCACGGTAGAACTCCGTGCGGCTCATCTCCGCGCCGCCGAGGCGACCGGAGACCTGCACGCGGATGCCCTTGCAGATCGGGTTCTTCATGGCCGACTGCATGGCCTTGCGCATCGCCCGACGGAAGCTGACCCGAGAGGACAGCTGCTCGGCGACGCCCTGCGCCACGAGCTGAGCGTCCGACTCGGGGTTCTTCACCTCGAGGATGTTCAGCTGGACCTGCTTGCCGGTGAGCTTCTCGAGCTCGCCACGGATCCGGTCGGCCTCCGCACCCTTACGGCCGATGACAATGCCCGGCCGGGCGGTGTGGATGTCGACGCGAACCCGGTCACGGGTGCGCTCGATGTCCACCTTGGAGATGCCGGCGCGCTCGAGGCCCTTGGACATCATGCGGCGGATCTTGACATCCTCGCCGATGTAGTCCTTGTAGAGCTTGTCGGCGAACCAGCGGCTCTTCCAGTCGGTGGAAATGCCGAGGCGGAACCCGGTGGGGTGAACCTTCTGACCCATTACTCGGCACCCTCCGTGCTCTGGGACTCGGCGGCGGCCGGCTCTGCGGCCTTGTTGGCCTTCTTCGCCGAAGCCTTCTTCGCCGGGCGGGCCACCTGGACCGCCTCGACCGCGATAGTGATGTGACACGTGCGCTTGCGGATCCGGTAAGCCCGGCCCTGCGCCCGCGGACGGAACCGCTTGAGCGTCGGACCCTCGTTGACGTACGCCTCGCTCACGAGGAGTGCGTCCGGGTCGAGCCGCTCGTTGTTCTCCGCGTTCGCGATAGCGCTCGCGAGCACCTTGTAGACCTGCTCGCTCGCCGACTGCGGCGCGAACTGCAGGACCGTCAGAGCCTCCTTCGCGGGCAGACCGCGGACGAGGTTGACGACACGGCGTGCCTTGCTCGCCGACATGCGGACGTGCTTCGCAACTGCGCGAGAGCCCGGAAGCGCCGGAGCGTCATTCTTTACTGGCATCGCTGTAACCCCTTTCTTATCCGTGGACTGACTAGCGACGACGGCTCTTGCGGTCGTCCTTCTCGTGACCCTTGAACGTACGGGTCAGAGCGAACTCGCCGAGCTTGTGGCCGACCATGGCTTCGGAGATGAAGACCGGGACGTGCTTGCGGCCGTCGTGCACGGCGATCGTGTGCCCGAGCATGTCGGGAATGATCGTCGATCGACGCGACCAGGTCTTGATGACGTTCTTCGAGTTCTTCTCGTTCTGGACTTCCACCTTCTTGAGCAGGTGGTCGTCGACGAACGGGCCCTTCTTCAGGCTGCGAGGCATCTTTTAAACTCCCGTTACCCGCGCTTGCGGGTGGCGTAGCGGCGGCGAACGATCAGCTTGTCGCTCTCCTGGCCCTTGCGGCGGGTACGGCCCTCCGGCTTTCCAGCCGGGTTGACCGGGTGACGACCACCAGAGGTCTTACCCTCACCACCACCGTGCGGGTGGTCGACAGGGTTCATGGCGACACCACGGACGGTCGGGCGCTTGCCCTTCCAGCGCATGCGGCCGGCCTTACCCCAGTTGATGTTCGACTGCTCGGCGTTACCGATCTCGCCGACCGTCGCGCGACAACGAACGTCGACACGCCGGATTTCACCGGACGGCATACGCAGAGTGGCGTAAACACCCTCACGGCCGAGCAGCTGGATACCCACGCCGGCCGAACGGGCCAGCTTGGCGCCACCGCCGGGACGAAGCTCCACACCGTGGATCGTCGTACCGACCGGGATGTTGCGCAGAGGAAGGTTGTTCCCCGGCTTGATGTCCGCGCCCACACCGGACTCGATGCGGTCGCCCTGCTTCAGGTCCTTCGGCGCGAGGATGTAGCGCTTCTCGCCGTCGGCGTAGTGCAGCAGTGCGATGCGGGACGTACGGTTCGGGTCGTACTCGATGTGAGCGACCTTGGCCGGCACGCCGTCCTTGTCGTTGCGCTTGAAGTCGATCAGCCGGTACTGCCGCTTGTGGCCACCGCCCTGGTGCCGCGTGGTGATGCGGCCGTGGACGTTGCGACCACCCTTTTTGGGCAGCGGAACCAGCAGAGACTTCTCCGGCGTCGACCGGGTGATCTCAGCGAAGTCGGCGACGCTCGAGCCGCGGCGGCCCGGCGTAGTCGGCTTGTACTTACGGATAGCCATGTCTACAACCCCTTAGCTGACCGGGCCGCCGAAGGCCTCGATGCGGTCACCGTCAGCCAGCTTCACCATGGCGCGCTTGGTCGCTTTACGCTGACCGAAGCCCGTCTTGGTGCGCTTGCGCTTGCCCTGGCGGTTGATGGTGTTAACCGTCAGCACGCGGACATCGAAGATCTGCTGGATCGCGATCTTGATCTCGGTCTTGTTCGCGTCCGGGCGGACGAGGAACGTGTACCAGTTCTGATCGAGAACGCTGTAGCTCTTCTCGGAGACCACCGGAGCGACGATGATGTCGCGCGGGTCGGCGATCGTGCTCACTTGTCGCCCTCCTCGGACTTCTCGGAGCCGCCCAGGAACTCGTCGAGCGCGACCTTGGTGAAGACGATCTCGTCGGCCACCAGCACGTCGTACGTGTTCAGCTGGCCGGCTTCGATCAGGTGCACGGAAGGCTCGTTGCGCAGCGACACCCAGTTCAGCTCGTCCTGGCTGTCCAGAACGACGAGAACCTTGTTGGTCTGCACGACCTTGCGCAGCGTCGCGATCGCGGCCTTGGTCGACGGCTTGTCGCCGTTGACGAACGCCTCGACGACGAACACGCGGCCGTCGCGGGCCCGGTCCGAGAGGGCGCCACGGAGAGCGGCGGCCTTCATCTTCTTCGGGGTCCGCTGGCTGTAGTCGCGCGGCACGGGGCCGTGCACGACGCCACCGCCGGTGAACTGCGGCGCGCGGATCGAGCCCTGACGGGCGCGACCGGTGCCCTTCTGCTTGTACGGCTTCTTGCCGCCACCGGCGACCTCACCGCGGGTCTTCGCCTTGGCGGTACCCTGCCGCGCCGCGGCGAGCTGCGCCACGACGACCTGGTGCATCAGGGGGATGTTCGCCTGAACGTCGAAGATGTTCCCGGGCAGCTCGACCGAACCGGTCTTGGTGCCCTCAATGTTGATCACGTCAACCGAGCTCACTTGGCACCGCCCTTCTTGGCTGCGGTACGGACCAGGATCAGCGCGCCCTTGGGACCGGGCACTGCGCCACGGACCAGGATCAGGTTGCGCTCGGCGTCGACCGCCTGAACCGTGAGGTTCTGCACGGTGAAGCGCTTGCCGCCCATGCGGCCGGCCATCTTGACGCCCTTGAAGACGCGACCGGGGGTCGCGCAGGCGCCGATCGAACCGGGCGAGCGGTGCTTGCGCTCGACACCGTGGCTGGCCCGCAGACCGTGGAAGCCGTGCCGCTTCATGACGCCGGCAAAGCCCTTGCCCTTGGTCTTACCGGTGACGTCGATCGAGGTACCGGCCGCGAACTCCGCGAGGGAGATCTCCTGGCCGAGCTCGTACTCGCCGGCGTCGCTGGTGCGGAGCTCCACGATGTGGCGCCGCGGCGACACACCCGCCTTCGCGTAGTGGCCGCTCTCCGGCTTGTTGACCTTACGAGGGTCAATCGCGCCGTACGCCAGCTGGACCGCGGAGTAGCCGTCCTTTTCAGAGGTGCGGACCTGGGTCACGACGCAAGGGCCGGCCTGCACCACGGTTACCGGGACAACCTTGTTGTTGTCCCAGACCTGGGTCATGCCGAGCTTGGCGCCCAGGATCCCCTTAACTTGCCTGTCCATTGTCCGGTCCCTACAGCTTGATCTCGATGTCGACCCCGGCCGGCAGGTCGAGGCGCATAAGCGAGTCGACCGTCTTCGGAGTCGGGTCGATGATGTCGATCAGACGCTTGTGCGTGCGCATCTCGAAGTGCTCGCGCGAGTCCTTGTACTTGTGCGGCGAACGGATCACGCAGAAACGGTTGATCTCCGTGGGCAGCGGCACCGGGCCTGCGACCTGCGCCCCCGTACGCGTCACCGTCTCGACGATCTTGCGCGCCGAGGAGTCGACGACCTCGTGGTCATAGGCCTTGAGCCGGATGCGGATCTTCTGTCCCGCCATGGTGGCTTCTGTTTCCTTCTCTCGATGCCGCTACGTGCAGAAGCGGTGGCTTCCGCATGCCCGCAGGACCGTTGATCCTGCGTTGTCCGACCCCCGCGGTCGGGCGTGTCGCGCCTCGTCGCAGAATGCTGTGCATTCAGCTTCCAGCCTCCACCCCCGATCTTGCTGGGGGCGGACGCGATCACGGGGATCTGGGGTACCAGGTGGCAACGAAAACACACCCGGACACCCGGCGAGGGTGGGTACCTGAACGAAGCCAGCTACCCACCCCGCGCGGACGCAACCTGACTAGTATGCCGGATTGAACCCAGCATTGCTAATCGGGGTCACCAATGAGGGGTTGTCCGCGACGTAGGTCACGGACAACCCGTCATCACTTAGTGATCTTCGTGACCGTGCCGGCGCCGACGGTGCGGCCACCCTCACGGATCGCGAACTTCAGACCCTGCTCCATGGCGATCGGCTGGATCAGCTTGACCTCCATGGAGGTGGAGTCACCCGGCATGACCATCTCGGTGCCCTCGGGCAGCGTGACGACGCCGGTGACGTCCGTGGTGCGGAAGTAGAACTGCGGGCGGTAGTTCTGGAAGAACGGCGTGTGCCGGCCGCCCTCTTCCTTCGAGAGGATGTAGACCTGACCCTCGAAGTCGGTGTGCGGGGTGCTGCTGCCGGGCTTCACGACGACCATGCCGCGCTCGACGTCCTCGCGCTTGATGCCACGAAGCAGCAGGCCGACGTTCTCGCCCGCGCGGGCCTCGTCGAGCAGCTTGCGGAACATCTCGATGCCGGTGCAAACGGTCTTGGTCGACTTCTCGCGGATGCCCACGATCTCGACCTCCTCGTTCGGCTTGAGGATGCCACGCTCGGCCCGACCGGTCACCACGGTGCCACGACCGGTGATCGTGAAGACGTCCTCGATCGGCATGAGGAACGGCTTCTCGATGTCACGCTCGGGCTGCGGGATCGCGGTGTCGACCGCGTTCATCAGCTCGAGGAGCTTGGCGGTCCACTCCGGGTCGCCCTCGAGCGCCTTGAGCGCCGACACGCGAACGACCGGCAGGTCGTCGCCCGGGAACTCGTACGTGCTGAGCAGCTCGCGGACCTCGAGCTCGACGAGCTCCAGGAGCTCCTCGTCCTCGACCATGTCGCTCTTGTTCAGGGCGACGACGATGTACGGAACGCCGACCTGGCGGGCCAGGAGCACGTGCTCCTTGGTCTGCGGCATCGGGCCGTCGGTGGCGGCCACGACCAGGATCGCGCCGTCCATCTGCGCGGCACCGGTGATCATGTTCTTGATGTAGTCGGCGTGGCCGGGGCAGTCCACGTGCGCGTAGTGGCGCGACGCGGTCTGGTACTCGACGTGCGCGATCGAGATCGTGATACCACGGGCCTTCTCTTCAGGCGCCTTGTCGATCTCGTCGAACGGGGTGTACGGGTTCAGGTCGGGGAACTCGTCGTGCAGGACCTTCGTGATGGCCGCAGTCAGCGTCGTCTTACCGTGGTCGATGTGACCAATGGTGCCGATGTTGACGTGCGGCTTAGTCCGCTCGAACTTCGCCTTCGCCACTGGTGTCCTCCTGTGGACTGGTACTTACTGGTCGCCCGGCACGCCGATAAGGCGCTCAGGACTCTGTCGACTGCTTGTGCACGTGCGGCCCTCGACGGGCCGCACGTGCCTCAACGCGTCAGGCGCCGGTGGCCTTAGCGATGATCTCCTTCGCGACGTTCCCGGGAACCTCCGCGTAGGAGTCGAACTGCATGCTGTAGCTGGCCCGGCCGGCCGTCTTCGACCGCAGGTCGCCGACGTAGCCGAACATCTCCGACAGCGGGACCAGAGCCTTGACGACGCGGGCGCCGGAGCGCTCCTCCATCGACTGGATCAGGCCGCGGCGGGAGTTGAGGTCGCCGATGACGTCACCCATGTTGTCCTCAGGGGTGGTGACCTCAACCGACATCATCGGCTCCAGCAGCGCGGGGTCGGCCTTGCGGGCCGCTTCCTTCATCGCCATGGAGCCAGCGATCTTGAACGCCATCTCAGACGAGTCGACCTCGTGGTACTGACCGTCGATCAGCGTGAACTTCACGCCGACCAGCGGGTAGCCGGCGAGGACGCCGTACTGCAGGGAGTCCTGGGCGCCCGCGTCCACCGAGGGGATGAACTCCTTGGGGATGCGACCGCCGGTGACCGCGTTGACGAACTCGTACGTGGGACCGTCGGTGGCGAGCTCAAGCGGCTCGACCGTGACGACGACCTTCGCGTACTGGCCGGAACCACCGGTCTGCTTCTTGTGCACGTACGTGAGCTTCTCCACCTTGCCGCGGAGAGTCTCGCGGTACGCCACCTGCGGCTTACCGATGTTGGCCTCGACGTTGAACTCGCGGCGCATGCGGTCCACCAGGATGTCCAGGTGGAGCTCGCCCATGCCGGCGATGATCGTCTGACCGGTCTCCTCGTCGTTGAAGACGCGGAAGGTCGGGTCCTCTTCGGCCAGGCGCTGGATAGCGGTGCCCAGCTTCTCCTGGTCCGACTTGGTCTTCGGCTCGATGGCGACCTGGATAACCGGCTCCGGGAAGGTCATCGACTCCAGGATGACCGGGTTCGCCGGGTCGCTGAGCGTGTCACCGGTGGTGGTCTGCTTGAGACCCTGGACGGCGATGATGTCGCCGGCCTGCGCGGTGGCGCGCTCCTCACGCTTGTTCGCGTGCATCTGGTAGATCTTGCCGATCCGCTCCTTGCGGTCCTTGGTGGAGTTGACCACCTGGGAACCGGAGTCGAGCGTGCCGGAGTAGACCCGGACGTAGGTGAGCTTGCCGAGGTGCTTGTCCGTCTGAATCTTGAACGCCAGGCCGGAGAACGGCTCGGTGTTCGACGGCTTGCGCAGGATCGGGGTCTCACCGTCGAGCGCGGTGCCCTCGATCGCCGGGATGTCCAGCGGCGACGGGAGGAAGTCGACGACGGCGTCGAGCATGGGCTGAACGCCCTTGTTCTTGAACGCCGAGCCGCACAGGACCGGGTTGGCCTTGCTGGCGATCGTGGCCCGCCGGATGGCGGCCCGGATCTCGTCGATCGAGACCTCTTCGCCCTCGAGGTACTTCTCCATGACCGCGTCGTCGACGTCGGCCAGGGTCTCGATCAGCTTCTCGCGCCACTCGTTCGCGGAGTCGACCAGGTCGGCCGGGATCTCCTCGATCGCGTAGTCGTCACCCTTCTGGGTCTCCCCGCGCCAGGTGAGCGCCTTCATGTTGATCAGGTCGACGACACCGATGTGGTCGCCCTCGAGCCCGATCGGGATCTGCAGGACGAGCGGCGTGGCGTGAAGCCGGTCGATCATCATCTGCACGCAACGGAAGAAGTCCGCGCCGGTCCGGTCGAGCTTGTTGACGAAGCACATGCGAGGGACGTTGTACTTGTCGGCCTGGCGCCAGACGTTCTCCGTCTGCGGCTCCACGCCGGCCACACCGTCGTACACCGCGACTGCACCGTCGAGCACACGCAGCGACCGCTCGACCTCGACCGTGAAGTCGACGTGGCCGGGCGTGTCGATGATCTGAATCGTGTAGCCCTTCCACTCGCACTTCGTGGCGGCGGAGGTGATGGTGATGCCGCGTTCCTGCTCCTGCTCCATCCAGTCCATGACGGCCGCGCCCTCGTGGACTTCACCGATCTTGTACGTGATGCCGGTGTAGAACAGGATGCGCTCGGTCGTCGTGGTCTTACCAGCGTCGATGTGCGCCATGATGCCGATGTTGCGAACCTTGGCGAGCGCGTCTGCGGCAGCCACTTCCATCCCTACTTTTCTTCGTCGTCGTCTCGTGGACCGGTACGAATGCCGTGGCCCGGCGGTTGCCGGGCCCGCAGCAGGGTCTTACCAGCGGTAGTGCGCGAAGGCCTTGTTGGACTCCGCCATCTTGTGAGTGTCCTCGCGACGCTTCACAGCGGCACCGAGGCCGTTGCTGGCGTCAAGCAGCTCGTTCTGCAGCCGCTCGATCATGGTCTTCTCGCGGCGGACCTTGGAGTACTGAACCAGCCAGCGCAGGCCCAGGGTCGTCTGGCGCGGGGTGCGCACCTCGATCGGCACCTGGTAGGTCGCGCCACCAACGCGGCGGCTGCGGACCTCGAGGGTCGGCTTCACGTTGTCCATCGCTCGCTTGAGGATGACCACCGGGTCGGTGCCGCTCTTCTCACGGGCACCCTCGAGGGCGGCGTACACGATGCGCTCGGCCAGCGAACGCTTGCCGCCGACCAGGATCTTGTTCACCAGCTGGGTCACCAGCGGCGAGTTGTAAACCGGGTCAGCGACCAGAGGGTGGCGCGGAGCGGGGCCCTTACGCGGCATGTCAGCTCTTCTCCTTCTTCGCGCCGTAACGGCTGCGGGCCTGCTTGCGGTTGCGGACACCCTGGGTGTCCAGCGAACCGCGGACGATCTTGTAGCGGACGCCCGGGAGGTCCTTAACACGGCCGCCGCGCACGAGCACGATGGAGTGCTCCTGCAGGTTGTGGCCGACGCCCGGGATGTACGCCGTGACCTCGATCTGGCTGCTCAGCTTCACGCGAGCGACCTTGCGCAGCGCAGAGTTCGGCTTCTTGGGGGTGGTGGTGTACACGCGGGTACACACGCCGCGCCGCTGAGGGCTTCCCTTCAGTGCCGGCGTCTTCGTCTTGGTCGTCTTCGCCTGGCGGCCCTTTCGGACCAGCTGCTGGATCGTGGGCACCGGGTTTCTCCGCTCCCTTCGGCCGCTTCCTGTAATACGGCCGCACCGAGTGTTCTGCCTGTGTGCGGCGACTCTCCCTGGTGGGAGTGTCCCGCACCCGCGGTCGGGCGTGTCGTCCGGCTCACGGTCCCGCCACGCGTGATTGATTCACGCGTACCGGATGTTGTCTTGGTCGAGCACGGGTTCACACCGAACCCAGCCCGTCGTGCGGCAATACCCGTCGTACGTTCCGATTCGGGTGCACGCACGAGTTGCCCGGGCGAGCCCGGGCACGAGGGGAAAGAGTACCCACCCCGAGCACCCAGGTCAAAATGAGCCCCGAGCTCCCGCGATGGACATCTCCGTATACCAGTGTACCGGGTGCCCCGGCGTGGCCATGCCGCGGTGCCGGATCCGCGCCCGCGAGGCCCCTCAGGAGCCCTCTACCACAAAGCCCAGCACCAACGCCAGCAGCGATATTCCCGCGCCGGCGCTCCCGCAGGCGATGCCGGCGGTGGCCAGCCCGGAACCGGTGAACCGCACCCGGCCCGGCGCTCCGGAGCGCCTGATCTGGCGCTTCGCGATCAGCGACGCGGTCACCGCTCCCCCACCGGCGAGCACACCGAGCAGCGTGAACGCGCCGGCGACCCAGGCGCCCGCGCCGCCGACACCGAAGCAGATGACCAGGACCGACACCAGGATGGCGCCGATGCCGGCGGTCAGGCCGCCGATCGCCAGACCGGAAGTGATCGGCACGACACGCAGCTGGACCATCCCGAACCCGGTCCCGCCCACGACGTCCATCCGCTCCACCTCCCAGCCACTGGCCGGGGGGTTCACCGGCGCCCAGCGCGGCGGCGGTCCGGACGGCGGGGGCGGCGGGTACGCGGCGGTCCCCGGGGGCTGCGTCATGTTCAGAAGCATGTCACCCGGACGAGCCGTCCCGCACCCCGGCAGGGACGCTCAGCGGGCGTGTAAGGCCGCGGGCGGGATCAGTCGGTGCCGGGTGCCAGGTTCGGCCCGGGCGCGGTCGCCAGGTGCAGCAGGCCGGCGATGGCGGCCACCACCAGCGCGGTCAGCGCCAGCACCAGCCCGATCCAGGCGAGCGTGCGGCCGCGGCGGATCCAACGGCCACCGGTCAGGTAGCCGCCGGCCGCGTACGCCTCCCTGGCGGTCTGCCGGGCCAGAAGTAACGCGATCGTGGCCGGAATCACGCCCCCGACCATCGGGCCGGTCAGCAGCCCGATCAGGCCGAGCACGAAGACCGCGCGGGCCTTCGTCGACGGCACCGGCTCCGGGTCCAGCGGGTGGCGGGTTTGCACGGCGTGAACGGTCACCCGTACATCCTAGAAGCGCCGCTGGGGCGGCCGCGCTGTTGCGCGACCGCCCCAGGCGGAACAAACGATTACCGTACGACCGTCAGCGGTACGACCCGAAGTCGAAGTCGTCCAGCGGAACTGCCTGGCCGCTGGCCGGTCCGAAGCCGTAGTCGGTCTCCGGGTACCCGGTCATCGAGTACACCTTCGCCTTGGCCTCCTCGGTCGGCTCGACCCGGATGTTCCGGTACTTGGAGATACCGGTACCGGCCGGGATGAGCTTGCCGATGATGACGTTCTCCTTGAGGCCCACCAGCGAGTCGCTGCGCGAGTTGATCGCAGCGTCGGTGAGCACCCGGGTGGTCTCCTGGAAGGAGGCCGCCGAGAGCCAGGAGTCGGTCGCCAGCGAGGCCTTGGTGATACCCATCAGCACCGGACGACCGGCGGCGGGCTCGCCACCCTCGCCCACGAGCCGGCGGTTCTCCGACTCGAAGAGCGCCCGGTCCACCAGGATGCCCGGCAGGAACTCGGTCGCACCGGAGTCGATGACCGTCACGCGCTTGAGCATCTGGCGAATGATGATCTCGATGTGCTTGTCGTGGATCAGCACACCCTGCGAGCGGTAGACCTCCTGGACCTCACTGGTCAGGTGGACCTGGACCGCGCGCGGGCCCATGATGCGCAGCAGCTCGTGCGGGTCGATGGTGCCCTCGGTGAGCTTCTCGCCGACGCCGACGTGGCCGCCGTCCGGGATGCGCAGCTTGACGCGCTTGGAGATCTTGTCGTACACGATCTCCTCGCTGCCGTCGTCCGGCACCACGATGATCTTCCGCGAGCGCTCGCCGTCCTCGATGCGCACGCGTCCCGGGGTGTCGGCGATGGGCGCCTTACCCTTCGGCACGCGGGCCTCGAAGATTTCCTGAACACGCGGCAGACCCTGGGTGATGTCCTCACCCGCGACACCACCGGTGTGGAAGGTACGCATCGTCAGCTGGGTACCGGGCTCACCGATCGACTGGGCCGCGATGATGCCGACCGCCTCGCCGATGTCGACAGCCTTGCCGGTCGGCAGCGACCGGCCGTAGCAGGCCGCGCAGACGCCCAGCTTCGACTCACAGGTCAGGACGCTGCGCACCCGGACGATCTCGACGCCGGCCGCGACGAGCGCGTCCACCATGATCGAGTTGAGGTCGTCACCACGCGACACCACACGGTTGCCCGCCGGGTCGTCGATGTTGTCGGCCAGGGTCCGGGCGTGCACACCGGTCTCGGCGTGCACGTGCACGACCAGGGTGCCGTCCGGCTCCCGCTCGCCCACCTGCATCGGAATCGCGCGGTCGGTGCCGCAGTCCTCCTCGCGGATGATGACGTCCTGCGAGACGTCCACCAGACGACGGGTCAGGTAACCCGAGTCGGCGGTACGCAGGGCGGTGTCCGCCAGGCCCTTACGGGCACCGTGCGTGGAGATGAAGTACTCCAGAACGGTCAGACCCTCGCGGTACGACGAGGTGATCGGGCGCGGGATGATCTCGCCCTTGGGGTTGGCCACCAGACCACGGATCGCGGCGATCTGCCGGAGCTGGAGGAGGTTACCGCGAGCGCCGGAGTTGATCATGACCCAGAGCGGGTTCTCCTGCGGCAGCGCGGACTCCATCTCCTTGGAGATCTCGTTCGTCGCCTTGGTCCAGATCTCGATGAGCTCGCCGCGACGTTCCTCGGCGGTCATCAGACCACGCTGGTACTGCTTGTCGATCCGGTCGGCCTCGGCCTGGTACTTGGCGAGGATCTCCGGCTTGCGCGGCGGCGCGATGACGTCGCCCATACCGATCGTCACACCGGACCAGGTGGCCCAGTGGAAGCCGGCCTCCTTGAGCGCGTCCAGGGTCGCGGCCAGCGCGACCTTGGGGAAGCGCTCGGCGAGGTCGTTGACGATCGCCGACAGCTGGCCCTTGCGGATCTCGTAGTTCACGAAGCGGTAGCCCGGGGGCAGCGTCTCGTTGAAGATCACTCGGCCGAGCGTGGTCTCGACGAGCAGCTTCTCGCCCTCGACCCAGCCCTCCGGAGCCACGGCCGGCTCGGCCTTGGCGCCGTTGTCGACCCCGATCACGTCGTGGAGACGGATCTTGACCTTGGCCTGCAGGTGCAGCTCGCCGTTGTCGAACGCCATCCGCGCCTCGGCGTCGGAGCTGAAGACCCGGCCTTCACCCTTCGCGCCCTTGGTGAGGTGCGTCAGGTAGTACAGGCCGATGACCATGTCCTGGGTGGGCATGGTGACCGGCTTGCCGTCGGCCGGCTTGAGGATGTTGTTCGAGGACAGCATCAGGATCCGGGCCTCGGCCTGCGCCTCGGACGACAGCGGCACGTGGACTGCCATCTGGTCGCCGTCGAAGTCCGCGTTGAACGCGGTACAGACGAGCGGGTGGATCTGGATGGCCTTGCCCTCGACCAGCTGCGGTTCGAACGCCTGGATGCCCAGGCGGTGCAGGGTCGGCGCACGGTTCAGCAGCACCGGGTGCTCGCTGATGACCTCTTCCAGCACGTCCCACACGACCGGGCGCTGACGCTCGACCATCCGCTTGGCGGACTTGATGTTCTGTGCGTGGTTCAGGTCGACCAGGCGCTTCATCACGAACGGCTTGAACAGCTCCAGGGCCATCTGCTTGGGCAGACCGCACTGGTGCAGCTTGAGCCGCGGGCCGACGACGATGACCGAACGGCCGGAGTAGTCGACGCGCTTGCCGAGCAGGTTCTGACGGAACCGGCCCTGCTTGCCCTTCAGCATGTCGGAGAGCGACTTCAGCGGGCGGTTACCCGGACCGGTGACCGGCCGGCCACGACGGCCGTTGTCGAACAGCGCGTCGACGGCCTCCTGCAGCATCCGCTTCTCGTTGTTGACGATGATCTCGGGAGCACCGAGGTCGATCAGTCGCTTGAGGCGGTTGTTGCGGTTGATGACCCGGCGGTACAGGTCGTTCAGGTCCGAGGTCGCGAAGCGGCCACCGTCGAGCTGCACCATCGGGCGCAGGTCCGGCGGGATGACCGGCACGCAGTCGAGCACCATGCCGAGCGGGGAGTTGCGGGTGTTCAGGAACGCCGCGACGACCTTCAGCCGCTTGAGCGCCCGGATCTTCCGCTGGCCCTTACCGGTGCGGATGATCTCCCGAAGGTTCTCCGCCTCGGCGTCCAGGTCCATGTTCTGCAGCAGCGCCTTGATCGCCTCGGCGCCCATGCCACCGGTGAAGTACTCACCGAAGCGGTCCCGCAGCTCGCGGTAGAGCAGCTCGTCGGTGACCAGCTGCTTCGAGTCGAGCTTGCGGAACGTGTCGAGCACCTCGTCGAGGCGGTCGATCTCGCGCTGCGCCTTGTCCCGGATCTGGCGCATCTCGCGCTCGCCGGCTTCCTTGACCTTGCGGCGCACGTCGGCCTTGGCACCCTCGGCCTCGAGCTCGGCGAGGTCCTGCTCCAGCTTGCCGGCGCGCTTCTCGATCTCCGAGTCGCGGCTGTTCTCGGACTGCCGCTTCTCCGCGAAGATCTCGTTCTCGATCGTGGACATGTCACGGTGACGCGACTCGGCGTCAACGCTCGTGATCACGTACGAGGCGAAGTAGATGATCTTCTCGAGGTCCTTGGGCGCCAGGTCGAGCAGGTAGCCCAGACGGCTCGGCACACCCTTGAAGTACCAGATGTGCGTGACCGAGGCGGCCAGCTCGATGTGGCCCATGCGCTCACGCCGGACCTTGGAGCGGGTCACCTCGACGCCGCAGCGCTCACAGATGATGCCCTTGAACCGGACACGCTTGTACTTACCGCAGTAGCACTCCCAGTCCCGCTGCGGACCGAAGATCTTCTCGCAGAAGAGTCCGTCCTTCTCGGGCTTGAGGGTGCGGTAGTTGATCGTCTCGGGCTTCTTGACCTCGCCGTGCGACCACTGCCGGATGTCGTCAGCGGTAGCCAGGCCGATGCGCAACTCGTCGAAGAAGTTGACGTCGAGCACTTGGACTATCCCTCGTGTTTCGTTGCTCGGGTGAATTCCAGGCCGGCGGGGGCGTCCCCGGTCGCTACCGACTCGCGTCGATGCCTACCGGGGACGCTCTCCGTCAGATCTCTTCGACGCTGCTGACGCCCTCGTTCGGGCGTCGCGACAGGTCGATGCCGAGTTCCTCCGCGGCCCGGAAGACCTCGTCGTCCGTCTCGCGCATCTCCAGAGCAACGCCGTCGCTGGAGAGCACCTCAACGTTCAGGCACAGCGACTGCAGCTCCTTGAGGAGCACCTTGAAGGACTCCGGGATTCCCGGCTCCGGGATGTTCTCGCCCTTGACGATGGCCTCGTAGACCTTCACGCGGCCAAGGACGTCGTCGGACTTGATGGTCAGCAGTTCCTGCAGCGCGTAAGCGGCGCCGTAGGCCTGCATCGCCCAGCACTCCATCTCGCCGAACCGCTGGCCACCGAACTGGGCCTTACCACCGAGCGGCTGCTGCGTGATCATCGAGTACGGACCGGTCGACCGCGCGTGGATCTTGTCGTCGACCAGGTGGTTCAGCTTCAGGATGTAGACGTAGCCGACCGAGATCGGGTCCGGCAGCGGCTCACCGGAGCGGCCGTCGAACAGCTGCGCCTTGCCGTCGCCGTTGACCAGGCGCTTGCCGTCCCGGTTCAGCAGGGTCGACTCGAGCAGGCCCTTGATCTCCTCCTCCTGAGCACCGTCGAAGACCGGAGTCGCGACGTTGCTGTCGGCGGGGGACTCGTGCGCCTCGATCGAGCGGAGCTGACGCTTCCACTCCTCGTCCTCGCCCTCCACCGACCAACCGGTCTTGGCGATCCACCCGAGGTGGGTCTCCAGAACCTGGCCGATGTTCATACGCGAGGGGACACCGAGCGGGTTCAGCACGATGTCGACCGGGGTGCCGTCCTCGAGGAACGGCATGTCCTCGACCGGCAGGATCTTGGAGATGACGCCCTTGTTGCCGTGACGACCGGCGAGCTTGTCACCGTCCTGGATCTTGCGCTTCTGGGCGACGTACACCCGGACCAGCTCGTTCACGCCCGGGGGCAGCTCGTCGCCGTCCTCGCGGGAGAACGTCCGGACACCGATGACGGTGCCGGTCTCGCCGTGCGGAACCTTCAGCGAGGTGTCCCGGACTTCCCGGGCCTTCTCACCGAAGATCGCGCGCAGCAGGCGCTCCTCCGGGGTCAGCTCGGTCTCGCCCTTGGGCGTGACCTTGCCGACCAGGATGTCGCCGGGCACGACCTCGGCGCCGATCCGGATGATGCCGCGCTCGTCCAGGTCCGCCAGCATTTCCTCGCTGACGTTCGGGATGTCGCGGGTGATCTCTTCCGGGCCGAGCTTGGTGTCGCGGGCGTCGACCTCGTGCTCCTCGATGTGAATCGAGGTGAGCACGTCCTGCTGCACGAGGCGCTGCGACAGAATGATCGCGTCCTCGTAGTTGTGGCCTTCCCAGCACATGAACGCGACCAGGAGGTTGCGGCCGAGGGCCATCTCCCCCTCGTCGGTGCACGGACCGTCGGCGATGACCTGGCCGGCCTCGACCCGGTCACCCTCGAAGACGACAGGCTTCTGGTTGACGCAGGAGCCGGCGTTCGAGCGACGGAACTTGTGCAGCAGGTAGGTCCGGCGGTGGCCGTCGTCCTGGTGCACCGTCACGTAGTCGGCGCACAGGTCCTCGACCACACCGGCGACCTCGGCGACGACCACGTCACCGGCGTCGACCGCGGCGCGGTACTCCATGCCGGTGCCGACCAGCGGCGCCTCGGCCTTGACCAGCGGCACCGCCTGGCGCTGCATGTTCGCACCCATCAGGGCGCGGTTGGCGTCGTCGTGCTCGAGGAACGGGATCATCGCGGTGGCGACCGAGGTCATCTGCCGCGGCGACACGTCCATGTAGTCGACCTCGGTGCCGGGCACGTAGTCGACCTCACCGCCCTTACGGCGGACCAGGACGCGGTCCTGGGCGAACGTGTTGTCGCTGGACAGCACGGCGTTCGCCTGCGCCTTGATGTACCGGTCTTCCTCGTCCGCCGTGAGGTAGTGCACCTCGTCGGTGACCACACCGGCCTCGACCTTGCGGTACGGGGTCTCGATGAAGCCGAACGGGTTGACCCGCGCGAACGTGGAGAGCGCGCCGATCAGACCGATGTTCGGTCCCTCGGGCGTCTCGATCGGGCACATCCGGCCGTAGTGCGACGGGTGCACGTCACGGACCTCGAAGCCGGCCCGCTCACGGGACAGACCACCCGGGCCGAGCGCCGACAGACGGCGACGGTGGGTCAGACCCGCGAGCGGGTTGGTCTGGTCCATGAACTGCGACAGCTGCGACGTACCGAAGAACTCCTTGATCGCAGCCACCACGGGGCGGATGTTGATCAGGGTCTGCGGCGTGATCGCCTCGACGTCCTGCGTCGTCATGCGCTCGCGGACGACACGCTCCATCCGGGACAGGCCCACGCGGACCTGGTTCTGGATGAGCTCGCCGACCGTGCGCAGGCGCCGGTTGCCGAAGTGGTCGATGTCGTCGGCCTCGTAGCCGTCCTCACCGGCGTGCAGCCGGCAGAGGTAGTCCACGGTCTTGACGATGTCTTCCTCGGAGAGCGTGCCCCGGACGATCGGGACGTCGATCTCGAGCTTCTTGTTGAACTTGTACCGGCCGACCTTGGCGACGTCGTACCTCTTCGGGTTAAAGAAGAGGTTGTCGAGCAGGGTCTGCGCGTTCTCCCGGGTGGGGGGCTCGCCGGGGCGCAGCTTCCGGTAGATGTCGAGTAGGGCCTCATCCTGTCCGGCGATGTGGTCCTTCTCCAGCGTCGTCATGAGCAGTTCGGACCAGCCGAAGCGCTCACGGATCTGGTCTGCGGACCAACCGATCGCCTTGAGCAGGACGGTGACGGCCTGACGACGCTTGCGGTCGATGCGGACACCCACGGTGTCACGCTTGTCGATGTCGAACTCGAGCCAGGCACCCCGGCTCGGGATGACCTTGACGCTGGTGAGGTCGCGGTCGGAGGTCTTGTCCGGCTCCTTGGTGAAATACACGCCCGGCGAACGGACGAGCTGGCTCACCACGACCCGCTCGGTACCGTTGATGACGAACGTCCCCTTGGGGGTCATCATCGGGAAGTCACCCATGAACACGGTCTGGCTCTTGATCTCGCCAGTGGTGTTGTTGGTGAACTCCGCGGTCACGAACAGCGGGGCACAGTAGGTCAGGTCCTTCTCCTTGCACTCCTCGATCGAGGCCTTGACCTCGTCGAAGCGCGGAGCTGAGAAGGACAGCGACATGGTGCCGGAGAAGTCCTCAATGGGACTGATCTCTTCGAGGATCTCTGCGAGGCCCGAGTGGGCATGCGGGTCGTCCGTCGTCCGGGCCTGCCAAGCCTCGTTGCCGACCAGCCAGTCGAACGACTCCGTCTGGAGGGCGAGGAGGTTGGGGACCTCTAGCTGCTCGGTGATCCGGCCGAAAGAGACCCGGCGGGGTGCGTAAGCGCTCGACGTACGGCTGGTCTTCGCAGGGCGGGAAGCTGCCAAGATGCGTCCTTCCGAGGACCGGTGCTGCTATGCGGCTGAGTTGCTGATGCAACTGGTCTGCGTGCACTCCAAAAGACACCCATCGAAATCCACAGACGTGGATATCAGGACAGGCGTCAAGACAGAAGGCAGCGCAAACTAGCAGTGTAGCCGCTTGGCTAACCGCTGTCCAGCCCACACCCGAAGTGTCCTGCGGAACGTGTCCCCGACGCCGCTGACCTGGCACTTCATGGTCAACGCCGTGGCCGGGGCCGCTCTGGAAACGCGGCGACTCTTCCTCGGGTGCCGGTCAGTGGGTCACCGGTGGAAATCCGATTACCCACGGTCTGGCTGTCGCAAGCGCGGAAACTTGCTGCCATCAGCGTGCCTGTCAGCGGACACACAGTCAAGGGCTGTGCCGCGGGTCGGACCGGACCGGTCGTCCGGCCGGCGCACCCAGAGGACCTTAACGCATGGATCGCCAGCTTTGGCAGCCTTTGTCGGAGCAGCCGTAACGCGCTCACCGGGGTCGCGCTGACCAGTGCGGACACTGGCCGGAAACACCGATGGCGAAGACCCGAAACGGGCCTCCGCCATCGACGAACAACGCTCTGGAGCGTTAGATCACTTGAGGGTGACCTTGGCGCCCTCGGCCTCGAGCTTGGCCTTGGCGGCCTCGGCCTTGTCCTTGGCAACACCCTCGAGGATCGCCTTGGGGGCGGCCTCGACGGCGTCCTTGGCCTCCTTGAGGCCCAGGCCGGTCAGCTCACGCACGACCTTGATGACCTGGATCTTCTTGCCGCCGTCGCCCTCGAGGACAACGTCGAAGGAGTCCTGCTCCACAGCGGCCTCGACAGCCGGGGCGGCCGGGCCGGACGCGGCGACAGCCACGGCAGCCTTGACGTCGAAGACCTCTTCGAACGTCTTCACGAACTCGGAGAGCTCGATGAGGGTCATTTCCTTGAACGCGTCGAGCAGCTCGTCGGTGCTGAGCTTCGCCATATCAGGCAACCTTTCCTAGCTTCTGATGTAAACGGTGTTCGGTTCGCGAGGCCATCAAGCGGCCTCGGCGGAACCGTCCTTCTCACGCTTGTCACGCAGGGCGTCCACCAGGCGCACGGCCTGGGAGAGCGGAGCCTGGAACGTGGCCGCGGCCTTGCTCAGGTTGCCCTTCATGGCGCCGGCCAGCTTGGCCAGCAGCACCTCACGGGACTCGAGGTCGGCAAGCTTGTTGACGTCCTCGGCCGAGATGGCCTTACCCTCGAAGACGCCGCCCTTGATGACCAGGACGGGGTTGGCCTTGGCGAAGGCGCGAAGCACCTTGGCCGCGTCAACCACGTCACCCTTCACGAAGGCGAGCGCGGTAGGACCGGTGAACAGCGTGTCGAGGCCCTCGATGCCCGCGTCGCCAGCCGCACGCTTCGCGAGCGTGTTCTTGGCAACGGAGTACTTGGCCTGCTGGCCGAGCGACCGCCGCAGCTCAGTGAGCTGCTTCACGGTGAGGCCCCGGTATTCGGTCAACACGGTGGCCGCGGAGTCACGGAAATTGTCCGTCAGCTCGGCGACGGCCGTGGCCTTGTCGGCCCGGACCGGCTTGTCCGCCATGTCCCTCCTCTCCTCAGTGCTATTGCCACTGGTCGAGAGGGTCCGAACAAGCAAAACGCCCCGGTGCAGGGGCACGGGGCGGAGTCCGGCACGCCGAGGCATGCCGCAGAATCACGAACCGTCCGCCCTGCACAGGTCGCCCGTTTGTTGCGGGACCTTCGGCCGCGATGTCCGTCTCACGACGGTCACTGCGGCGACCAGCGGTCTATGGGTGGAACTTCACGAGGAACAGTACGCGGCACACCGACAAAATTCCAAATCCCTTTCCGGTACGACCTGAGCACGATCAGGCGCGGGCCCGGCGCAGGCGCGCGTACGCGATCAGGGCGACCGAGCACCAGGCGAGACACCAGCCGGCCAGCACACCCAGCTCCCCCGCCGACGGGGCGGTGTCGTTGAGCGCCCGCGCGGTGGCCATCACCGGCGGGACCAGCCACGGAGCGACCGACCCGGTCAGACCCAGCACGATCGCCAGCACCGAGCCGGTGGCCAGGACCGCGACGCCCGGCAGCACCCGGCGGGTGACCGCCCGGGCGGACAGCGCGCCCAGCGCCACCGCGGCGGCCAGCGACAGCAGGTGAGCGAGCACACCCAGCAGGACCCCGACCGGCAGGGACGGTTCGCCCGAGCCGGCCTCCGGTCCACGGACGGCGTGGAACGGCAGCGGGGCGAGCATGGCGACGGCGCAGACCGCGGCTCCGGCCGTCAGGGCGGCCAGCAGACCGGCCACACCCTCGCGGACCGGGCCGACCGACAGCCGGGCCAGGCGGCGCTGGACGTCCGGCTCGGTGTCCAGGACCACCTTGGTCAGCCAGGCCAGCACCGGGAAGAGCGCCGCGGCGGAGTAGCCGTAGGCGGACGCGGCCGGCGCCGGTCCCCCGCCGTGGATGACACCGAGCACGGCGAGCACGGTGATCAGCGGGGCCAGCACCCGGCCGCCGTGCCAGAACCCGGCGAGCCGCATCCGGACCAGCGCGATCATCGAGCTTCCTCCTGGTGTGCGGTCAGTCGCTCCGGTCGTACCCCATCGGGCTCCCGGACCCGCAGGATCCGGTGACCGGAAGCGATCAGCTGGACCACCGTCGCGTCGGCTTCCGTGCGCGGCACCGCGATCTCGACCACCACCTCGTCGGGCCCGGCCGGGCGGCGGTCCGGCGGCGGAGCGGCCACCGGTGGCGGAGCGGACCCGAGCTGCAGCGCGCCGGCCGCAACCGTCCAGTGGGTGGTGTCCGGCAGCCCGGTGATCTCGCCGCGGTGGTCGCTGACCAGGACCGCGCCGCCGGAAGCGGTGACCTCGGCGACGATCTCCGGCACCAGCGTGCGGGCCTGCGCGTCCAGGCCCTCCCACGGCTCGTCGAGCACCAGCAGGCCGGGCCGGACCAGCAGGGCCTGGGCTAGGCCGACCTTCTGCGCGGTGCCCTTGGACAACGCGTTCAGCGGGGTGTCGGCGTGCGGGGTCAGGCCGAGACGGTCCACCCAGTGCGCGGCGGCGGTCGCCGGGGCGTGGCGCAGCCCGGCCATCGCGCGCAGATAGCCGATCGCGGTGAACGGCTGATCGGCCGGGAAACGCTCCGGGACCCAGCCGACCACCGCCGGACGAGCCCGGACGGTGCCGCGGACCGGGCGCAGCACACCGGCCGCCAGCTGCAGCAGGGTGGACTTGCCGGCGCCGTTCGCGCCGAGCACCACCACGGTCTGGCCGGGCTCGACCGTCGCGGCGGCTTCACGCAGCGCCCACGGGGCACGGCGGGCGTACCGGAACCAGACACCGTCGAAAAGCATGGCCGCAAGCTTGGCACGAAAAAGCCCCCGGGGATGTCCCCGGGGGCTTCGACGTTCGAGCGGTCAGGCGATCAGTTCTGGTTCTCGCCGCGCAGGTTCTTCACGACGAGCGGGTCGATCTGGATGCCCGGGCCCGTCGTGGTGGAGACGGTGACCTTCTTGAGGTACTTGCCCTTGGCGGCGGACGGCTTCGCCCGCAGGATCTCCTCGAGCACCGAGGCGTAGTTGTCGACCAGCTGCTCGGCCGTGAACGACGCCTTGCCGATGATCAGGTGCAGGTTCGAGTGCTTGTCCACCCGGAAGGTGATCTTGCCGCCCTTGATCTCGTTGACGGCCTTGGTCACGTCCATGGTGACGGTGCCGGTCTTCGGGTTCGGCATCAGGCCACGCGGGCCGAGGATGCGGGCGATCCGGCCGATCTTGGCCATCTGGTCCGGCGTCGCGATCGCGGCGTCGAAGTCCAGCCAGCCACCCTGGATCCGGGCGACGAGCTCGTCGGTGCCGACCTCGTCAGCGCCGGCCGCGACGGCCTCTTCGGCCTTCGCGCCCTGGGCGAACACGATGACGCGGGCGGTCTTGCCGGTGCCGTGCGGCAGGTTGACCGTGCCACGGACCATCTGGTCGGCCTTACGCGGGTCGACACCGAGGCGCATGGCGACCTCAACGGTGGCGTCGAACTTCGCGGAGCTGGTCTCCTTGGCGAGGGCGACCGCGTCCTTGGGCTCGTAGAGCTTGTCGATCTCGATCTTCTCGAGGGCGGCGCGGAACGCCTTGCTGCGGTGCGACATGTTTTTACTCCTGTGGTTGTTGGCGGGACCGCGCGACGACGGTCCCTCCCACTGAGATCACCGGTTTGCCGGTGATCAGATCTTGGTGACCTGGTTGAAGTTCAGCTCGACCGGGGTCTCCCGGCCGAAGATCGACACCAGGACCTTCAGCTTCTGCTGGTCAGCGTTGATCTCACTGATCGACGCCGGCAGCGAGGCGAACGCGCCGTCGGTGACCGTGACCGAGTCGCCGACCTCGAAGTCGAGCACCTTGATCTCGGGCTTCGACTTCTTCTCCTCGGTCTGAACGGCCGGGGCCAGCCACTTCAGCACCTCGTCGAGGGAGAGCGGCGCCGGACGGTCGACCCGGTCGGTGGCGCCGACGAAGCCGGTCACACCCGGCGTGTTGCGCACGCAGGAATACGACTCCGGCGTCAGGTCCATCCGGACCAGGATGTAACCGGGGAAGACCTTGGCCTGCACCTGGTTGCGCTTGCCGTTCTTGACCTCGACCTCTTCGCGGGTCGGCACCTCGACCTGGAAGATGAACTCCTCCATGTCGAGGCTCGTGATCCGGGTCTCGAGGTTGGTCTTGACCTTGTTCTCGTAACCGGCGTAGGAGTGCACCACGTACCAGTCGCCGGGCGCGTAGCGCAGCTTCTGCCGCAGCTCCTTGACCGGGTCATAGTCCTCGTCGGCCTCGGGCGCCTGGGCCTCCACCGGCGTTTCGTCAGCCGACTCGACCTCGACCGACTCGTCGATGTCCGGCGACGACTGCTCGTCAGCGGACTGCGCGGTCTCGTCGTCGTACTCAGGCACGCTCGCTCACTTCCAGATAAGTCACTCGGTTCGGGGTCGCGACGGGCTAGGACTTGCCGCCGAGCGCCCAGAGGATGCCCTTACCGAACCCGTAGTCCAACACCGCCACGAGCGCCGTCATCACCGTGACGAACACGATCACGACGCCGGTGTAGGTCAGCAGCTCCTTGCGCGTCGGCCAGATGACCTTGCGCAGCTCGCTGATGACCTCGCGGAAGAATCCGCCGATCCGGCCGAAGACCCCGGTGCGCTTGCGCTCCCGCTTGGTCTTCGGGGTTTCGTCGTCCTTCGTACGCTCGGCGACCGCGGTTCCGCCGCCGCGGCTTACCGGCGTGTCGTCGGTCTCGGGGGCGTCGTCACCGGCGGCGGCATCGGGGAGCAGCTCGTCGTCGCCCGGGACGTCGTCACCGGAGCGGTCCTTGTCGGCCACTGCGCCCTACTTCCGTCGTCGGTGGTGTTGAAGTTCCTGTCAGCACTCGACCGGACGCGGGAAGTTGAGCGACCCGCGCACCGGGCGGGCACGTCGAGGAGAATTGCGCAGGGGTGACAGGACTTGAACCTGCAGCCTGCGGTTTTGGAGACCGCTGCTCTGCCAATTGAGCTACACCCCTTTGCGGGACCGTCGTCTTGCGACTCACAGCCCCACGGCGCACCAGTGTACGGGTACGCCCTTGGTTATCCCAACCCGGGCCTACCGCTTCCTGACAAGCGCCTGTGCCAGAGACAGTACCTTGTCTCCGTGGCACGTGGCAGTCAGGGCGAGCTTGGTGTCGCCGTCCTCGGTGACTTCCTTCACCGTGGCCGTGACCACGACCTCGGTGCCCTCGTCGGTGTCCGGCACCGGCACCGGCCGGGCGAACCGGACGCTGAACTCCTTGACCGCGTCCGGCGCGCCGGCCCAGGCGGTCACCGCGCGGCCGACCAGCGCCATCGTGAACATGCCGTGCGCGATCACACCGGGCAGGCCGACACCTGTCGCGACCCGGTCACTCCAGTGGATCGGGTTGAAGTCGCCGGAGGCGCCGGCGTACCGGACCAGGTCGGCCCGGGTGACCCGGAAGGTCTGCGGTTCTGACACGTCAGCCATCAGGCGTTCTCCTCGCCGCGCTGGACCAGCTTCGACCACACCGTGACGACCGGCTCGCCGGCCTCGGTGCGCACCTCGGTGCGGGTGGTGATGAACCAGTGGCCACCCCGCGTGGTGATCTCGTCGACCGAGTTCACGCAGACCAGCGCGTCGCCGGCCACCACCGGGCGGGTGTAGGCGAACCGCTGGTCGCCGTGCACCACCCGGCTGTAGTCCAGGCCGAGCGCCGGGTCACCGATCACCTGGCGGCTGGCCGACATGGTGATGGCGACCGGGAACGTCGGCGGGGCCACCACGTCCGGGTAGCCGAGCGCCCGGGCGGCCTCGGGGTCGTGGTACTCGGCGTCGGTGGCACCGATCGCGCGGGCGAACTCGCGGATCTTCTCCCGCCCGACGAGGTAGGTCTCGGTGGGCGGCCAGGTGCGGCCGACAAACGTCTGATCCAGGGGCATACCCCACAAACTACAATGCGCCGCCCGGAGTGACTCCGGGCGGCGCAAAGAGAGAAACTATGTGGTGCGAGGGCTCAGCGAGTCTCGCGGTGCAGGGTGTGCTTGCCGTCGCGCGGGCAGAACTTCTTCAGCTCGACGCGGTCCGGGTCGTTGCGCCGGTTCTTCTTGGTGATGTAGTTCCGGTCCTTGCACTCCGTGCACGCCAGGGTGATCTTCGGACGTACATCTGTCGCCTTGGCCACGGCGGGGTGCCTTCCTGCTAACGGAATCTCGCTTGACGACCAGTCAGCGTAGACGCTCGGTCGGTCAACCTGCAAATAGGGCCCCGGATGAGGCCCTATTGTAAATAAGTAGCGGTGGCCGGACTTGAACCGGCGACACAGCGATTATGAGCCGCTTGCTCTACCATCTGAGCTACACCGCCGAGTCAGGCTCACGTTCAGCGCCGGGCGGCGGGAACGAGCCCGGTAGAGCCCCCTTACGGAATCGAACCGTAGACCTTCTCCTTACCATGGAGACGCTCTGCCGACTGAGCTAAGGGGGCTTGCCGCTTGCGATCACTCGCTCGCTGCAGAAGTAAGACTACACGGCCCCGGACCCGGGGTGAAATCGGTACCCCCAACAAACCGAAGACGCAGGTCAGATGACCGCTCGGAGCCTGCGCACCTCGCCCGTCGGCGTGCTCTCCGGCTCGGTCTGAGCGCTCAGCCAGGCCTCCAGCCGCTCGAACGGCAGCGGCCGGCTGAAGAGGTAGCCCTGACCGATTTCGCAGCCCATCTCCTCCAGCAGCCCGAGGGTCAGCTCGCTCTCCACGCCCTCGGCGACCACGGTCAGGCCGAACTCGCGGGCCAGCCCCACCACCGCCCGGACGATCGCCAGGTCACCGGTGTCGGTCGCCATCCCCTGCACGAAGGTGTCGTCGATCTTCACCTCGTGCACCGGCCACTGACGCAGGTAGCCGAGCGAGGAGGCGCCGGTGCCGAAGTCGTCGACGCTCAGCCGGACACCCAGGTCGCGCAGGCGATAGAGGCTGGGCAGCACCCGCTCGATGTCGCTCAGCATGCCCGGCTCGGAGATCTCGAAGGTGACCTGGCCGGGCTCCACCCGGTGCTCCTCCAGCAGCTCCTGGACCAGGTCCGGGAAGCGCGAGTCGAGCAGGGTGCGCGCCGACAGGTTGACCGCGATGGAGAGCGGGCGGTCGGCGTCCGCCCAGAGCTTGCAGTGCCGCAGGCCGGCGGTGAGCACCACTTCGGTGAGCCGGGCCAGCTGTCCGGTGTGCTCGGCCACCGCGACGAAGTCCTCCGGGGCGACCTCGCCGTGCGCCGGGTGCACCCAGCGGGCCAGGCACTCGACGCCGATCACGTGCCGGTCGGCGAGCGTCACCTTGGGCTGGAAGTAGACCTCCAGCTGGTCGTTGTCGATCGCCCGGCGCAGGTCCGCGGCGATACCCAGCCGTCGGACGGCGCGGGACTCCAGCGCCGGGTGGAACGGCTGCACGCCGTACGGAAGGGCCTTGGCCGCGTTGGCCGCCAGCTCGGCCCGCTGGAGCAGGGTCTCCGGGTCGCTGCCGTGGTCGGGGTAGACCGAGACGCCGACCGCGGTGTCCACATCGAGCGTGAGTGAGCCGACCGCCATCGGGCCGCGCAGCCGCTCGCGCATCTTGGTGGCCAGCTCCAGGGTCTCGTCGATTCCCTCGGCCCGCAGCGTCACCATGAACTCGTCGCCGCCGACCCGCCCGACCAGGGCGCCCGGACCGGCGATGCCGCGCAGGCGCTCGGCCACCTCGGCGAGCAGCTTGTCGCCGGCCGCGTGGCCCATCGACTCGTTGACGGTGCGCTGGCCGTCCACATCGAAGAGCAGCACCGCCACCACCTCCGCCTCGACCTGCACGGTCACCGACTCGGCCAGCGCGTCGATCATCCGGCGGCGGTTCGGGAGGGCGGTGAGCCGGTCGTGATAGGCGTCGTAGCGCAGGCGGTCGACCAGCCGGGAATTCTCCACCGCGACCGCGACGTGGGCCGCGATCGTCTCCAGCACCTGCACATCGGCCGGGCGGAAGGTGTTGTAGGGGCCGAGCCGGTTCATTACCTCGAGCGTGCCGATCGTGGTCTGCCCGGAACGCAGCGGAACCACGATCAGGTCGCGGGCATTCGCAGATCGCAGCTCAGCACGCCGGTCGTCGGTATCCTCAAGCTGTGGTCCGACCGCGATCGCCCGGCCGTCCCGCACCACGCCGTCACGGACCGTAACGGGAGTCGGGGAGATGTCGAACAGCCCGGCCTCGTCGTCGACCCGGGAGGTGAGCAGCACCTCCGGGTGCCGGCCCTGCGGGGCCAGCCACAGCGTGGAGAACTCGGCACGCATGAGCGTGCGGACCCGGCCGAGCAACACGTCGGGCAGGGCCCCGTCGGCCGCCTGGTCCCGCACCGCGAGGGTGAGCTCGTAGACCTCGGCCAGAGTGCGGTGCTGCCGGAAGAAGTCGGTGAAGGAGCGGAAGACGAAGACCAGCGCGGCGGCCAGGACCGCGAGCAGCAGGATCGCCCACCAGGTGGTGTCGACCACGAGCAGGACGACCAGACCGACCGCGATGTTGATCGCGGCGGTAATCAGGGCCGAGAGGCCGGCGCGCAGGGCGACCTGACCGGCATAGCGGCCCTGGACCACGGCGATGACGCTGGCGACGGCGATGTGTGAGGCCATCGCTCCGGCCATGACCGCGGTGAAGAGGACCGCCCAGGTAGCCGGTCCGACGCCTTCAGCCTTCGGCAGCGCGGCGATGACGATGAGGGTGACCGTCGCCCGGGCCGCGGAATTCGCGACGTTGAAGAAGAGCTTGGTCGGTTCCATCCGGATACGCAGGAACGACGCCGCGGCACCGACCGTCACCGCGAGGATCACCATCGGCGGCGAGAGGTAGTGCAGAGCCAGGACGAGCGGGATCTCGGTAATCGTGACGGAATACGTCTGCCGCCGAATGAAGATGTTGGTGACCGCCAAGCCGGAGGCGAAGAGTCCGACAGCTGCCAGCAGGCCGCCAGCCCAGTGGTGATACCAATTGTCGTCGGCGATCGAGAACCCGATCAAGCCGAGCATCGCGAACAGCGCCAACGGTCCAGTGATCAGCCAGGCATAGTCGGAGGAACGTCTGCTCGATGGGCGACGCCCGCTCATGACTCTCCTTGGTCAGTCGATCTGCCCGCGAGGTCGCCAACCGTTGGGGTTCGTCAGCCCCAGACGCTCTCGAGCGTGTGGTAGAGGACCGCGGAAGTGCCGGCGACCTCGTCAGAAGCTCCAGCGAAGCCGAGACCACCGATCACCACTGCGAGCGCCAAAACCAAGCCGGCAAAGCGGCCCAGCTTCCTTGAAGACATGTCGGCTCCCATGTTTTGCACGTCGCTGTTTTGCAAGCACCATGATGGTGCCACACCGCCTGTGCGACAGGGAGTGTTCAACAGCGGGTCGCCACGGCGCCGCAGTAAAACCTGGCCGAACGGCTGAGTCGACCATGGCTGTCCTCGTTGAAGAATTGGCGGCTTTATGGGCGATTTATTGGTAGAAGTGAGAACAATTCACCAAGGCGCGTCAAGGCTCCTTGACGTCAGGCTGACCTGACGGCCAGAGTGGTTGTATGGCGACTCCCGACGAGTTAGAACGACAGCACACGCTGATCACCGCTACTCGGCGTTATGACGACCTGCGGATGCGGGACGCCCTCGCGGCCATGAACCCGGATCACGACACCTCCGGCCTCTCCCCCACCGAGATCCTCGAGATGCTCGCGCTCAGCGAGGTGGTGATCCGCAAGGCCGGGTACGGCCGGCAGGCCATGGTCGGGTCCGCGCGAGCCGCCGGCACCTCGTGGACCCAGATCGGCGCCGCGCTCGGCAGCAGCAAGCAGGCCGCCTGGGAGGCGCACCAGCGCTGGATCGAGGAGCAGACCCGGCTGCACGAACAGGCCGGGTACCAGGGACTTGACCCCGACGCCGCGGACGCCGCCCGAGGGCTGGCCGGCCGCCCGGACTGAGCGGTCAGTCGCCGGTGGCGGCCGGGCGGTCGGTGGCGGCGTACTGCGACCAGGATCCCGGGTAGAGCCGCCCCTGGCCCAGGCCGGCGTGCTCCATGGCGATCAGGTTGTGGCAGGCGGTCACACCGGAACCGCAGTAGGAGATCACCTCGGCGGTGCCGTCCGCACCCGCCGCGGCGAACCGGTCGCGCAGCTCGGCGACCGGGAGGAAGCGGCCGTCCGGTGTCACGTTGTCGCGACAGGGCAGGTTGCGGGCGCCCGGGATGTGACCGGGACGCGCGTCGACCGGCTCGGTGTCGCCGCGGAACCGGGGAGCGTCCCGCGCGTCGAGCACCACGTGGCCGCCGTCGGCGGTGTCGGTCAGCGAGGCCAGCCGCTCGGCCGGCCACTCCCGCGGGGTGAAGTCGGCCCGCGGCGGGGACGGGACGTCGGTGGTGAGCTCACCGTCGTACGACAGAAGGCCTCCGTCGAGGAGCGCGGCCTGGCGGCCGATCGACCGCAGCAACCAGATCAGACGAGCGGCGATGACGCCGCCCGCATCGTCGTAGGCAACCACCCGGTCCGCGTCGCCGATGCCGGCGGCGGACATCGCCGCGGCGAAGACCGCCGGATCCGGAAGCGGATGCCGGCCCTCCGCCGGCGAGGCCGGAGCGGCAAGCGCGGTGTCCAGGTCGATGAAGACCGCGCCGGGCAGATGACCTTTCCGGTACGCCTCGGCGCCGGAACGACCGTCGAGGTACCAGCGGACGTCGGCCAGGATCACGTCACCGGCGTTGGCGCGCAGCCAGGCCAGGTCCACCACGGGGTCGATCACGCTCGCCACCTGCCTAACGGTTTCTCATCGGCTTCTCATCGGCCGAGATCTGTCACCGGCCGGAGTTCTGTCACCGGCTCGAGTTATTTCATCGGCTGGACAGGCCCAGGCGCAGGCCGAAACCGATCAGGACGGCGCCGGTTCCGGCATCGACGCTACGCCGGACCGCGCGCCGGGCCAGGAAGCCACGCGCCGCCTGCGCGCCGAAAATGATCAACGTGAACCAGGCCAGGCCCTCCACGTCGTGCACCAGGGCCAGCAGCAGGCCGACGCCGAGCGGCGACTCCCCCGGCGGCAGGAACTGCGGGATCACCGCGATGTAGAAGGCACCGATCTTGGGGTTCAGCAGGTTGGTGAAGAAGCCCTTGCCGAACGTGCTCCACAGGGTCGGCGCCACCAGCGCGGCAGCCGCCACGTCATCGGCGGCGGCGGACCGGAACGCGGCGCGGATCATCCGGGCGCCGAGGTAGAGCATGTACGCCGCGCCGGCCACCCGGAGCGCCGTGTAGGCGACGGTGGACGCGGTGAGCAGCGCGGAGACCCCGACCGCGGCGGCCGCGCCCCACACCAGGGCGCCGGTGCCGATGCCGAACGCGGTGGCGAAGGCGGGACCGCGGCCCATCGTGACGGCCGCGCGCAGCACCAGCGCGGTGTCCAGGCCGGGCGTGATGGTGAGCAGGGCACCGAGGACGGCGAAGGAGAGGACGGCGTGGGTCAGATCCATGTGCGCATTCCTGCTCCTTCTCCGAACCCGGCGATGATCAAGCCATTCGGGTGATCAGCGGTAGTTGTCGAACTGCAGGGCGACGCCGAAGTCCTCCTGCTTGAGCAGGGCGATCACCGCCTGCAGGTCATCGCGCTTCTTGCCGGTCACCCGGAGGCTGTCGCCCTGGATCTGGGCCTGCACGCCCTTCGGGCCCTCGTCCCGGATCTTCTTGCTGATCGCCTTGGCCTTGTCGGTCTCGATCCCCTCGACGATCTTGAGATCGATCTTGAAGGTCTTGCCGGACTGCCGGGGCTCCCCCGCGTCCAGGGACTTCAGCGAGATGTTCCGCTTCACCAGCTTTTCCTTGAACACGTCGAGCGCGGCCAGAGCACGATCCTCGGTCTCGGACGTGATGGTGAAGGCCTCTCCCGACTTGGCGAGCTCGGTGCCGGTGCCCCGGAAATCGAATCGGGTGCTCAGCTCCTTCTCCGCCTGGTGGAAAGCGTTGTCGACCTCCTGCCGGTCGACCTTGCTGACGACGTCGAACGACGGGTTGGCTGCCATGATCAGACTCCTGCGGCTGGGTGCTTGTCGATGTCGCTCACGGGCCGGTGAGGACCCCGCGACATGCCGACCGTACCCGGTTGCGGACCGGCCCCGCGGTACGGCTATTCTGATGTCCGCTGCTGCGGGAAACCACGGCAGTTGCCCAGGCGGATTGCCCGAGCGGCCAATGGGAGCGGACTGTAAATCCGTCGGGAAACCTTCGCAGGTTCGAATCCTGCATCCGCCACAGGCAGGAAGAACGGCCCCGGTGTCCACGGAAACGTGGCGCCGGGGCCGTTCTCGTTGTGGCGGACGACATGTCACTCTCCGGTGTGCCCAGCGAACTCACAGCGACCTCGGGGATGAACGTGCAGGAAGTTCGCGTTCTCTGGAGAGCGGGTCACGAACCCGCTCGCTGAAGGAGTCGAACGTGCACAGCCATCACAACGGACTCAAGACTGCCGCCCTGCTCGGCGTGCTCACCGGTCTCATCCTGGCCGTGGGGTATTGGCTCGGCGGCAGCACCGGACTGGTCATCGCGGTGGTCTTCTCGCTGGTCACCAACGCGGTCAGCTACTTCTTCTCGGACAAGATCGCGCTGCGGGCGATGGGCGCGCAGCCGGTCAGCGAGGCCGAGTTCCCGGCGTTGCACCACATGGTGCGTGAGCTGGCTCAGCAGGCGGGGCAGCCGATGCCGCGCCTCTACGTCTCACCGTCGATGCAGCCGAACGCGTTCGCGACCGGGCGGGACCCGGAGCACGCGGCGGTCGCCGTGACGGTCGGCATCACCCGGATCCTCGACCAGCGTGAGCTGCGCGGCGTGATCGGGCACGAGCTGTCGCACGTCTACAACCGGGACATCCTGATCTCCAGCGTGGCGGGTGCGCTGGCCGGGATCATCACGATGTTCGCGCAGCTGGCGATCTTCCTGCCGTTCGGCGGGTCGGACGACGAGGACTCGCCGAACCCGGCGTCGCTGCTGCTGATGCTGATCCTCGGCCCGCTGGCCGCGTCGGTCATCCAGCTGGCGATCAGCCGCAACCGGGAGTTCCAGGCCGACGCGTCCGGCGCCACCCTGACCGGGGACCCGCTCGCGCTCGCCAGCGCCCTCGAAAAGATCCACTACGGTACGCAGCGGGTGCCGCTGCCCGCCGACAGCCGGCTCACCAGCACGGCGCACCTGATGATCGCCAACCCGTTCGCGGGTGGTGGCCTCTCCGCGCTGTTCTCCACCCACCCGCCGATGGCGGAGCGGATCAAGCGGCTGCACGAGCAGGCGTCGCTCACCCGTGGGGCGGCTCGGCCTTACCTGCGCTGATCCGTCGTACCAAAAAATCGGACGCCGTGAGGAGCGCGACAGCGGCCTTTATTTCCGTGATGTTTCGGTGGCGCGGCGTTAGCGTCGGAGACCTTCCCGCCCGCCGCGCCCCTCGGAGGTCCCGCCCGTGACCGCATTGCGTCAGTACCTTGGCGTGTGGCAACTGCCGGGCGGACGGACCCTGCTGGTCGTCGGCATCCTGGCCCGGCTCGGCACCGGCATGACACCGCTCGGACTGCTCCTGCTCGTCGAGCAGGCCACCGGGCGGTACGCCGCGGCCGGGCTCGCCGGCGGCATCTACGCACTGGCCGGTGCGGCCCTCAGCCCGGTCGCCGGACGGCTCGCCGACCGGATCGGCCCCGCCCGCATCCTGCTCGCCACCGGAATCCTGCACCCGCTCGCGCTCGGTGGCGTGCTGCTGGCCACCAGCGGCGGCGAGGACGCGCTGCCCTGGATCTTCGTGGCGTCGGCGGCGGGCGGCGCGACCTATCCCACGCTGACCGCGGCGATCCGGCGCGCCTGGACCGACATGACCTCGGTCGGCACCGGGCAGCACGGGCTGCGGGCCGCCGCGATGGCCGCCGAGACGTCACTCTTCGAGCTGGTCTTCGTGGTCGGTCCGATGCTCGTCGCGGTGTTCATGGTGATCACCGGGCGACCGGCCACCGCGCTGATCTGCTCGGCCGTGACCACGCTCGTCGGTACGACGTGGATCTCCCGCCTGCCGGTCATGCAGCACCGCGGCGCGATCCACCCCGACCACGTGACGAAGGGGCTCGGCCCGCTGCGGGTCAGCGGCTTCCCGGCGCTGGTGCTCTGCGCCGGCGCGCTCGGTGTCGCGTTCGGGGCGGCCGGCGTGATCGTGCCGGCCTACGCGGCGCAGCACGGTGGCGGCGATTCGCTGGGCGGGGTGCTGCTCGGCGTCTGGGGTGTCGGCAGCGCGATCGGCGGCATCTGGTTCGGCACCCGGCACCCGGACATGGCGCTGTCCCGGCAGTTCGCCTGGCTGCTGGGCGCGGTCGCGGCGAGTTTCGTGGTGCTGGCGCTGATGCCCGGCCCGGTTTATCTGGGTGCGGCCCTGGTGCTCGGCGGCGTGGTCATCGCGCCCGCGCTGACCGTGGTGAACAGCCTGGTGAGCCGGGTCGCCCCGGCCGGGATGCTGAACGAGGCGTACACCTGGATGGTGACCGTGTCGGTCTCCGGCAGCGCCGCGGGTGGTGCGCTGGCCGGGGTGATCGTCGACCAGCCGGGCGGGCTGCCGTGGGCGTTCCTCTTCGCGGCCGGGGTGCTGTTCCTGGCGGCCACGGTGGCCGCCGCGCCGGAGGGGCCGGTGGCCCGGGCCGACCGGCACGCGACGATCCGGCTGGACGACGCGGTCGCCGCCGAGGCGATCTGAGCGGCACGCCGCCCCCACCGGTTGGTCTGGTTTGGATAGCCTGACGCCGAGAGACGGCGTGCGCGAAGGAGTCCGGCCATGGCCAAGGAAGTCACCGGTCCCGGCCGGCGTGCGGAGCGGCTCGACACCCTGCGCGCGGCCGACACCGACCGGCAGCAGGTCGCCGAGCAGCTGAAGGACGCGCTCGACGAGGGCCGGCTGTCGCTGCACGAGTACGACGAGCGGGTCGCCGGGGCCTACTCCGCTCAGACGTACGCGGAACTGGTTGTCCTGGTCCAGGATCTGCCCCGGCCCGGAGTCAGCGCGGCCGAGGTGCAAGCCCGGCAGAGCGCCGAGGCACGGCGCGCGGCACGACGGCTGCCGGTCGCGCTGATGGTGCTCTGGACCATCCTGGGCTCGCTGGCCGCGGTCAACGTGGTGGTGTATCTGCTGGTCTGGGCGACTGTCGACGGCTACGTCTACCCCTGGCCGGTCTGGCTGACGGTGCCCGGCGCCGCCCTCGGGGCCGTCACGGTCGGCGTCCAGGTGATCCGCCGCCATCATCGCCGGTTCTAACCCACATCCGGCGCCACCATCGCCGGTTCCAACTCACATCCGGCGCCACCATCGCCGGTTCTAAGTTGCACTCAGTGCACGCCGCGCTAGTGTCGGGAGCGTGCGACAACGCAGCCCGGAGACCTGGCGCCTGATCCGTGACTCGGCCGTCGATCTGATGGCCGAGCGGGGCTTCGACGCGGTCTCGGTCGACGACATCGTGGCCAGCGCCGGGATCTCCCGCCGGACGTATTTCAACTACTTCGCCGGCAAGGAGTCGGTGCTCTTCGACCCGGACCCGGACGACCCGCGGCTGTGGGCCGAGCTCACCGCCGCCCGGCCGCCGGGCGAGCCGCTCTGGACCGCGCTGCACCAGCTGATCCTCGGTTACACGGCGGCAACCGCCGACCGGATGATCCGGCAGCAGCGGGTGGTCGGCGCCTCCCCCGAGCTGGGCGCCTGCTCGCGGGACACCTGCGACCGGTTCTGGGACGCCGTCCGCGACTGGGCCGCGCACCGCGGCACCGCCGCGACCGACCTGCAGCTCGACCTTCAGATCAACACCGCGCGCACGGTGCTCAACACGGTGGCGCCGCGCTGGGACACGCACACCGGCATCGCCGGCCTGCACCGCTTGATCGACGAGGGCTTCACCCTCCTGCAATCTCCGGAATGGACGACCTCATGACCCGCGTACCGCTTTCCGTCCTGGACCTGGCCACCGTCCGCGAGGGGCACAGCAGCGCCGACGCGCTGCGCGGCACCGTCGACGTCGCCAAGACCGCCGACGAGCTGGGCTACTCCCGGTTCTGGGTGGCCGAGCACCACAACATGCCGGCCGTCGCGTCGACAACGCCGCCGGTCCTGATCGGTGCGGTTGCCGCGCAGACCCGGCGGATCAAGGTGGGCTCCGGCGGGGTGATGCTGCCGAACCACATGCCGTTCGTGGTGGCCGAGCAGTTCGCGCTGCTCGAGGCGCTCTACCCGGACCGGATCGACCTGGGCATCGGGCGGGCGCCGGGCACCGACCAGGCCACCGCGGCGGCGCTGCGCGGGGTCTCGCCCTACCTGACCGTCGAGCAGTTCCCGGAGCACCTGCAGACCGTGCTGGGGCTGCTCGGGGACGAGCGGGCGGCCGGCAAGACCGGGCGGCTGATGGCCACCCCGGCGCCGGAGACGTTCCCCGAGGTCTGGATCCTCGGATCGTCGACCTACGGCGCGCAGATCTCGGCGGCGCTGGGCCTGCCGTTCTGTTACGCGTACCACTTCGCCATCGCGTCCGACGTGGACAGCGCGCTGCAGCTCTACCGGTCCGGCTTCCAGCCGTCCGAGCGGTTCCCGGAGCCGCACGTGATGGTCAGCGCCTCGGTGATCGCGGCCGAGACGACCGAGGAGGCGCAGTACTTGGCCGGCCCCAGCCGGATCATGGCGCTGAGCCTGCGCACCGGACGACTCGGCCCGATCATCTCGCCCGCCGCGGCCGCCGAGCGTGAACTGTCCGATCTTGATCGGCAGATGCTGAACTCGCTGCCCGGCACCCAGTACGCGGGCACCGCCGACGAGGTGGTCGCCGACCTGGACGCACTGGTCGAGCGCACCGGCGCGAACGAGCTGATCCTGGCCGGGACCACCTATGACCCGGCGACCCGGCAGGACACCCTGGCCCGAATTGCGAAGGCGTGGGGCCTCTAGGCCGTCTTAGGATGGCGGCATGGCTTGGCAGCTGACGTCCGATGTGGAGGAATTCGCCGCGGTCACGGGCGAATTCCTCAGGTCCGCGCCGGTCCGGCACACTGTTTTTCTCACGCTTGTCGACACCTTGCGATCGCGAGGACCGCATGCGTACGGACCGGAAGACCCGTTCTTCGGCTGGTGGACGACGCCCGGTGCCGCGATCAGGGGTGTGCTCCTGCAGACGCCACCACACCCGGTGCTGTTCAGCGAGCTGCCGGCCGACGCTGTCCCGGCGGCGGTCACCGCGCTCGCCGACCGGCCGATCGCCGGGGTGAACATGCTCGCCGGCGACATCCCGCGATTCGCCGGTGATCGGCCGTACGTCGCCGGCATGAGGACCCGGCTGCATCGGCTCGGTGCCCTGACCCCACCCGAGCCGGCACCGCCCGGTGTCGCGCGCCCGGCCACCGCCGCCGACCGGGACCTGCTGGTCGACTGGTTCGCCGGCTTCGACGCGTTCATCGGCAACCGCGGGCCCGGCATCGACACCATCGAATACTCCCGCGTCACGCTCTGGACCGACGACGGCGTGCCGGTCGCGATGGCGGTCCGCTCCCGGCCACAAGCCGGGATGGTACGCATCCTGACCGTCTGGACACCTCCCGAGCTGCGGCGGCGCGGCTATGCCGGCGGGGCGACGGCCGCCGCCACCCGGGCCGCGCTCGACGAGGGCGCGAGCGAGGTGGTGCTCTACACCGACCTGGCGAACCCGACCAGCAACGCGCTTTACCACCGGCTCGGCTATCGGCCGGTGGAGGATCGAGCGATGGTGGAGTTCAGATGACGACCGGAACAGCGCTGTCGGTGAACGTCGGCCCGCCCGCGCCGAGCCTGGGCAAGGACGTGCCGACCACCGGGATCCACAAGCAGCCGGTGACCGAGCCGGTGACGGTGCGCGCGCCCGGGCCGAAACGCAGCGGCCTGCACAGCGGCGTGGTCGGCGACCACATCGGCGACACCAAACACCACGGCGGAAACGATCAGGCCATTTATGCGTACGCCAGCGAGGACTACGCGTGGTGGTCCGCCGAGCTGGGTCGCCCGCTCCCGCCGGGGCTGTTCGGGGAGAACCTGACGACGTCCGGGCTGGACCTGGCCGGTGCGGTGATCGGCGAGCGCTGGGAGTTCGGGTCCGGGCTGGTGCTGCAGGTGACGTTCGGGCGGATCCCGTGCGTGACGTTCCAGAACCGGATGGCGGAGCCGCGCTGGGTGAAGCGGTTCGCCCGGGAGAACCGGACCGGGGCGTACCTGCGGGTGGTCGTTGAAGGCCCGCTCGGCCCGGGTGACCGGATCGCGGTGGTGGACCGGCCGGCGCACGGGCTGACGGTTGCCGAGGCGTTCGAGATCTACATGCACGACCAGTCCCGGCTGGCGAGGCTGCTTGACGCCCCGGAACTGCCGCCGGACCTGCTGGCGGAGGTCACAGACCGCCTCTCCTGACCTACCCCGCCCGAGAATCTCCCCGGCGCGGTGATCCCCCCGCGGCGTGGGCTTCCCGGCGGGGTGATCTTCCCCGCGGCGCGGGCTTCCCCGCGGGGTGATTGGATGGCCGGTATGGAGATCGTGGTGACCGATGTGCCGGACAAGGGACGCTTCGAGGCCCGGGACGAGGCCGGGGCGCTCGCCGGGGTGCTGACCTACCAGATCACCGGCCCGATCATCGTGTTCACGCACACCAAGGTCGACCCGGAGTTCGAGGGGCACGGGGTGGGTTCGGCGCTGGCCAAGGCAGCCCTGGACGACGCCCGGGCCAAGACGCGAACGGTGGTCCCGATGTGCCCGTTCGTCTCGGAGTGGGTCGACAAGCACCCGGAGTACGAGCCCTTGGTCGCCCGCTCCACCCGCCGCGTGAAGTAGCCCCACCCCCGCTCCGCCCCGCCCCGCCCGGCCCCGCCCGGCCCGGTTCGGTTCGGCCCGGCTCGGTTCGGCCCCGCCCAGTTCGGCCCAGCCCCGCCCGGCGAGCACCCACGGTTCCTGTAGCGGCCCATTCCTATCGCAACCGCTCGCCAGCCCGGACCAGCGAGCGCCCATGGCGGGAATGCCGGCCCCGAAACGACGATGGGCGCTCGCCGACAGCGCGGCTGGCGCTCACGGCGGTCAAACCGGACACGACACAGCCCTGACCACCAGCCACAGGCACCCAGCTGGTCCTGAGCGCCGTTATGACAGGCCGATAACGGCCCCCACAGCCAGCCGGAAACGCCCAGCTAGCCGCCAGCGCCCTTATGACCCACCCATAACGGCCCCCACAACCAGCCGGAAACGCCCAGCTAGCCGCCAGCGCCCTTATGACCCACCCATAACGGCCCCCACAGCCAGCCGGGGAGGCCTGGCTGGCTGCCAGCGCCGTTATTACCTGGCAAAACGGGCTTGAGGACCAGCCGCTGCGTGGTGGACGCCGTCGCCTTCTGCGGGGTGCGGCTGGCGCAGCGCATCGTTACCCGCCGCCCGCCCCGCCTGGCCCCACCACGAGCGAGTCCGCTCCCGGACATGGCGGATTTAGCCCTTCTTGTCCGGCTCTGCCGCGGAAGTGTCGGTGCTGGGGGGAGAGGTAGCGGGGGCGTCGCCGGACCAGTCGACGCTCATGGCTCGGTTCACGTCGCCGCGGCGGTTGGCCTGGCGGGTGCGCAGCCACTCCGCGCAGATGTGCCGGACCGCATACCAGCGGACGCCGACCAGTCGCTGATCACTTACATCGACTACCGGGATCATGATGACGCCGTCGCGGCCCGGTGCCGGGATGTAGCGCAGTTCCTCCGGAAGGTCCGCGTCCACCGACACCAGGTCGTTGTCGAACGGCCAGGACTTGCCGGCCTGGGTCATCCGGATGACGACGGGACGGCCGCAGTGGCGGCACGGTTGGGCCCGGCTGCTCATGAAGGTTCCATCCCGTCAGATCTTGGGTGGGCCACGCTACCGGAGACAGGGCCGGGCCGAGGCTGGGCAGGCCGAATACGGATCAGGCCCGAGAACCGGCCAGGAAGAAACGCAAAGCCTCCCAGAGAAGAAACGCGAACCCGGCCGGTCAAGAGACGCCTGGCGAGTCAGGGCGCGAAACGCGGAGCGGGAAAAGGAAGAAACTCGGCATGGGCCAAGGCCGGAGAGCAGGCGCGAGGCAGGAGCACGGACGCGATACAAGGCGGGGCCTGGGGCGCGGGGCGGGAGCACGAACGCGAGGCAGGGCGAGACCCGGGACAGGGCACGGCGCGGGACAGGGCGCGACCCGCCACAAGGCGCGACCCGCCACAAGGCGAGAAGTGGTCAGGTCAGGGCGTTGAAGAGGAGTTGGGGGGCGAAGCCCACCAGTACCGCCACCACCGCTGAGATCGCCAGCGCCGCCGCCACCGGGCGGGTGACCGGCAGGCGGGGGTGCAGGGCCGCGTCCAGCAGGACCGGGTCGGCGACGGTCAGGCCGATGCGGGCGGGCAGGGTGTAGAGCGAGGTGGCCACCCGTACGTAGTACGCCAGGGCGATGACCGCGTTCAGGACCACCACGCCGGCCAGCCACGCCCAGCCGTGCTGTACCAGTGTGTTGACCACGGACAGCTTGGCGAACAGGCCGGCCAGGCCGGGTGGCAGACCCGCCAGACCGGCCAGGGACAGCACCAGCGCGGCGCCCAGCCACGGGCTGCGGCGACCGGCGCCACGGAAGTCCAGGAGGGTGCCGCCGTCGGCTTCCGGCGGGCGGAGCGCGACGACCACGCCGAACGCGATGAATTCCAGAACCACAAAGAAGATCGCGTACGCCAGGGCGGCCGGGATGCCGGCCGCACCGATCGCGAGCGCGGCCAAGATGTAGCCGGCCTGTGCGATCGACGACCACGCGAGCAGCCGGACCATCCGGGTCTGGCGCAGGGCGACCAGGTTCCCGATGGTCATGGTGAGGACCGCGAGGACGGCGAGTACGGCCCGGGCGTCCAGATGGGCGACCACCGCGGCCAGCGCCAGGACGCCACCGAGCTTGGACGCCGTGGAGAGGTAGGCGGCGATCGGTACGGGGGCGCCGTCGTAGGTGGCCGGAGCCCAGGCGTGCAGCGGGACCGCGGCGACCTTGAAGGCCAGGCCGATCACCAGCAGGGCGACGCCGACACCGGCCAGCGGGCGGAACGGGCCGGCCGCGGGAGTGAGCAGGGCCAGGTGCAGAGCGCCGGTGGCGACGTAGTTCAGGGCCGCGCCGAGCAGGGTCACCGCCGTGGAGATCACGCTGATCAGGAAGAACGTCAGCGAGGCGGAGGCGCCGGTGGTGGTGGGGCGCTGGTCGTGGGCGAAGCGGCGCAGGCCGACCAGCACGTAGAGCGGCAGCGTGAGGGTCTCCAGGCCGACGATCAGGGTGATCAGGTCGCCGGCGTAGGCGACGACCACGCCGCCGGTCATCGAGCAGGCCAGCAGGAAGCAGAACTCGCCGGCCGGTGCGGCGCCGAGACGCAGGGCCGGCGCGGAGAAGGCGAGGACACCCACGGTCAGGGCCGCGAAGAGCACCGTGGTGACCGCGGCCGGCCAGGTCGCGACCCAGGAGCAGGCGCCGGTGGTGCAGAACGTTCCCGCCGAAGGGCCGACGACCAGGGCGAGCACCGCGGTGGCCAGGCCGCCGAGCGCGGTGACGGCGAGGACCGCGGCGCGCTTGGCGACAAACAGGTCGGTCAGGAAGGCGAGGATCGCGGTGCCGGCCGCCGCATAGAGCGGCAACAACGCAAAATGATCAACCGACTGGCTCACCGCAGAACCCCCAGGCGACCGAAAACGAACAGCGGAACCCGCGCCAGGCCGCCGACAAACGGCAAGATCAGCGCCAGGTCGATGCCGAACAACAGGACCCGCAGACGACCGGAAGCGATCACGGCTGGACCCCCAACAAGGTGGCCAGCGGCAACGCCGTGTCCACCAGCACCAGCACCGGGAGCACCCCGACCAGCAGCGTCAACATGACCAGCGGCACCCAGGCGAACCACTCCACCCCGGCGATCGTCGTGCGCAGCGAGTGCACCGACGGCGTGGTCGGCCCCTGCGTCAGCCGGCGCAGCAGCCGCAGGAAGTAGGCCGCGGTCAGCGCCCCGCCCAGCGCCGCGACGGCCGCGAGCGTCAGCCACAGCGGGCCGCCCCGCTGCACCGCGCCCACCACGGCGAACGCCTCGCCCCAGAAGCCGGCCAGCCCGGGCAGGCCCAGCGAGGCGATCGCGGCGAACCCGAACAGCCCGGCCAGCCGCGGCGCGGTCTCCCGCAGGCCGCTGAGCTGGTCGAGCGAGCCGGTACCGGCGCGGTCCTTGATCGTGCCGGCCAGGAAGAACAGCAGGCCGGTGATCAGCCCGTGTGCGACGTTGCCGAGCAGCGCGGCCTGCAGGCCGGTGACGGTCAGCGTCGCGATGCCGAGCAGCACGAAGCCCATGTGGCCGACGCTGGAGTAGGCGATCAGGCGTTTCAGCTCACGCTGGCGCAGACAGATCAGCGAGCCGGCCAGGATGGCGATCACGGCGAGGACGCCGAGGGCGGGTGCGGCCCACGCGGCACCCTCCGGCGCGACACCGACGCCGACCCGGATCAGGCCGTAGGTGCCCATCTTCAGCAGGACGCCGGCCAGGATCACCGAGCCGACCGTCGGCGCCTCGGTGTGCGCGTCGGGCAGCCAGGTGTGCAGCGGCCAGAGCGGGGCCTTGATCGCGAACGCGACGGCGAGCAGGGCGAACACCACGCACTGGGTGGTCCGGGTGAGCCCGGAGGCGCCGGTCAGCATGATCAGGTTGCCGGTGCCCGCCTTGGTCACCACCAGGACCACGCCGAGCAGCAGCAGGACCGAGCCGGCCAGCGTGTAGAGCACGAACTTGCGGGCCGCCGCGCGCCGCTCCGGGCCGCCCCAACCGGCGATCACCGCATACATCGGCAGCAGGACCACTTCGAAGAACACGAAGAAGAGCAGCAGGTCCAACGAGAGGAAGGTGCCGAGGACACCGACTTCCAAGATCAAGAGCAAGACCGCGAGGGTACGACCGGAGCCGCCGTGCGGAACCTTGCGCACCGTATAGGCGCAACACAGCAGCGTCAGCAGCCCGGTCAGGACGACCAGCGGATAGGACACCCCGTCCACCCCGAGGTGGAAGCGCAGCCCGAGCGCCGGGACCCAGGACAGGTCGAGGTTCACCCAGGGCAGCAGCGGCGGCACCGGCGGTCCGTCGCCGTACGCGAACCAGCCGAAGTCGGTGGTGCTCGGTCGCACCAGCGGCACCAGGAGCGTGAGCCCGAAAGTGATCGCCGCGAAGACGGTCGCGACGATCCGGCCCTGGCGATCCCGGCCGGCCGGGAGCAGCGCCACCACGGCGGCACCCAGCGCGGGCACCAGCAGCATGGCCAGCAGCACCATCGACCCGGCGGACCAGGTCGAGTCGGCAACGTAATCGCGGTACATCAGGTGCCCACTCCCAACCACGCGACTACGCCGAGCACGAGTGCGCCCAGGAACACCAGCACCGCGGCGCCGGACAGTGCCACCCGGTGCGCCTCGGCGAACATGCCGCCGAGTTCCCGTGTCGCCGTGCCGGTGCCCTCGACCGCGGCGTCCACCACCTGCTCGTCGGCGACGGTGACCAGCCGGGCCAGTGCCTTCGCCGGCCGTACGATCAAAACGCCTTGAACGGTGTCCAGGTGGAACCCGGAAGCGAACAGCGGCCTGGCCCGGCCCAGCGCCTCGACCGGGTCCACGCCGGGCGCGGCCCACCAGAGCCACCACGCGGTGCCGGCCCCGGTCGCCAGCAGCAGCATCGGCAGCAGGATCGCGACGCCCAGGTGCGGGTCGTCCATCTCCAGGGCGTGCCGGAAGCCGGGCGCGAACGCGGCGAGCCCGAGCAGCGCGGCCGGGACCGTGAGGATCAGGATCGGCCAGCGCATCAGGCCGGGTGGGTCGTGCGGTACGGCCGTGGTGCGGTACCGGGCGTCGTCGAAGCCGATCTCCCAGCGCGGCCCGTCCGGACCGTGCTCGCGGGACGGCCCGAAGAACGCGCGGAGCAGCAGCCGGGTCGCGTACCAGGCGGTGACACCGACCGCGAGCAGCGCGGACAGCCAGACCAGCCAGGCGGCCCAGACCGGCACCGGCTCGCCGCCGTCGGTGGCGTGCGCCGCAGCGGTCAGCACGTTCTCCTTCGACCAGAACCCGGCCAGCGGTGGCAGCCCGGCCAGCGCGCCCAGGCCGATCACGAACGACCAGAACGTGACAGGCATGTGCTCGCGCAGCCCGCCCATCCGGGACAGGTAGTTGGTGCCCACCGCGTGGATCACGGCGCCCGCGGCGAGGAACAGCAGCGCCTTGAACGCGGCGTGGGTGAGCAGGTGGAACAGCGCGGCGGCGGGCGAGCCGACGGCCAGCGCGCCGGTCATGTAACCGATCTGGGAGACCGTGGACCAGGCCAGCACGCGCTTCAGGTCGTCCTGGGCCGTCGCGGACAGCGCACCGAGCAGGATGGTGATCGAGGCCATCACCGCCAGAGTCGCCAGCGCGGCGGGCGACTGCTGGAACAGCGGGTAGGTGCGGACCACCACGTACACGCCGGCCGCGACCATCGTGGCGGCGTGGATCAGCGCGGAGACCGGCGTGGGGCCGGCCATCGCGTCGGGCAGCCAGGTGTGCAGCGGGAACTGCGCGCTCTTGCCGGCCACCCCGGCCAGGAGCAGCAGCAACGCGGCGGTCAGGGTGCCGCTGGAGTAGTCGTGGGCCAGCACGTCGGCGAGCCGGGACGTGCCGGCGTCCGCGATCAGCAGCGCGATGCCGAGCAGGAAGCCGACGTCACCCACCCGGGTGACCAGGAACGCCTTCATCGCGGCGGCCGGCGCCTCGGGCAGCCGGCGGTCGTGCCCGATCAGCAGGTAGGAGCAGGCGCCCATCACCTCCCAGCCGATCAGCAGCCCGATCAGGTCACCGGACGTCACCACCAGCAGCATCGCGCCGGTGAACAGGCTGACCTGCGCGGCGTACGGCGCGTACCGCGGATCGTCGTGCAGGTAGGTGACCGAGTAGACCTGCACGCACAGCGCCACCACACAGACGGCGAGCGCGACGTAGAGCGCGGCCGCACCGGCCGAGAAACCGACGGTCACCTCGATGCCGCCGAGCGACAACCAGTGTGCGTTCGCGGTCAGCGGCGCACCCCGGCTGGTCGAGACGGCGAGCAGCACGATCGTGTCGAGCAGCGCGAGAGCCGCGCCGGCGACGCCGAACAGGGCCGCGGTCCGTCGCGGTCCGCCGTCACCCGGCGGGAGGACGAGACCGACAAGACCCAAAAACAGGGGTACGCCCGGAAGCAGCGCCCCGAGCCAACCCGCGATCACTCGGTCACCTGTTCCTCGGCGAGCGGCACCTCGTCGATCGCGACGGCCTTCCGCATCCGGTAGTACTGCAGCACGATCGCCAGCCCGACACCGACCTCGGCGGCGGCCAGCACGATCACGAAGAGCGCGAACACACCGCCCGAGCCGGCCTGCGAGTTCGGCGCGGCCCACGCCTCGCCCGGCACCCCGCGCAGCGCGGACTGCAACGAGACGTCCGCGGTGACCAGGATCAGGTTGACCGCGTTGAGCATCAGCTCGACGGCCATCAGCACCAGGATCGCGTTGCGGCGGCGCAGCACACCGTAGACACCCAGCCCGAACAGGGCGGCGGCGACGACGTACGGAATCGTCACATGCATCAGGCCGGGACCTCCGCGTCCTTCTCCTCGTCCTGGGGGGTCTCCGGCTCCTCGGGCCCCTCGGGGTCCTCCGGCTCGTCCGGCACCGGCTCCTCGACCGGCGGGGCCGGGCGGGCGCCGATGTCCGGGCGGGACAGCACGATCGCGCCGACCAGCGCGGAGAGCAGCAGGATCGAGAGCACCTCGAAGGGCAGCACCCAGGTCCCGAAGATCTGCTCGCCGAGGCGTTCGGCGGTGCCCGGGTCCCGCTGCGGGTACTCGATCCAGTGGAACGCGTCGACGAAGAGCGCGGCCAGGCCCAGGCCGATCCCGGCGCCGATCAGCGCGGACGGGCCGATCGGGCGGTCCAGGTCGGTGGACGGGCCGACCGGTGCGCGGGTCAGCATCACCGCGAACAGCAGCAGCACGACCACGGCGCCGACATAGACCAGCACCTGCACCCAGGCGACCAGCTCGGCGCCGAGGACCAGGTAGAGCCCGGCGATCGCGCCCAGGCTGACCACCAGGTAGAGACCGGAACGGACCAGGTGGGTGCTGGTCACCACGAGAGCGCCGGACCCGACGGCGAGGGCACCCAGGGCGATCATCAGGATGTCGGCGACGGTCACGGTTCCGGCTCCGGACGGGGCTCAGGTCGTACCGTGGAAGGTCTTGCGGTCTTGGCGGCAGTGGCCGCGCCCGGACCAGCGGCCTTGCGTGCCGCGGTCGCCTCTTCCTTGGACGGCTCGCCGAGCACGTCGTGGGCCGGCGGCGGCGGAACGGTCCGCATCCAGTCGCCCAGCCGGTCCTTGTCGTGCAGCAGGTTGAGGACGTCGGTCTCGGCGTATTCGAACTCCGGCGTCCAGTGCAGCGCGTCGAACGGGCAGACCTCGATGCAGATCCCGCAGTACATGCAGAGGGAGAAGTCGATGTCGAACTTGTCCAGCACGTTGCGCTGGCGGGCGCGCGCGGCGCCGGGAACGACGACCTCCTCCTTGTGCGAGTCGATGTAGATGCACCAGTCCGGGCACTCCCGGGCGCAGAGCATGCAGACCGTGCAGTTCTCCTCGGACAGCGCGATCACACCGCGGCTGCGTGGCGGGAGGTCCGGTTCGACGTCCGGGTACTGCTGTGTGGTGGTCTTCCTGGTCATCGTCTTGAGCGTGACGGCAAGGCCATTGATCAGACCCTTGCCAGGAACCGGGCGGTCGCCGTCATCAGTCACAAGGGCATATCCTGCCCGCTTCGGACGAGTGACGCGACCTCGACCCCGTCCGATCTTCCGGTACGGTCATCCTCAAGCGTCCAAGACGACATTGGGGCGACCGATGACTGCCTTTGACCTGTATCCGCCAAGCGGCGAATGGACAGTCGAGGACGTCGAGCGATTCCCGGAGGACAACCGGCGCCGCGAGCTCGTGGACGGATCGTTGATCTTGCGGCCCGGGCAGACACCGACCCACAGCATCATCACGACGCACCTGTTCGCGATTCTCGATCAAGGCTGTCCCGCCGCCTTCGAGGTCATTCCCGGGATACAGATCCGATTCTCGGAAACGACCGCGCTCGTTCCGGATCTTGTCGTGGTCCATGCCGGTCGCAATCCGGGGAGCGTGACCTACTTCAACCCGGAAGACGTGGTGCTCGCCGTCGAGGTCCTCGAAGAGCGCTCGCAGAACCTCGATCGGTTCCTCAAACCGGCGGTCTACGCCGCGGCCGGCATTTCTTGTTTCTGGAGAGTCGAGACCGGCGGCGGCATCGTCGTGCAGGAACACCACCTGGCGGATCCCGCCACCGGCTATCGAGCGGCAGGAAATCACACCGACCGGCTGACGGTGGAGAAACCCTGGTCCATCGATGTGCCGGTCAGCACCCTCGCACCACGCTCGCTCAGAGCAGCGACTTCACCGCGACCGTGAGGACCAGCTGGGCCAGGGCCAGCGGGACCAGGATCAGCCAGCAGAGCCGTTGCAGCTGGTCCTCGCGCATCCGGGGGAACGTCACCCGGAACCAGATGATCACGAAGGACAGCGCGCCGACCTTCAGCAGCGTCCACAGCCAGCCCAGGTGCTCGGCGTCCGGGCCGTGCCAGCCGCCCAGGAACAGCACCGTGGTCAGGCCGGCGATCACGATGATCCCGACGTACTCGGCGAGCAGGAAGAACGCGAACCGCAGGCCGGTGTACTCGGTCATGTAGCCGAAGACCAGCTCGGAGTCGGCGATCGGCATGTCGAACGGCGGCCGGCGGATCTCGGCCAGCCCGGCGATGAAGAAGACCAGACCGGCCGGGGCCTGCCAGATCAGCCACCACGGGCGCCACGCCTCGACGATCCCGGGCAGGCTCAGCGTGCCGGCCGCCATCGCGACGCTCGCCGCGGCCAGCACCAGCGGCAGTTCGTACCCGAGCAGCTGGGCGGCGCCGCGCAGGCCACCGAGCAGGCTGTACTTGTTGGCCGAGGCCCAGGCGGACATCAGCACCGCCACCACGCCGATCCCGAGCACCGCCAGCACCAGGAACAGGCCGATGTCCAGGTTCTGCGCCACCAGGCCGTTCGGGCCGAGCGGAATCGTCAGGATGACGACCAGGTAGGGGAACAGGGCGACGATCGGGGCCAACCGGAAGACGGTCCGGTCCGAGCCGTCCGGATGGATGTCCTCCTTCTGTACGAACTTGACGCCATCCGCGATGAGCTGGGCCCAGCCGTGGAAGCCACCGGCGTACATCGGCCCGACCCGGCCCTGCATGTGCGCCATGACCTTGTGCTCGGCCTGGCCGACCACCAACGGGAGGACCAGGAAGCCGACCATCACGGCGGCCACCCGGATCAGCAGATCCAGCCAGAGCGGCATCAGGGGGTGCCCCCGTCCGTCTTCCGGGCCGGTCGCGCCGGGCGGGCCGGTGCCTCCGGCGGGGGGATCTTGCCCTTCATCGGACCCCACTCGTTCGGGTCGGGTACGCCGGGCGGGCGCATCGGGGCGCGTTTGGCCGTACCGGCCTCGGACTCCCCCGGCTCCTTGGCGCCCGGCCACGGTTTCGCCACCCGGGCGGCCAGGATGAACTCCTTGCGCAGCGGGTGCCCCTCGAACTCCGGCGGCAGCAGCAGCGGGCGCAGATCGGGGTGCCGGGCGAAGACGATGCCGAACATCTCGTACGTCTCCCGCTCGTGCCAGGCCGCGCCGGGATAGATGTCCACCAGCGACTCCACCTCGGCGTCGACCCGCGGCACCCGGGCGCGCAGCAGCACACCGTGCCGACGCCGGGTCGACCACAGGTGGGCGATCACGTCGAACCCGTCGTCGCCCTCGTCGACGGCCGACAACCAGTCGAAGAAGTCGCAGCCCAGCGCACCGGGATCGTGCGCGATCGTGGCGGCGTGCCACCAGCGGGCGACCGGCACGTCGACCACCGCCCGGGCGTGACCCGGGCCGCCGCCGGACACACCCGCGGCGACCGCTCCCTGCGCCGGATCGTCCGTCTCCAGCAGGTGGATCAGCCGCTCTCCGACCTCTTCGGGCGTCATGCCCGTCATCCTATGATCCGGCGAACGTCTGCAACCTCCCGGCGGGCACGCGCGTGTAGTCGTCGTGACAGCCAGCGTCGAACACCGATCGGAGACGTCGAGCGCCGTGCACCGTGACCCGCCGACGTTCGACGAGGTCTATGCCGCCCACTACGCCGACCTCACCGTGCAGTTGTTCGCGTATTTCGGCGATCGGCAGGAGGCCCAGGACGTCGTACAGGAGGCGTTCTGCCGGGCTCTCGCCCGCTGGCGCAAGGTCTCCCGGTACGACGATCCGGTGGGTTGGATCCGCCGGGTCGCCTGGAACCTGGCGGTCAGCCGCTGGCGCCGGGCTCGGACCGCCGTCGGTTTCCTGCGCCGGCAACCGACCGCCGAGCCGTGGGCCGACGGCCCCGAACCGGACCGGGTGGCGCTGATCGCCGCGCTGGCCGGGTTGCCGGGCAACCAGCGCCGCGCCCTGGTCCTGCACTACCTGGCCGACATGCCGGTCACCGAGGTCGCCCACCGGTGCGGTGTCGCCGAGGGGACCGTGAAGTCCTGGCTGCACCGCGGCCGGGCGGCGATGGCCACCCAGCTCAACCTGACCGAACCCCTCGGAGGCGAGCGATGACCGACCAACTCGAGCGACTCTTCGCCGACCTGCGCTCCGAGACGATGCCGCGGATCGTCCCGCCGGGCGTGGAAGCGGCCCGCGGCACGGTCCGGCGCCGGCGCCACCGGCGGACCGCGGTGGTGACCGCCGGGCTGGCGGTGCTGGTGGCCGCCGGCCTCGGGTTCGGTGTCCCGGCGCACCTGACCACGAGCGCGCCCACGCCCGCGACGCTGACCAATGCCGAACGGGACGCGCTGGCCGCCCAGGCAGCCGAACGGGTCGGCCTGACCCCGGACGAGACGCTGCTCGGCCACTCCTTCGGCCAGGCCTTCCACGTGACACACCAGCTCGTCACCGGCGACTACCTGGTCAAGATGGTCTGCGTCGGCGCGCAGGGCCACGCGGACGTGCGGGTGGCCGGGAGCGTCACCACCCTGACCTGTTCGGCGACGCCGGCCGTCATCTCCGTTCCGCTGACCGTCGGCGAGCCGGATCTCGTGGGCCGCACGGACGTCCTCGTGGACGTCCGTCCGAACGCGGTGGCGACGGGGCGCACCGCGGTGGCCTACCTGATCGAGATGGGCTCCGGCTCACAGGATCGGTTGCGGACCGCCGCCACCGACGCGATCGGAGCTGCGGGCACCGCCGGCGAGGTGTCCACCATGTCGGACTTCATCACCAGCAGCGGGGGCTCCGGTCTCACCGACGCGACGATGGGTCCCGGGAATTACCGGCTCATCGCGGCCTGCGTCGGAGCCGGGTACCTCACGATCGCTGTCGGCCGGGAGGAGCCCGGCAACCCCGGCTTCATCACCGAGCCGGTCAAGACGCTCGGCATGAGCTGCTCCGACGGCCCCCTCGGCACCGCCACCCCCGAGACCATCGACTTCACCATGCCGAAGGGCACCAAGGCGACGATCGTCGACACGAGCACCAACCTGGAGGCTCGGGGGCAGGCCGGGGTGGCGGTACGCGTCGTCCGCCGCTGACCCGCCCTACAGGCCGGGGATGCGGCCGTTGCGGAACACGTCGACGAAGTCCTGGTGGTCCTCGCGCGCCTGGTCGCCGTACTTGTGCGCGAACTCGACCAGATGCCGTACGAAACCGGCCTCGTCCTTGTCGACCACCGCGACGATCGCCTCCTCGGTCGAGAAGTCGACCAGGTCGTGGCTCGACTCGTCGTCGGCGACCGAGTGCATCCGGGCCACCGCCCGGCCCAGGTCGGCGACCACCCCGGCCAGCTCGTCCGGCTCGTTGACGTCCGACCAGTCCAGATCCGCGGCGTACGGCGACACCTCGGCGACCAGCTGCCCGACCCCGTTGAGCTCGGTGAACCCGAGCCACGGGTCGGCGTGCGCCTGCAGTGCCCGCTGCGACTCGGCGGTCCGGTGACCCTGGTGCTGGAAATACGACCGGACCCGCTCGTCGTCGACCCACCGCGCCACGGCCGGCGCCTGAGCCTGCTTCATGTAGATGACGACGTCGTTCTCCAGCGCCTCGGTGTGCCCCTCGAGCAGCAGGTTGTACGACGGCAGCCCGGCCGACCCGATCCCGACACCCTTGCGCAGCTTGATGTCCTTGATGTGCGTGGCGATCGGCCGGCCGGCTTCCGGCAGCGTGCCCAGGTACCGCTGGAACGCGTCGGTGACCTGCGCGGCCACGTCCTCGTCGACCTCGTAGACCCCGTCGCCGAGCGAGAACCGGCGCTCGTAGTCGTCGACCGTGGTCTGCGCGTCGAGCAGGTCGACCCGGGTGTTGAGCCGGGCCTCCTGCAGCACCCGGCGCAGCGTCCCGGTCGCGTTCTCCAGGGTGATCGAGCCGATCGCGTCGTCGCCGCCGCGCGCGATCGCCCGCAGCTCGGTCAGATATGCCGCCGCGAACGCGGTGACCAGGGCGGTGATGTCCTCGTCGGAGAGCGCCTTGGAATACCCGATCAGGGCGACGCTCGCGGAGAACCGCTTCAGATCCCAGGAGAACGGCCCGACGTACGCCTCGTCGAAGTCGTTGACGTTGAAGACCAGCCGGCCGGACGAGTTCATGTAGGTGCCGAAGTTCTCGGCGTGCAGGTCACCGTGGATCCACACCCGGCTGGTCCGCTCGTCGAGATAACTGTCGTCGTGGTAGTCGCCGACCTGATCGGCGTAGAACAGCGACGCGCTGCCCCGGTAGAACGCGAACGGCGACGCCGCCATCTTCCGGAACTTGCGGCGGAACGCCGCCGGGTCGATCGCCATCAGCTCGCCGAACTCACGGGCCAGCACGTCAACGATGAAGTCAGCACGAGACGCTTCGCTCATGCCGATCACGCTAGCCCGGCCGAGCCACCCCGAACCCCATCTCGTCCCCACCCAGCGTGGGGAGTTCGGGTGCGGAGCGCACCACAACTTCACACGCAAGGGGGTGACACACACAGCGTGGGGAGTTTGGGTGCGGACCGCACCACAACTTCACACACAAGGGGGTAACACACACAGCGTGGGGAGTTTGGGTGCGGAGCGCACCACAACTTCACACGCCGGGGGGGGTCAGGCTGTGGGGCGGGGGATCAGGGGGGCGGTCAGGGTGGCGGCGTCCTTGGCCAGGGGGTCCGGGCGGGAGACGCCGCCCGGGCCGGACTGCTCGGCGGCGATTTTCTCCTGCAGGCGGAGGATGCCGTGCAGCAGGGCTTCCGGGCGGGGCGGGCAGCCCGGGACGTAGACGTCAACCGGGATGATCTGGTCGACGCCCTTGGTGACCGAGTACGAATCCCAGTACGGGCCGCCGCAGTTGGAGCAGGAGCCGAACGAGATGACGTATTTCGGCTCGGGCATCTGGTCGTAGAGGCGCTTGATGGCCGGCGCCATCTTGTCGGTGACCGTGCCCGAGACGACCATCAGGTCGGCCTGGCGCGGGCCGTGCGCGAACGGGATGACGCCCAGCCGCATGAAGTCGTGCCGGCTCATGCTGGACGCGATGAACTCGATCGCGCAGCAGGCCAGGCCGAAGTTGAAGACCCAGAGCGAATAGCGGCGACCCCAGTTCAGCACGAACCGGATGGGTTCACCGAGCACTCCAGGTAGGGCCATCGGGTCAACCTAACGCATCCGGGTCGGGCTCGGTCAGCGCGGCCGGGCGCTGCAGGAGGCTGAGGAAGCCGGTCAGCAACGCCTCGCGCAGGTCCGGCGGTGCCGCGTTCAGCAGGGCGTTCACCGGGGCCATCCGGCTGAAGTCGCCGCCGCCCAGGCCCAGGCCGGCCGCCAGCTCGGCGACCAGGGCCGGGGTGATCATCTCCGGGGTGAGCGGCGGCAGGTCCGGCAGTGCGATCGGGCCGCGGGCGCGGGTGGCCGCGACGGCGTCGGCCAGGTCCGGGGCGAACGACTCGGCGGTGGCCCAGACAGCGGCGGTCACCGTCAGGTGGATGGTGGGTTCGAGTTCCCGGTACGCCATCTGGGGCTGGGTGTGCCAGCCGCGCGCGGCCAGCTCGTCGGCGAGCACGAACAGGTCGACGCCGTCCGAGCCGAGGCAGACCACGCTGGTCTCGGCCGGCGCGTACAGGAAAATGCCGTCGACGGCCGTGACCGCGTCGCTGAGAATGCGGACCGCTTCCCGGGTCGAGGCCGCCAGGCCGAGATATCCCTCGTCGCCGATCGAGCGCAGCGTGGCGAGGGCCGCGGCGATCGGGCCGCCGGAGCGGGTGGACGAGATCACCGGGTTGATCATCGTGTAGCCGGGCCAGTCCGCGTAGGCGAAGTACTGCGGGCGGCGCAGCTCCTCGGTCGCGTGCAGCAGGATCGACACGCCCTTCGGCGCGTAGGCGTACTTGTGCAGGTCGACCGAGATGCTGGTGACGCCGGGCAGGCTCAGGTCGAAGTCCGGCAGGTCGGCGCCGAGCCGCCGCAGGTAGGGCAGGATCCAGCCGCCGAAGCAGGCGTCGACGTGGAACCGCACGCCGCGTTCTTCCGCGATCGCGGCGATCTCCGGGATCGGGTCGACCACACCGTGCGCGTAGGACGGGGCGGAGGCCGCGATCAGCACGGTTTCCGGTCCGATCACGGCGGCCATCGCCGCCGGGTCCGCCCGAAGATCTTTTACTGGTACGACGTCAAGCGCGACCCGCAGGTAGTGCGCGGCCTTCGCGAACGCGGCGTGCGCGGTGGACGGCACCACCAGCCTCGGGTTCGCCACCTCGGGGTGCGCGTCCCGGGCCGCCTTGACCGCGAGGATCAGTGACTCGGTGCCGCCGCTGGTCACGCTGCCGACCGTGCCGGCGTTGCCGCCGAGCAGCTTGGCGGCCGCCCCGACCAGCGCGTTCTCCATCGCGAGCAGGGACGGGAACGCGGTCGGGTCGAGCCCGTTGACCGAGGCGGAGACGGCGTGCGCGGCGCGGGCCAGCTCGTCCAGGCCGTCCAGGGCCGGGTCGTAGACGTAGGCGAAGAGCCGGCCGCCGTGGGTGGGCAGGTCGCCGCCGCGCAACGCCCGCAACTCGGCCAGGATCTGGTCGGCGGGCACACCCTTCGCGGGAAGCGCGTCGATCATTTCGCGATCCTCTCCTGGTACCCGCGCAGCAGCAGCACCGCGACGCCGACCAGCACCGCCGGGATGATGGTGAAGCCGAGCAGCACACCGAGCCGGGCCGTCGAGTCCTGCGCCGCGGCCTCGCCGGTCGCCGACGAAACGTAACCGAAAACCTGCAGGACCAGGGCGTAGATGCCGGGACCGAGGGCCAGGCCGAGGGTCTCCCCGGCGGTCCACAGCCCGGTGAAGACGCCGGCCTGGCGGCGGCCGGTGCGCGCGGTGTCATAGGCGATGCAGTCCGGCAGCATCGACATCGCGAACACCTGCTGGCCCGCGTACCCGGCGCCGATCAGCGCGACGACCAGGTAGACGACGAGCGCGGGCAGTGCCGGGGAGGCGAGCAGGACCAACGCGCCGGTCGCGAAGAGCAGCGAGGCCGCGATCAGTGAGCGCAGCTTGCCGTGGCGCTTGCCGATCGCCGTCCAGAGCGGCATGACCAGCAGCGCGGGTCCGACGAACGCGGCGAAGAGGAACGTCCCACCGGCGTCCTGGCGCAACACGTGGTCGGCGAAGAACTGGACGCCGGCGAGCATCGTGCCGATCCCGGCGGCCTGCACGATCCAGCACAGCAGCAGCGCCCGGAACGGCGCGTTGGCGGAGGCGACCCGGAGCTGGGCGACGAGGCTCGGTTCGGCGTCCCGAGCGGTGCGGGACTCGGCTCCACGCGTACCGAAAAAGGTCGCCAGAGTGCCCACGACGATCAGCAGGCCGACGAACAACCCGGACCACCGGTGTCCGATCCGGCCGCCGCCGGTCGCCTCGACGACGAGCGGCGCCAGCGCCCCGGAGATCAGGATGGCCAGGGCCAGAACCGCGACCCGCCAGGTCATCAGGCGGGTCCGCTCCGCGTAGCCGTCGGTGAGTTCGGCGGGCATCGCGACGTACGGGACCTGGAAGAACGCGTAAGCGGTGGCGGCCGTGAGGAAGGCGATCGCGACGTAACCACCGGACGCCGCGCCACCCGCGAACGGCGCCGCGAAGATGGCCGCAAACAGTACGCCCAGCAATAGTCCCGCGACAAGGAGGAAAGGACGGCGAGTGCCACTGCGGTCGGAGAGCCGCCCGGCGAGCGGGTTGACCACCACGTCCCACGCCTTCGGCAGCAGCACGAGCAGGCCGGATACGCCCGCCGCGACACCCAGCGTGTCGGTCAGATACGGCAGAAGCAACAATCCGGGCACCGTACCGAAGGCGCCCGCGACCAGGGACCCGAGGGCATACCCAGCCAAAACACGTCTGGGCAGGCCACTCGCCTGGGTTACCACGGGAGAGGGACCGGCGGGCGTCATCGACGCGCATCGTAACCATGATCGGGTCTTCCCGCCTACGCTCGCTCGCATGGAAAGCGTTGCGGCCGGCGTCGCCGCGAGCCATCCGGCAACCGCTCGCACCGGGGTGCGGATCCTCGAAGCGGGCGGCTCTGCCGCCGACGCGGCGGTCGCCGCGGTCCTGGCCTGCTGCGTCGCCGAGACGATCTACACCGGGATCGGTGGCGGCGGGTTCGCCACGTTCTTCGATGCGCGCACCGGCGAAGTCACCTGCCTGGACTTCTTCGTCGCGGTGCCAGGCCTGGACAACGACCGGAAGCCGGAACCGATGGTCGCAGTCGACGTGTTCTTCGGCGGGCTGCCACAGATCTACTCGATCGGCGGGGCCAGCGTGGCGGTGCCGGGCGTGCCGGCCGGGCTCGGCGAGGTGCACCGGCGCTGGGGCCGGCTGCCCTGGCCCGAGGTGGTCGCCCCGGCGGCCGGCCTGGCCCGGACCGGCGTGCTGCTGCCGGCCGCGCACGCGCAGACCCTGAGATCGTGCGCGCCGGCCCTGGCGTACGGCGCCGGCGCGACGCCGTACCAGCCGGGCGGCCGGCTGCTGGAGAGCGACGAACTGCTCTTCCACCAGGGCCTGTCCACCGCCATGGACGCTCTCGCGACGGACGGCCCGGAGGTGTTCTACACCGGGGAGTACGCGGATCTGATGGTGACCACGGTGCGCGCGGCCGGTGGCACGCTCGGACCGGCCGACCTGTCCAGCTACCGGGTCGCCGAGGCGCCGGTGGACCACGCCGAGCTGGCCGGATACCGCGTGTGCGCCAGGCATGACCTGAATCGGACGGTGGACACCATCGGCGCGCTGCCGTTCGACCTGACCCGGCCGGGCCGGGCCGTCGGGGTGGCCTCGGCGCTGCGGAACATCGGGGGGCAGCGACTCGGCGACACCACAAACGTCTCGGTGGTCGACCCGGAGGGCAACGCCTGCGTGATCACCACGACGCTCGGGCTGGGCGCCGGGGTGTGGCTGCCCGGGCTGGGGATAAACCTCAACTCGATGCTCGGCGAGGGAGAGCTGCTCACCGACGATCTGGTGCCGGGGCGGCGGATGTCGTCGTACATGTGCCCGCTCGTGGTGGTCGGGCCGGATCACGGGCTGGCGGTGGCGGCCGGGTCGGCGGGAGCGTCCCGGATCCGTACGGCGCTGGTGGACACGCTGCTCGGGGTGCTGGTGGACGGGCTGGACGTGGCGGACGCGATCGCCCGGCCCCGGTTCCACGCGGTGGAGGACACCATCCATGCGGAGTACGGCTGCGATCCGGCCGAGCTGGCCGCGCTGCGGGCCGCCGGGTGGCAGGTGGTCGAGTGGCCGGACCTGAACCACTACTTCGGCGGCGTCACCGCCGTGGGCCAGGCCGGTGCGGCCGGTGACCCACGGCGCGGTGGCGTCGGTCTGCTGCTCTGATCGGTCGTCACATCTCGCGGGCTTTTCCTGCGCTCACATCTTGCGGGCCGCTGTCGCCCCGGCGTCGGCAGCCGTCTCGCGCAGGGCCACGTCCAGGTCGGTCGGGGTGAGGCCGAACGTGCGCTCGGTGCGCGAGCTGTCCATCTCGAACGGCGCGTAGAACTGGTAGTCCATCTCGGCCAGCTCGCGGGCGATCGGCACGGCGACACCGGCCGTGCGCATCACGAACCGGGGCAGGCTGTGCACCTTGACCTGGGGCACACCCGCCAGCTCGCAGTACCGCGCGGCCAGCTGCCGGAACGAGACCGGCGCGGGCGAGGGCACGTGCCAGGCCTGGCCGTGCGCCCGCGCGTCGCGCGCCAGCGTGACCAGGGTCCGGGCCATGTCACCGGTGTAGCTGAACGTGTGCGGCAGGTCGACGTTCGCCGGCGCCCAGGCCGCGCGACCGGAATTGATCGCGGGCAGCAGCACGGCCGAGATCGTGCTGACCGCGCCGGCGCCGATGTAGTCCGAGGCGCGGGCTTCGATGGTGCGGACCCCGCTGGCCAGGGCGTCCTGCCACATCTTGATCCGGATCCGGCCCTTGCGGCCGGTGGCGGCGAGCGGGCTGTCCTCGGTCATCCGGCCACCGGGCTGGGGTCCGTAGCCGTACAGGTTGCCGGTGATCGCGTAGACCGCGCCGGACGCCTTGGCCGCGGCGATCATCGCGTTGTTCATCGGGAACCACTTGTCGGCCCACTCGGTGTATTTCGGGTTCGCGCAGTTGTAGATCACCTCGGCGTCCTGGGACAGCTCGGTGAGCCGGCGTGCGTCGGACGCGTCAGCGGTGGCCCGCTCGATCAGCGGGTGCTCCGGGCCGCTGCCGCTGCGCGTGATGATCCGGACCTGCTCGCCCTGCCCGGCCAGGATCCGGGCCACCCCGGAGCCGATCGGACCGGAACCGATGATCACGTGCGTCATGATGTTCTCCTTTGCGAGCAGTGCTCTCTGTTGAGGACAACGATTACACGTTTCTCGCCGCCGTGCAAGAGCAGTGCTCTCGTCGTGGCACACTGGTTCCCATGACTGCCGCCAACCTGCGCGCCCGGGTCCGGGCCGAGATGACCGAAGAGATCAAGCAGGTGGCCCAGCGCCACCTGGCAACCGACGGGGCGAACCTTTCGTTACGGGCCGTCGCCCGCGATCTCGGGATGGCCTCGTCCGCGGTGTACCGCTACTTCGCCAGCCGTGACGAGCTGCTCACGGCGATGATCATTGACGCGTACGAGGCGGTCGGCGCGGCGGCGGCTCGGGCCGACGCAGCCGCGACGGTGGCCTCGTCGCCGGCGGTGGCCCCGGCCGAGCGCTGGGTGGCGATCTCGCACGCGGTCCGCGACTGGGCGGTGGCCAACCCGCACCAGTGGGCGCTGATCTACGGCAGCCCGGTCCCCGGGTACGAGGCCCCGCAGGACACCATCGAGTCGGCGATCCGGGTGATCATGCTGCTGGCCGGGGTGCTGCGGGACGCGCTCGCCGCGGGAGAGCTCCCCGCGGTGCCGGGGCAGCCGGCCGGGCGGTTCGGCGAGGAGTTGGCGGCCGTCGCGGCGCAGTTCGGCCCGGACGTCCCGGCCCACCTGGTCGGCGCGACCATGTACGGCTTCGTGCACCTCTGCGGCGCGATCAGCACGGAGCTGTACGGCCAGCTGAACAACTCGATCGACGAGGACCGGCGGGGCTTCTTCGAGTGGCAGATGCGCGCGACGGCGGCGTTCGCGGGCCTGAGGTGATCCCGACCCGCGCCGTGGCCTGGATCAGCGCGAGGCCGCGCTCGCGCGGGTGACCCGGACCCGCGCCGCGGCCCGGATCGGCCGGGACGCCGAGCGGGACGCGCCAGGGCGTGGGCCGATAGGCCTGACGCGGGGGCTCCTCGCTCGTACCGGAAAGGGTTTTATCGGCGGGCGTGCAGGACGTGACCGCCGGCGGTTTCCGGAGGGACGTCCGGGCGGTCGAAATAGCGGGCGGCCAGGCCGGACGGGCCCAGGTCCTCGATCTCGCCGAAGCCGTGACCGGCGAGATCGGCGGCGATCTCCTCGGGCTCGAAGAAGGTGAGCCACGGTTCGCCGATCTTGGCGACCCGGGCGGCCCGCTCCTCCAGGGCGGCCCGGCGCGCGGCCGGCATCCGCTCCGGCGACTGGGCATAGTCGAAGACCACCTCGTTGCCGGGCCGGTCGGCGACCCGTTTGAGGGTCGCGGCGAAGCCCTCGGCCGAGAGGTACGGCACCACCCCGAGCCACAGGAAGAACGCGGGCTCGTCCAGGTCGAGCCGGTCGGCCAGGCTCTCCCGCTCGAAGTCGACGCCGAGGTAGCGCAAGCTCGCCGGGCGGCTCACCCCGGCCTCGGCAAGCCGCTGCTGCTTCCACACCTGCGTGTCCGGGTGGTCGATTTCGATCACCTGAAGCGCCGGGTGCGGGTTGCGGTACGCGAACGTGTCCAGCCCGGCGCCCAGCACCACCGCGGTCCGCACCCCACGGCCCACCGCGGCCGCCAGGTGATCCTCGGCGAACCGGTGCCGGGCCGCGATGAACAGCCGCATCCCTCGCCGGGGCGCGTCCGCCAGCAGCTCCTCCGCGTCACCGCCGAGAATGCGCAGGGCGAGCGGGTCTCGGAAGATCGAGCCCTGCTCCAGCACCTGGTGCGCAGCGCGATACCGCGCCGCGCTGTACGCGGTTTTACTCGCCTGTCCGGTCTTCATCAGGTGTCCACCCGGCCTTGTCGATCACTACCCGGTCGCCGCGCAACGGTACGCCCTCGGCCAGCAGTCGCGCCCGTGCTTCCTGCTCGTGGCCGGGTGGCATCCGGCCGGCGCTGTTCACCACCCGGTGCCACGGCACCCCGCCGCCGTGCCGGGCCATGATGCCGCCGATCAGCCGGGGCGAGTTGCGCCCGGACCGCTCGGCCAGCGCGTCGGCGACCGCCCCGTAGGACATCACCTTGCCCTCCGGGATGCTCTCGACGAGGGCCAGGACCGCTTCGGTGTACTCCTCCGGTGTCATCACCGGCCACGATATGGGATCGGACACGGATCTTCGCGAGGCGGCCGAGCACAATGGGCCGGGTGCGGGAATTGGTGACCGGTGCGCGCCGGATCGTGGTCAAGGTGGGGTCGTCCTCGCTGACCACCGCGTCGGGCGGCATCGACGATCAGCGGCTGGACACCCTCGTCGACGTCCTGGGCGGGCTGGCCGGCGCGGGTCGTGAGGTCGTCCTGGTCTCCAGCGGCGCGATCGCCGCCGGGCTCGCCCCGCTGCAGCTGCGCCGCCGCCCGCGCGACCTGGCCACCCAGCAGGCCGCCGCCGCGGTCGGCCAGGGCCTGCTGATCGGGCGATACACCGCCGGTTTCGCCCGGCACGGCCTGACCGTGGCCCAGGTGCTGCTCACCGTCGACGACGTGACCCGGCGGGCGCACTACCGCAACGCCTATCGGACGCTGCGCAAACTGCTCGACCTGGGCGCGCTGCCGATCGTCAACGAGAACGACACGGTGGCCACCGAGGAGATCCGGTTCGGCGACAACGACCGGCTGGCCGCGCTGGTCGCCGCGCTTGTCGACGCCGACCTGCTGGTGCTGCTCTCCGACGTGGACGCGCTCTACACCGGCAGCCCGTCCGACCCGGCCTCGGTGCGGATCCCGCTGGTCCGCAGCGACGCCGACCTGGCCGGGGTGACGATCGGCGCGGCCGGCAAGGCCGGCGTCGGCACCGGCGGCATGGTCACCAAGGTCGAGGCGGCCCGGATCGCCACCGGCTTCGGCATCCCGGTGGTGCTGACCGCCGCGCCGCTGGCCTCGGCCGCGCTGGCCGGCGACGAGGTGGGCACGCTCTTCGAGGCCGCCGCGACCCGGCCCGCCGCCCGGCTGTACTGGCTGGCGCACGCCACCGCGCCGCGCGGCCGCCTGCACCTGGACGAGGGCGCGGTGGCCGCGGTGGTGGCCCGGCGCAAGTCGCTGCTGGCCGCCGGGATCACCGCGGTGGACGGGTCGTTCGCGGCCGGCGACCCGGTCGACCTGGTGGACGCGGGTTCCGGCACGCCGGTGGCCCGCGGGCTGGTCAACTACGACGCCGTGGAGATCCCCGCGCTACTCGGACGCTCCACCCCGGAGTTGGCCGCGGCGCTCGGGCCGGGCTATGAACGAGAGGTCGTCCACCGCGACGACCTCGTCCTCCTCTGAGACTCCCTGAAAGGTTTGTCATGAGCGTGCTGGAGCAGGCGGCCGCAGCCCGGATCGCCGCCATCGACCTGGCCGGAGCCACCCGCGCGGAGAAGGACGCGGCGCTGCTGCTGATGGCCGACCGCCTGGTCGAGCGGGCCGATGACATCGTCGCGGCGAACGCCGTGGACATCACCACCGCCCGGGAGAACGGCACCTCCGAGGCGATCATCGACCGGCTCGCGCTGAGCCCGGAGCGGGTCGCCGCGATGGCCGACGGCCTGCGCCAGCTCGCCGCCCTGCCCGACCCGATCGGTGACGTGGTGCGCGGCTCCACCCTGGCCAACGGCTTGGAGCTGCGCCAGGTCCGGGTGCCGTTCGGCGTGGTCGGCATGATCTACGAGGGCCGGCCGAACGTGACCGCGGACGCCGCCGGCATCTGCCTGAAGTCCGGCAACGCGGCCCTGCTGCGCGGCTCCCGCTCGGCCTTCTCGTCGAACGCCGCGATCGTGTCGGTGCTGCGCAAGGCGGTCGCCGACGCCGGTCTGCCGGCCGACACCATCCAGCTGCTGGACGCCACCACCCGCGACTCGGTCAAGGAACTGATGCGGGCCCGCGGCCTGGTCGACGTGCTGATCCCGCGCGGCGGCGCCGACCTGATCCGGACGGTCGTCGAGCAGTCCACCGTGCCGGTGATCGAGACCGGGGTGGGCAACTGCCACGTGTACGTGGACGCCGCCGCCGACCTGGAGAAGGCCCTGGCGATCACGATGAACTCGAAGACCCAGCGCAACTCGGTCTGCAACGCGGCCGAGTCGCTGCTGGTGCACACCGAGATCGCCGACGCGTTCCTGCCGCTGGTGCTGGATTCGCTGCTCGACGCGGGCGTCACGGTGCACGGCGACGCCCGGGTCGCCGGGTTCAACGACGCGGTGGTCGCCGCCACCGAGGCCGACTGGGGCACCGAATATCTCTCGGCGGACATCTCGGTCGCGGTCGTGGACTCGCTGGACGACGCGATGGACCACATCCGGTTGTACGGCACCGGCCACACCGAGGCGATCGTGAGCGAGTCGCTCGGCGCGACCCGCCGGTTCGTGGCCGGCGTGGACGCGGCCGCGGTGGTGGTGAACGCGTCGACCCGGTTCACCGACGGCGGCGAGTTCGGCTTCGGCGCCGAGATCGGGATCAGCACGCAGAAGCTGCACGCCCGCGGGCCGATGGGCCTGCCCGAGCTGACCTCCACAAAGTACGTAGTGACCGGGAACGGCCACACGCGAGGCTGAAAGCTATTCAAACTTCCCTGCAACCTCCCTCGCACCATGCGCGTGTGATCCCCGAACCGGCCGAGAACGACGGTCGTCGAGGGGAACGAGGAACGAGTGGTTACGGTGCGCAGCGGGGGCCCAGCCGACGGGGTGACTGACGTCGGACCGCCTTCGGACGGTCTCCCGGTACGACGACCCGGGCGCCTGGGTGCGCCGCGTCGCTTGGAACCTCGCGACCAGCCAGTGGCGCCGGGCCCGTACCGCCGCGCTGTTCATGCGCCGGCAGCGCGAGGAGTACGCCTCCGCTCCCAGCCCGGACCGGGTCGCCCTGGCCAAGGCGCTCGCCACCCTCCCCGCCCAGCAGCGGCGCGCGGGCACGGCTTCACCGTCTCCCGCGCGAAGTACAAGCTGTTCTAGCCAGGAGCGACCTCGGCCGGGAGCTATTCCCGGCCGGGGTCAGCGGCAGGCCCGCAGCGCCGTCAGCGTGACGTTGACGTCGAAGACCGGGCCCTCGTTGCTGTCCCACCCGCCGTCGGTCCGCTGCGTCTCGCCCAGCCGCTTGCGCGCGTTCCGCAGCAGCCAGTCGTCGCCGAGGTTGACCCGGCGCAGCGCGGACGCCATCGCGGCGACGTCGGCCGGCGACATGTTCGGCAGGCGCTCGCCGAGGACCAGCTGCACCCGGGACGACTCGTAGAAATACTGCTGCTGGTGCAGCAGGCCGGCGGTGTGCCAGCCGGCTGCCAGGAACGACGGCCAGGAGCCGTCCGGCCGCAGCTGGGAGACCACGAACCCGGCCGCGCGGGCCAGGACGTCGGTGTAGCGGCCGCGGGTCTGGTACGCGTCGCTCTCCACCGCGGCGGCGGTCAGCCAGAAGCCGGCCACCGAGGTCAGATAGAGCGTGGCCTCCGGGTCGCCGGGCAGCGCCCAGGCCGGGGCCTCGCCGGCCAGCGACTCGTGCTCCTGCCAGGTGCCGTCGGCGCGCTGGGAGCCGGCCAGCCACTGCAGAGCCCGCTCCGCGACCGGACCGGCCTGCAGGCCGCCGAGGTCGTCGAGCTCGCCGAGGCGGAAGCAGGTGGCGTCGACGGAGGGAACCTGGCCGTCGGCGGAGGCGGGCCAGCCGCCCTCGGCCATCTGCCCACCGGAGATCCGATCGATGATCTCTGGAGACGCCGGTTGGCCCGTCCTCAGGTAGGACAGGCGGGCACGTTCGACCGGGTCACCATGGGCGACTACGTACCCGATCGCGGCATCGATATCGACCACGGTGGAGACGTTACCCGGCAAAGCTGTGATTCGCGGGACGTATCGACCTTCTGTCGCATTGGTCCGATTCGGTGATCGAACTGTCACACTGGGGAGTCAAGATCAATACTCCCCAGTGTGAACAATGCCGATCAGCAGTGTCCGATCAGTAGGTCGGCTGCGACGGGTCGACGGTGCTGACCCAGGACACGATGCCGCCCTGAACGTGCACGGCGTCCTTGAAGCCGGCCGCCTTCAGAGCCGCGAGGGCCTCCGCCGAGCGCACACCCGACTTGCAGTGCAGCACGATCTGCCGGTCCTGCGGGAACTGCGCCAGCGCCGCCCCGGACAGGATGTCGCCCTTCGGGATCAGGATCGCGCCCGGGATCCGGTTGATCTCCCACTCGGCCGGCTCGCGGACGTCGACGAGGAACACGTCCTTGCCGGAGTCCTGCCACTCCTTCAGCTCACGGGCGGTGATGGTCGAGCCGGTCACCGCTTCCTGAGCCTCGTCGGAGACCGCGCCGCAGAAGTCCTCGTAGTCCTCGAGCAGGTCGGTGACGGTCGGGTTGTCGCCGCAGAGCGCGCAGTTCGGGTCCTTGCGGACCTTGATCTTGCGGTACTCCATCTCCAGGGCGTCGTAGACCATCAGCCGGCCGACGAGCGGCTCACCGATGCCGGTGATCAGCTTGATCGCCTCGTTGACCTGGATCGAGCCGATCGACGCGCAGAGCACGCCGAGGACGCCGCCCTCGGCGCAGCTCGGCACCATGCCGGGCGGCGGGGGCTCCGGGTAGAGGCAGCGGTAGCAGGGACCGTGCTCCTCCCAGAAGACCGACGCCTGACCGTCGAACCGATAGATCGAACCCCAGACGTACGGCTTGCCGAGCAGGACCGCAGCGTCGTTGACCATGTACCGGGTCGCGAAGTTGTCGGTGCCGTCGACGATCAGGTCGTACTGGCTGAAGATCTCTTTGACGTTGTCGCGGTCCAGCGCGGTGTTGTGGATGACCACGTTCACCAGCGGGTTGACCTCGGCGATGCTCCGGGCCGCGGACTCCGCCTTGGGCGTGCCGATGTCGGAGACGCCATGGATGATCTGGCGCTGAAGGTTCGACTCGTCGACGGTGTCGAAGTCGATGATGCCGAGCGTGCCGACGCCGGCCGCGGCGAGGTACAGCAGCGTGGGCGAGCCGAGACCGCCCGCGCCGACGGCGAGGACCTTGGCGTTCTTCAGCCGCTTCTGCCCGTCCATCCCGACGTCCGGGATGATCAGGTGGCGCGAATAGCGACGGATCTCTTCGACGCTCAGCTCGGCAGCCGGCTCGACGAGCGGGGGCAGAGCCACAGTTCACTCCCCGGGGTTCGGTGGTAAGGATCGCCGCCCATTGTCGCTCGTTCGGCGCTGATCTGCCCATGACGTCGGACACCGGCCCGACATGCGGGATCGCGGAATATTTACGGCCGCGGCTCGCCCTGATACCGCTTGCCGTTGCGGAACGGCCAGGCGTTGCGGTCGCAACCCTCCAGACCGTACGTCTGCGGCAGCATCACCGGCGCCGGTTTGCCCTTGCCGGGGCAGGCCTCGTGACCGTGCCCGAGCTGGTGGCCGACCTCGTGGTTGAGGGCGTACTGGCGGTACTGGTCGAGCTCGCCCTCGTACTCCGGGATCGCGGTCGCCCAGCGCTCGGCGTTGATCACTACCTTGCCCGGCACCCGGCACGAGGTGAAACCCTCGGTGTGCAGGCCGCCGGTGGCGCACATCCGCTCCGACGTGGCCGGCGTGGCCAGGTAGATGGTGAACTCGGCGTCCCCATCGGACTTCGGCACCCGGCGCAGGCGCAGCTTGCCGCTGCCGATCCAGCTCCGGTCGTCACCGAGGGTGCTGTCCACCGACTCGGCAAAATCGGTCAGCTCGACATCGGTCACGGTCTCCTCGACGGCCACCCGGAACTTGTGCAGTTTGCCGGACTCGCCGAGCATCGGACCGCGCGTCTTGACGTACCGGAAATCCCCGGCCTTGCCGGCCGACTCCCCGGCGGCCGGGGCCGCACCTTGCACCGAGCCTCGCTGGTCCGTCTCCGCCGCCACATCCGGCTCCTGCTGCGCCTGACCGACCTGATCCTGCTGCGGTGCGGCAGGTTCCGCCGACCGCTGCGCGGCTTGGCGATCAGAAGCGGTCGGTCGCTGCCGATCCCGCAACTCATGACCGACGACCAAGACCATGGCGACAACCAGGATGTACGCCATGAAAGTCACCGTACGGCGGCGCCGGAGCAGCTTGCGCCCGGACGGGGACAGCCTCGCGCGGATCTCGGCGTGCCCGTCGGTGTCCTCCGGGGCGGGGCCGGGCCGATCGATCTCGAGGATCGAGTCCGGAGCAGCATCTCGTGCGTCCAGGAACGCGACCGGCATCTGGCCGGGTGACTCGGCCGTGCTGGGCTGGTGCGTGATCGCCTGCTCGATGGCCGGCTGTTCGGCGGCCGGAGGTTCCGTGTAGACCGGCTGCTCGCGCGTGGGCTGCTCGTCGGCGGGGTGCTCGTCGGCAGGGTGCTCGTCGGCGGGGTGCCACAGGCCCTCGGGGATGCTCGCCGGGAGGCGGACGCTCTCCGGGAGGCCGATCGGCTGGTCGGTGGTCGGCCAGAACCAGTCGGTTTCCTGGGCCTCGGGGTGAGATTGACCGGCTTGCTGGGTTCGCTCGGCGGGGTGAGCTTGGCCGGCTTGCTGGGCGAGTTGGGCTCGCTCGGCCAGGTAGGCCTGCTCGGCCAGCTGGGCCTGCTCGGCGAAGCGGGCCTGTTCGGCGAGGCGGGCTTGCTCGGCGGTCAGGTGCGGCAGCTCGGCGGTGTCGTGCGCGAGCGCCAGGGGGGTGCCGTCTGCGGTGCTCGTGGGCTCCGGACCTGCGGCCTCCGGATCGGGGAGCGCGGTGCCGGGGAGCGCGGCATCAGGGATCCCGGCGTCGGGGATCGCGGCTGGTGTCGGATATGTCGGCTCCGGGGCGGCGGCGGGCAGGGTCTGGGGCGCCGCGGGCCGGGCCGCGGACGGCTGCTGGGTGAGTGGGGCCGGGGATGCGGGCTGGGTCGGGCGGTTGATCGGGCGTCGGCGGGTGGGGCGTTCCGGCAGCAGTTCCGGCTCGGGCAGCACCTGCTCGTAACCCTCGTGACCCTCGTCGCCTTCTTCGCCTCGCAGGTCCGATGCGGCGTCGAACGGCTCGGCGATCGGCGGACGGGTGCCCCGAAGCCGGCGGGCGGTGGGCGCTGCCTCCGTGCCCGTCGCCTCCATGCCCGTTGCCTCCGCGCCCGTTGCCTCTGCGCCCAGCGACTTCGTGCCCGACGGCGTCGCGGCTGACGGCTTCGCGGCCGACGGTTTCGCGGCCGACGGCTTCATGCCCGACGGTTTCGCGGCCGACGGGAAGTAGGGGTCGGCGGCGAGCGGGGTGGTCGGCGGGCGGACCGCCTCGGGCGGGCCCGCGGGCGGCCGGGACGACAGCGGCGGCCGGGAACCCGAACCAGGCCGGGTCCCGGCAGCGGGGGCGCTCGGAGCACGCAGTCCGGCCGACCGGCCACCTCGCCGGGACGACGGCCGCTGGCCCTCGTCACCCGGCTGCCCGGGCTCCGCTCCCTCGGCCCCGTCGTCGGCCGGCGGGACCGGACGGGAGGCGGCCAGGCGCTCGGCGGCCAGTTCCAGGATGCCGCGGGTCATCCCGGGCGGCAGACCCGTCGCCGGATCGACCACCGGCCGAGCAGACAGAGGCTGAGCCGCGTGCTTGGCCCCGGTGTGCCGGACCGGCGTCACCTCCGGCGTTTCCGCCGGAGTCGCGGCCTGCTCGCCGGCCTGGCTGTCGGCATGGCGTCCAGCCGAGTCGTCGGCCTGGCTTTCGGGCGGCAGCGGCGGCTGGGGCTCGGCGGGCTGCGGTGTGGCGGAGCGGCGCGGGCGCATGGTGGGCGGCTGCTCCAGTTCGTCGGCAGTGTGGGTGGGGTGCTGGTCGGCTCGGTGCCGGGCCGGGGGGTCGTCCGCTGCTCGCGGCTCCCCCGCAGGTATGTGAGACATCAACCGGTCCGGGAGTCCTCCTCCCGCCGCAACGGGTTCTCCCGGTGCCACCAAGGCCCGGTCCTCCCCCGGCACCGGCCTGGATGTCGGATCTGCCGCGACCAGCCGGGTGGACGGGTCCGGCATGGGCGCCGGATCGCCAGCCGGTTGGAGCGGCGGCTCGCCCGAGGTTGCCGGGCTCTCCGCGGGCAGCCGGTGGCGGCCCACTGAGGGTTCGTGTGGCTCAGCGTTCAGCCGATGGCGGCCGCCGCCGGGCGTGGTTGATTCCGCCGGGTCCGCGGCGGCGTGCAAGGCCGGTCGGATCGAGCCGGTGGCCCGGATGATGATCTTGCGCGGGGTCGCGGCATAGGCGGTCCCCTGCGTGTCGCTGGACAGGATCTTGCGGGGCTTCGCGGCGGTGCTCGTCTCGGCCGGGACCGCCCGGCTCCGCGCCGGTTTGCCCTCCGCAGCAGCCTGCCGTGCCGCCCGCGCCTCGGCCGCACCGTCACCGGCCTGGGCAGCCTTGGCGGTCCGGGCCATCGTGGCCTTCCCGGAAGTTCCGGCAGCGCTCACCTTGCCCGCGCTCCCCCGCCCGGCCGACCTGGCAGCCGCACCGGACGCAGACCCGCTGGTCACCCGCCCGGCAGCCGCACCGGACGCCGACTTCCCAGCCGCGCTCCCGCCAGTCACCCGGCCGACAACCGACCGCCCGGCCGAAGCCCCGCCGGCCACTCGAGTGCCGACGGCCCTTCCGGTCACCGCTGAGCCGGCCGCTCGACTACCAGCCGCCCTCCCGGTCGCCGCTGAGCCGGCCGTCCGACTACCAGCCGTCCTACCGGTCACCGCTGAGCCGGCCGCTCGGCTACCAGCCGTCCTTCCGGTCGCCGCGCTGCTGGCCACTCGCCCGGCGGCGGCTCCGGAAGCAGACTTGCCCGCCGCTGTTCCCTTGGCGGGCTTTCCGGCGGAGCCGGTTGCCGGCTTTCCGGTGGCAGCCGCCGTGATCGTCTTTCGAGCAGGGGTGCCGGGCGTCACCGACTTTCCGGCACCCGCACCGCCCGCCACCGACTTGGTGGCCGCGGGCTTGATCGGCTCGAGGGCAACGCCCTTGCGGGTGGACTTCTTCGCAGAGTCGGCGCGCGCCGTGACAACACTCTTTGCCGACGTCGCGGTGGCCGCGGACGTCGACTTCGCCCGGGTCGGCTCGACACGGCCCCGGGTCGTCTCCTTGCGCCCCCGGGTCGGCTCGGCACGTCCCAGCGCCGGCTGAGTGCGGCCGCGGACTGGCTCGGTGCGGGCACGCCGACCGCTGGCCGCCGGGTTCGCACCGGCCGCCGGATCAGGGGAGGCATTTGTCGCATTTGCCATAACAAAGGCTAGCCTGCCACGACTCGCCGTGCGTCACAGGAGAATCGCATTCCCCACCGGAAGAACCGCACCCCAGGTCAGGCCCCCTTCCCAACCCGCCCCAGCCGCCCGAACCAGCCCCACAGCCAGCCCTCAAAGACCGCCCGGCCCCCCGACCGGCCGCACTCCCCGGCCC
>NZ_LLZH01000256.1:0-226 GCF_001509495.1 Actinoplanes awajinensis subsp. mycoplanecinus | reverse complement strand
CGAGTACGTCGAGGCGGCGCTGACCGCGCAGGGCAGGCGCCTGCTCGTCGTCGATCCGGCCGAGGTCGATGACGACTTGGTCCGCGACGTGACCGAGATGTTGACGTCGCTGTGCGCCCGGCTGTACGGCCGTCGTGCTGCCGCGAACCGTGCTCGCCGTGCGGTCGAAGCCGCCATCGAGGATCCGGCGTGACGACGATCCAGGCGTACCGGTTCGCCCTCGACC
>NZ_LLZH01000255.1:0-228 GCF_001509495.1 Actinoplanes awajinensis subsp. mycoplanecinus | reverse complement strand
GGCGTATTCGCGCTCGGACAGGGCCAGCTTGGCTTTCACCGTGCCGCAGCCTGAGCAGGTCTTACTGGAGGGATACCAGCGGTCAGCTATAAGAAGCCGAACACCGTTGCATGCGGTTTTGTACGCCAACTGGCGGCGGATCTCGGCGAACCCGGCGTCGGCGATGTGCCGGGCCAGCCTGCGGTTGGCGAGCATGCCGGTCACGTTGAGGTCTTCGACCACGACCGT
>NZ_LLZH01000254.1:0-231 GCF_001509495.1 Actinoplanes awajinensis subsp. mycoplanecinus | reverse complement strand
TTGTCCCGGACCCAGCCGACGACATGCGTCAAGGTCGGGAAGTCCCGCACCTGGAGGGTTTCGTCCCGGGCCAACCCGAACCGCTCCCGCACCGCCGCGAACACCTCAGCCTGCTTGACCGTGTCCACCCCCAGATCCGCCTCGAGATCCAGATCCACATCCAGCAGATCCGGCGGATAACCGGTCAGCTCCGACACGATCCCCACCACCGCCCCGGCGATCTCGTCACCC
>NZ_LLZH01000253.1:0-232 GCF_001509495.1 Actinoplanes awajinensis subsp. mycoplanecinus | reverse complement strand
GAATCTTGGCGAAAAACAAGCATCCTGTTGGGTATCTGAAAGAACAACCGTGGTCGGCTTAGCCGGCAGGTTGGTCTTCAATGCCAGGCACAATCTCGCTACTCATACCAGCTGGTTTTCCGGTCTCGGTGGGTTGCGGATGGGGTTGTGGGTTGGTCGTTGGTTGAGAATTGCACAGTGGACGCGAGCATCTTGTTTTTTGTGGTTAAGTTGTCAAGGGCGAACGGTGGAT
>NZ_LLZH01000252.1:0-234 GCF_001509495.1 Actinoplanes awajinensis subsp. mycoplanecinus | reverse complement strand
CAGAATGCGGACCTGGATCGGCAGGTCGCCCGGGTGACGGTATGGGCCACGAGCCGGAAACTCGCCGTGGACCGGGTGGTGACCGAGGTCGGCTCGGCGCTCGACGGGCACCGGAAGAAGTTCCTCGCCCTGCTGCGTGATCCGGCTGTGTCGACGATCGTGGTCGAGCACCGCGACAGGTTCGCCCGGTTCGGTGCCGAGTACGTCGAGGCGGCGCTGACCGCGCAGGGCAGG
>NZ_LLZH01000251.1:0-237 GCF_001509495.1 Actinoplanes awajinensis subsp. mycoplanecinus | reverse complement strand
CAGAGCGGGCAGCTCAGCTCGCTGGGCGCCTGGGAGCTCAAGGGCGCCCGGCTGGCCGTCGACGAGTGGAACGCCGCGGGTGGCATCAACGGCCGGCAGATCGAACTGGGTGTCTTCGACGACCAGGGTGACCCGACCACCGGTACGAACCTGGCTCGCAAGATCGACAGTGAGGGTTACCTCGCGATGATCGGTACTGCGGAGAGCGCGGTGACGATCGCGATGGCGCCGATCCTG
>NZ_LLZH01000250.1:0-237 GCF_001509495.1 Actinoplanes awajinensis subsp. mycoplanecinus | reverse complement strand
CAGGATCGGCGCCATCGCGATCGTCACCGCGCTCTCCGCAGTACCGATCATCGCGAGGTAACCCTCACTGTCGATCTTGCGAGCCAGGTTCGTACCGGTCGTCGGGTCACCCTGGTCGTCGAAGACGTCCAGCTGGACCTGCCGGCCGTTGATGCCACCCGCGGCGTTCCACTCGTCGACGGCCAGCCGGGCGCCCTTGAGCTCCCAGGCGCCCAGCGAGCTGAGCTGCCCGCTCTG
>NZ_LLZH01000249.1:0-238 GCF_001509495.1 Actinoplanes awajinensis subsp. mycoplanecinus | reverse complement strand
TGCCCTCCGACGGCGTCGTTGTCGTCGAAGCGGGAGAACGCCAGGATCTTCGGGGCCGTGACCTGGTAGGCCAGGGCCTCGGTCAGGATCTCGATGTCCTCCGGGGACGCGATCGGGTCGTCCAGCGACACAGCGCGGCTACCGAAAGCGATACCGGTCGAGGTGTCGTAGACGTACGTGAGCAGGTAGTTGTGGTTCATCGCGCCTGGTCCTCTCCGTAGAGGTTGAACAGGGGTTG
>NZ_LLZH01000248.1:0-242 GCF_001509495.1 Actinoplanes awajinensis subsp. mycoplanecinus | reverse complement strand
CCACACCCTCCCGAGTGCAGTACCATCGGCGCTGGAGGGCTTAGCTACCGGGTTCGGAATGTAACCGGGCGTTTCCCCTCCGCTATGACCACCGAAACAACGGTCAGCGGTAGAACCAACCAGCAACCCGAAAACTGCTTCCCGGGGTGGTTGTTCGTTTGCTGTGAATCACACAGTGGACGCGTAGCACAAAGTTTGAGGTGGTTAAGCCCTCGGCCTATTAGTACCGGTCAACTCAACAC
>NZ_LLZH01000247.1:0-245 GCF_001509495.1 Actinoplanes awajinensis subsp. mycoplanecinus | reverse complement strand
CGGCCGGGGTTCAGCCGCCGCCATCGGGATTTGCGCTGCTGGCGGTGGCTGCGGATGCGGTCGGCGAGGTGGTTCAGGGTCCGGCTGGACAACGGGATCGTGGCGGGGTAGGACAGCATGGCGAGGCTCCCGGTCGGGGCATCGGGTTTTGGTCGATTTGCTGTCTTACCTGGAGCCTCGCACCCATCGATCAGCACCCCCTGCCTACCGGAGCTGACCTGCAAGATCAGGTTGGAAAAGGCTCA
>NZ_LLZH01000246.1:0-91131 GCF_001509495.1 Actinoplanes awajinensis subsp. mycoplanecinus | reverse complement strand
GGGGTGGGTCAGAGCGGCAGGTGCAGGTGGAGCGGGGTGTTGGCGGTGAGGGGGACGGTGCGGGTGCCGCCTGGCCAGGTGATCACGGCGGTTCGAGGGGATGCGGAGGTCAGCGTGGCCTTCAAGGAGTCCGGTGCCCAGGACAGGTCGACGCGGACCGGGCCTCGGGCGAGCAAGCCGGTGACGCACCCGGTGGGCCACTCGGCGGGTAGTGCGGGCAGCAGGCGCAGCCGGGCCACGCCGTCCGGGAGTACGTCGCGGCTGGCCAGCAGCATGGCCGCGACCAGGGCGGGCAGGCCGCCGGCCAGGTCCACGTTGAACATGTGGTCGCGGTTGTGGGTGGGCACCAGGTTCGGGCGCCAGTAGGCCGACGAGATGCGGGTCAGCGCGGCGTGCGCCTCGGCGGCCAGGCCCAGGCGGGCGGCGGCGACGCCGAGCAGGGCCAGGCCGTACCCCATCTCGTCGGAGGCCTCGCTCAGCCACCACCGCAACCGGGAGCGGACCGCCTTGACCGCCGCGGCGCGCAGCGCCGGATTTTCCTCGATCACCGGGTCGCCGGAGTAATAGAACGGGTAGAGGTGGCTGCAGTGCCGATGTGCGTGGTTGTCGTCGAAGCGCGGGTCGAGCCACTCGGCCAGCTCGCCGTCGGCGGTGATCCGGTAGGGCGGCAGCGCGTCCAGCAGGGTGCGCCAGCGTGGCGCGTCGGCTGCCGCCGGGTCGAGGTGGAGCAGCGCACGCAGCACGTCGCCGACTGCCTGCACGTCCAGGGTCGCGTCCACAGTGGCCTGCGAGCCGGTGTTGCCCGGGTGGTTCTCCGGTGAGTAGGACGGGCTGAACCGGGCGCGGCCGTCGACGATCTCGGCGAACGCCAGGTGGAACGCGGCGACCTCGCGCAGGTAGGGCAGGGCACGATCGGTCAGGAAGTCCACGTCGCCGGTGTGCTGCCAGTGCTCCAGGTAGAGCCGGCCGAGCCAGGCCGCGCCGGCGGTCCAGAAGGTCAGGCACCAGATCGGTCCAAAGTGGTTCTGCCGGCCGTGCGTGCCGAGGTGCGCCGGGGCGTAGAGGCCGGGCAGGCCGTAGAGGCGGCGGGCGTTCTCGCGCAGGTCGTCGCGGAGCTCGTCGAGCAGGTCGAAGAGCGGTGGCATCAGCTCCGGGGTGCCGGTGGTGTGCACGGCGAGCAGTGCGGCCTGCAGGTTGCCGTCGATCGTCCAGGCGCTGCGCCACGGCGGCGACCAGGTGCCGCTCCAGACGCCCTGCAGGGTCGGCGGGCGGGTGCCGGTGCTGCTGATGATCGCGTAACGGCCGGCGTCGAAGAGCTGCTGGGTGCGCGGGTCGGGCAGCTCGAGGCGGACCCGGTCGAACAGGTCGCCGTGCTCCGCCGCGTGCGCGGCGAGCAGCTGATCAAAAGAAGGCAGATCAGGGAGGGCGTCCGGTTCCAGGCCGGGGGTGGTCCGGGCGACGATCAAGACCCCATTTCTGGTACGCCATGAGCGCGCCGTCACGGTGTACCCGGGCAGCGCCTCCGGCCAGTCCGCGCCGGTGAAGCGGGCGGTCAGCGCGAGGTCGTCGACGCGCACGTCGATCGGGCGTTCCGGGGTGCCGTCGATCGGGGCGAGCGACACCGTCCCGCCGCACCCGGTGACCCGGATGATCAGGGCGTCGGCCGGGCGGGACACGAACGCCTCGCAGGTCACCCCGTCCCACGCCGACACCACGACACCGGTGCGGAAGTCGGTGCCCCGCGACCAGCCCGGCCCCGGCCGGTCCGGGGTGAACGTCAGGGTGGCCGTTCCGATCAGGGGGTCGATCCAGCGCGTCGATGCGTACCCCGGATGGTCTTTGATCGCGAGGTCGCCGACCTCGGTGGCGGCCTCGGCGAACCGGCCCTCGGACAGCATTTTCCGCAGGCGCGGCAGCGCCGAGGCGGTGTCCGGCGCCGGCAGCGGCTCGGTGACCGGCTGGAACACCGCCTCGTGGGCGAGGGTGAAGCGCAGCGCGGCGGGGGAGCCGTAGCAGAGCGCGCCCTGCCGCCCGTTCCCGCTGATCAGCGCGTGCTCCCAGTCGTCCGTGGTGATCGGGGAGTGGAAGGCCGGATTGACGTTGATGCTCACGCCACCTACTTTGTTTAGAATCAAAACTAAAGTCAAGGTGGTGCGATGCTGTTCTTCGGCGGCGACTACAACCCCGAGCAGTGGCCGGAAGAGGTCTGGGCCGAGGACGTCGCGCTGATGCGGCAAGCCGGCGTCACGATCGTCTCGCTCGGCGTCTTCGCCTGGTCGCATCTGGAGCCGGAGGAGGGCCGCTTCGACTTCGGCTGGCTCGACCAGATCATGGATCAGCTGCACGCCGGTGGGATCAAGGTCGCGCTGGCCACCCCGACCGCCTCGCCGCCGCCCTGGTTCACCCTGGCCCACCCGGAGGGCCTGCCGGTCACCGCGGACGGCGTGCGCCTCACCCACGGGAGCCGGGACACCTACTGCGTGTCCGCTCCGGCCTACCGCGCCGCCGCCCGGGGCATCGCCGGCGAGCTGGCCGCGCGCTACGCCCGGCACCCGGCGCTGGCGCTCTGGCACGTGCACAACGAGTACGGCACGGACTGCCGCTGCGACCTGACCGCCACGGCGTTCCGCGGCTGGCTGCAGAAGCGGCACGGTGACCTGGACACCTTGAACGACGCGTGGACCACCGCGTTCTGGAGCCAGCGCTACTCCGACTGGGCGCAGATCATGCCGCCCCGGGCCACCCAGTACCTGCCGAACCCGGCGCAGGTGCTGGACTTCCGCCGGTTCCTCTCCGACGAGCTGCTGGGCGCGTACGTCGAGCAGCGTGACCTGCTCCGCGCGGCCAACCCGGACATCCCGGTCACCACGAACTTCGTGCAGGGCGGCTGGGTCAGCGTCGACCACGCGCGCTGGGCGTCCGAAATGGATCTCGTTGCGGTCGATCACTACCCGGCCGCCGCGGACCGGAACGCCGAGGCCGAGACGGCGTTCGGCGGCGACCTGGCCCGGGGCTGGGCGGGCGGCGGCGAGTGGCTGCTGATGGAGACCGGGCCGAACCTGATCTACACGCCCGGCCGGATGCACGCCAAGGAGCCCGGCCGGCTCACCCGGCACAGCCTGAACTACCTGGCCCGGGGCTCGCGCGGGGCGATGTACTTCCAGTGGCGGCAACCGCGCGGCGGCGCCGAACTGTTCCACTCGGCGCTGGTGCCGCACGCCGGCCCGGACAGTCCGGTGTTCCGGGAGGCGGTCGGGCTGGGGCGGACCCTCAAGGCGCTGGACGGGCAGGTGACCGCGCCGGTGCCGGCGCAGGTGGCGATCGCCTGGGACGCGCCGTCGTGGTGGGCGCTGCAAGGGGGCGGGCTGCCGGCGGCCGACATTGATTACCTGGGGGCGGTGCAGCAGGCACACCGGGCACTGTGGACCTCCGGGGTGGCCACCGACTTTGTCTTCCCGGGGCGGGACGGGTTCGCGGCGGGGCTCAGTGCGTACAAAATAATTGTCCTGCCGCATCTCTACCTGGTGTCGGATGAGGTCGCGGCGGCGCTGCGCGACTTCGTCGCGAGCGGCGGACATCTGGTGACCGGGCATCTCAGCGGGATCGCGGACCCGGCCGGCCGGATCCGTCTCGGCGGATATCCCGGCGCCTTCCGGGATTTCCTCGGGGTCCGGGTGGTCGAGTGGCGACCGCTTCCGATCGGTACGACGATCGCCCTCGACAACGGCGACCAGGGCGTGCGCTGGAGTGAACGGGTCGAGACGGCCGGCGCCGAGACCCTGGTCCGGTACGCCGGCGACGTGCTGGCCGGCGCCCCCGCGATCACCCGTCACCGGCACGGCGCCGGCACCGCCTGGTACGTCTCGCCCGGCCTGGACGACGACGCGCTGCGCCGGCTGCTGGACCGGGTGGCCACCGAGGCCGGCGTGCCACCGGTGCTGCCCGGCCTGCCACCGCACGTCGAAGCGGTCCGCCGCGGTGACCTGGTGTTCCTGTTCAACCACGGCGAGACCCCGGGCACGGTGCCGCTGCCCGCACCGGCCACGAACGCGATCACCCGGCGGCCGCTATCGGAATCGGTCACGGTGCCGCCCGGCGGAACGATGGCCATCGAACTCGAGTCCCGCTCCGACGCCGGTTGCCCGGCCGGGTGACACTGGTGCGGTGAGTGACCTCGGCACCGAACAGCCCGTCGACGCGCCGGCCCCGGCCCCTCGCCGCCGCCGAAAAGCGACCTTCATCGCGCTCGGCGTCCTGGTGGCCGTGGTGCTGGTGCTCGTCCTCTGGGGCCGGCTCAACCCGCCGTCGGCCACCACGATGCGGGACACCGCGCTGAGTGGCGTCCTGGCGACCGGGGGCCCGGCCGGTTGGACCGCGGTCCGCGAACCGCTTCTGCAGTCCACCGACAACTCCGACGTGGTCGACGCGGGCACCTGGGAGGACCGTGACGGCGTGCCGGTGCTCGTCGGTGACACCACGTTCACCGTGGTCTGGTCGGTGTCCCCGGGAACCGCGGAGGCCTGCACCGCGCTGGGTGACTGGGTCGGCAACCGGATCGTCGGCGAGGCCCGGGCCGAGGCGGCCACCAGCTGCCGGGAGGCCCTGACGACGAAGCCCGCCGGGACCGGCGCGTTCGACGCCTACGGCACCGAACCGACCGAGAAGAACGGCTCCGGACGGTATCTCTACAACGGCTGGAGCACCACGGACGGCCTGTTCGCGAGCCTGACCTACGAGGCTCCGACCGCCTGACCGTCCTTCTCTCGGAATGCTCGGCGATAGGCGGACGGTGACGTCCGCATGGTGCGGGTGAAGTGGTGCCGGAAGGTGACCGCGGTGTCGAAACCGACCGCGGCCGCCACCTCCTCGATCGGTGACCCGGTCGTCTCCAGCAGCGCCAGGCTGGCGTGCACCCGCTGGTCGATCAGCCAGCGGATCGGTGACCCGCCGGTGGCCCGGGCGAAGTGCCGCAGGTACGTCCGCGCCGACATGTGCGCGCGCCGGGCCAGCACCTCGACGGTGATCGGCTCGACCAGATGGCCGAGCGCCCACTCCATGCTCCGGGCCAGCCGGTCGTCGGCCGGGTCGTCGGTCACCGGCGCCTCGATGAACTGCGCCTGCCCGCCGTCCCGGTGCGGCGGCACGACCAGGCGCCGGGCGACCGCGTTGGCGATCGCCGGGCCGTGGTCACGGCGGACCACGTGCACGCAGAGGTCCAGCCCGGCGGCGCTGCCCGCGCTGGTCAGCACGTCGCCGTCGTCCAGGTAGAGCACGTCCGCGTCGACCTCGACCTGCGGGTGGCGGGCGCGCAGGATCTCCGCGTACCGCCAGTGCGTGGTGGCCCGGCGGCCGTCGAGCAGGCCCGCTCCGGCCAGCGCGAATGCTCCCGAGCAGATCGACATGATGCGGGCGCCCCGGGCGTGCGCCGTGCGCAGTGCCGTGACCAGGGCCGGCGACGGGTCGACCCGGACGTCGGGCACGCCCGGGACGATCAGGGTCTGCGCGGCGGCGAACGTGTCGAGGCCGTGCTCGGTGTGCAGGGCCGCGCCGCCGACCACCCGGACCGGGCCGGGGGTCTCGGCGCAGATGGTCAGGTCGTACCAGGGGCGGTCGAACTCCGGGCGGGGCAGGCCGAACACCTCGGTGACGATGCCCAGCTCGAAGACCGACATGCCGGGGTAGGCCAGCACGGTGACCGTCCGTCGTGACATGGCGAAATCTTAGCGGTGGATGGCATTCGCGCCACTGGGCCGATCGGTCGCGCGGCGGCACGATCAGTGCCATGACCAGCGCTATCGAGCATTTCAGCAACCGGCTCCGCTACGAGACCGACGTCAGCGACGTGCACCACGACCTGGAGGCCGGTACGCCCGGCGTGGTGGTGGTCGACTCGCGCAGCACCGAGTCCTGGGACCAGGGACGCCTACCGGGCGCCGTGCACCTGCCGACCCGGGAGATCGCGGCCCGGGCCGCCGAGCTGATCCCGGCCGGCACCTCGGTGATCACCTACTGCTGGGGGCCGGGGTGCAACGGGGCGACCCGGGCCGCGCTGGAGTTCGCCCGGCTCGGCTACCCGGTCAAGGAGATGATCGGCGGCTACGAGTACTGGGTCCGCGAGGGCTTCCCGGTCCGGTCGGCGGCGGGCGACCACTCCCGCCCCGCCGACGAGCTGACCGCCCCCGCCGGAGTCACCTGCGGCTGCTGACCCGCCGCCCGCCCCCAGCTGGTCCCGCCGCGCGCCGCCCGCCCCCGGCTGGTCCCCAGGGGTGTCTCAGGGTGCCGGAGGCACCCCTGAGGCCCCGCCACGGTCCGGTCGCGGTCCAGCTTGCGGTTCGTGCGGCTGGTTGTCGGGGGTGTCTCGGGGTGCCGGAGGCACACCTGAGAGCCAGCCGGGGTGGGGGTCAGCTGAGGGTCAGGGGGTGCGGTGGTCCGGGCGGTAGTAACCGGCGGCGGAGACCTGCGCCGCCTCCGGCGCCGGCGCGGTCAGCATGCCGGGCAGCCAGGCGAGGGCGACGTGGACGTGGGCGAACAACTCGCGTACGGACCACGGCGCACACCGGGTCGGCCGGCCCCAGTCGTCCCGCGCCCACCGGGAGGCGACGTGCCCGAGAGCGTCCGCCTCCGCCCGGAACGTCGCCAGGACCGTGCTCATCCGAGCAGTCGCTCGAGGAGCTCGTTGCGGAACTTGCCGGCCGGGTCGAAACGCCCGGCCAGCGCGGTGAAGTCGGCGAAGCGCGGGTACTCGGCGAGCGCCGCGGTGGTGAAGACCTTGCCGAGGTGCGGGCGCGCGCCGAGCGGCCCGAGCACCTTCTCCAGGTCGGCGACGACCGGCAGCACCGCGTCGGTGTCGGCGATCCAGGTGAAGTGCAGGGCCAGGCTGTCCCGCTGGTGGTTGGGGGAGAGCCACAGGTCGTCGGCGGCGATCGTACGGATCTCGCAGACCTGCAGGACCGCCGCGACCCGCTCGCGGAGCTCGGCCACCGCCTCGATCGCGGCACCGGCCACCGACCGGGGCAGGTGCCACTCGGACTGCAGCTCCTCGCCGCTGCTCGGGGTGAACTCCATCCGGAAGTGCGGCAGCCGCTCGTGCCACGGGCCGGGCACGCCGCCCTGCTCGGTGCAGCTCTCGGCGGGCATGCCGGGCACCGGGTGCCGCGGGCCGTCGGCCAGGGTGGCGCCGAAGTAGTCGTCGCCGGTCATCGGCTCGACCCGCTTGAGGAAGACCTGGTCGATGTCGGTGCCGGCCCAGGTGGTGAACAGGCTGACGCTGTACCCGCCGGCGAGGATCTGCTCCAGCTGCGAGCGGACCGCGGCGACCGGCAGGTTCTCGTAGACGTACTGCCGGAGCTCGAAGGAGGGCTGCACGTCGAGGGTCAGGGCGACGACCGGGCCGAGGGCGCCGAGGGCGGCCACCGCGCCGGGGAAGTCCGCGTCGCCCCGGGCCAGCGTGATCAGCTCGCCGTCGGCGCGGACGATCTCCAGGCCGGCCACTGCGGTGGCCAGGTTGCCGTGCCGGACCCCGGAGCCGTGTGTCGCGGTGGCGACCGCGCCGGCCACCGAGATGTGCGGCAGCGACGCCATGTTGTGCAGGGCGAGGCCCTCGGCGTGCAGGCGGGTGGCGAGTTCGCCGTACCGGATGCCGCCGTCCACCCGGACCGTGGTCCGGTCCGGTCCGATCTCGACGATCCGCGGCAGGCCGGCCAGCGACAGCAGGTCGCCGTCGGTGTCGGCGAGACGGTTGAACGAGTGCCCGCTGCCCAGCACGCGGAGCTTCGAGGCGGCCGCGACCATCTCGCGGACCTCGTCGACCGAGCGCGGATGGAGCACCCGCCGCGCGCCGAAGGTGATGTTGCCGGCCCAGTTCGTCAGAGGTTCCACCGAGCCAGCCTACGACCACCGGCGGGCCCGCGATCGGCGTGATCCATCAGGCCGGTGATGCCACATTGTGGGACGGCAGGTGCCAACACCGGCCTAATCGGAGAGCAGGGTCAATATTGGGTTGTCTCTAGGTGTATACGCCCATAACGTTGGTCCATGCCGCTGGATGCCTCACGGAACAGTCTGGTGCTGCCGATCCTCGGGTTCCTCGGGGAGCGGCCGGCGCATGCCTACGATCTGGCGACCCGCCTCCAGGAGCGGTACGCACACCTCACCGCGACCCGCAGCACGGTGACCACCCTGCTCAAGTCGCTGCACCGGAACGGGCTGGTGTCCGCCCGCGAGCCGGGCCAGGTCGGCAACCGGCCGCCCCGCACCGAGTACGAGCTGACCGCCCGCGGGATCTCCGGCTTCCGGGCCAAGCTCGAGTCCGGGCTGCGGGACAGCCCGGTCGCCTCGATCGACTTCGCGCTCGCGGTGGCCTATCTGGGCAGCCTCCCCGCCGATCAGGCGGTCGTCCTGCTGACCGCCCGGGCCGAGCGGCTGGCCGCGGAGCAGGCCGGGCTGCCGTCCGGATCCGGGGCGATGGCCGAGCTGCACACCCTCGAGCACGGGTACTGGAGTGGCCTGGTCTCGGCCGAGCTGGCCTGGATCGCTGCCCTGGTGGAACGGATCCGGAGCGCCGAGCTGGCCTGGGCGGCCCAGCCCTCCTGACTATGTCCCGATTCTGCGGATATCGGGGCTTCCGTGGGTCTACAGTCGGTGCGATCGTGCGACCGACCGAGGGGGGCAGGTCATGGCGTCCATCGTGATCGCGGAGGACGACAAGGACATCGCCGACGTGCTGTCGGCGGTGCTGGCCGGCGCCGGACATGCCGTGCAGGCCGTCCCGGACGGCCCGGCGGCGCTGGACATGATCGTTCGGGTCGCGCCCGACCTGGTCATCCTCGACCATCACATGCCCGGGATGAGCGGCATCGAGGTGGCCTACCGGCTGCGCTCGGAGAAGTCCACCGCGGCGATCCCGGTGATCATGTTGTCCGCGGCCACCCCGGCCGCGGCGCGCGGGCTCTGCGACATCACCATCACCAAGCCGGTCCGCGCCAAGCACCTGCTGGAAGCGGCCGACGAGCTGCTCGCGGCACGGGCGGTGGACCGGGTGGCGCCGGAGATCACCAACCAGATGACCGACGTGCCCCGGCTGCTCGCCGTCTCCGGCTTCCTCGCCCGGCCGGACTTCGCCGCCGGGCTTGACGCGTTCGCCGAGCGGCTGGCCGAGCTCGCCGGGGTGCCGACTGCGGTGATCACCCTGATCCTCAACGACACCGTGGTGGTGGCCGGGTCGTACGGGTTGCCGACGTGGGTGCGGGAGGCGGGCGGGGTGCTCGCCGAATGGTCGCCGGACACCATCGTGGTGGCCGAGGACGTACCGGTGCTGATCGGCGACAGCCGGGCCGGCGACGAGTACGCGGACACGCCGCTGTTCGCGGTGAGCGGGGTGCGGTCGTACGCGAGCGTCCCGTTGCACTCGCCGGAGGGCCACATCATCGGCACCCTCTGCGTGATGTCCGAGACGCCGGGCGCCTGCACCGAGAGCACCGTGCAGATCCTGCACTCGCAACGGATCTCGGCGCTGGATCTGCTCTCCCCGGCGGGGCACGCGTCCGCTGCGTCATAACGCCATCACGCTGCGCTCTTCGCATTCACCGGTCCCATGGGGGCCGGTGAATTTCGTTTTAATTACTGAACGTTACTATTAATCTTGCAACTATAAGATCGTCCGATTTGTAGTCGGATCATGACGGATCTGACATCAAGGCCCTTGATTAGGCAAAACGGGTCGTGGTATCGGCGATTCGGATGATGCTTCATCGGCCATGACCCCAAATCGAGATCATCTGCTCGTGCGCACGTAACGAAACATGGATCACAATCGGTGACGGCTGCAACGAGTGTGGGGCAGTATGCAGCGCGGCAAGGCTCTTCACCAGAGAGGGAGCGCGGCACCATGGCGGAGATCCATCACTTCGATCACGGATGGGTTACCCCGGCAGTCAGTTACCTGCTGTCGGTGCTCGGCTCATTGCTTGGTCTGACCAGCGCGGTCCGGTTGCGGTCGGCCCGCAGCAGCGCCGAGCGCGGCTGGTGGCTGGTCCTGGCCACCGTGGCGATCGGCGCGACAGGTATCTGGAGCATGCACTTCGTGGCGATGCTCGGCTTCGAGGTGCAGGGCACCCCGATCCGCTACGACGTCGGCCTCACCGCGGCCAGCATCGTGATCGCCCTGGCGGCGGTCGGCGCCGGGCTGGCCATCGCGCTGCTCGGCACCGCGGCCCGGCAGGTACGGATCCTGAGCGGCGGCGTCCTGGCCGGCCTGGGCGTGGCCGCCATGCACTACACCGGCATGGCCGCGATGCGGCTGAACGGCGAGATCCACTACGCCGGCGCGCGGGTCGGCCTCTCGGTCGTGATCGCCGTGGTCGCCGCCACCGTCGCCCTCTGGCTCACCCTGGTGGTCAGCAAGCCGGCGATCCTGTTCGTCTCCGCGCTGGTGATGGGCATCGCGGTCAACGGCATGCACTTCACCGGCATGTCCGCCATGTCGGTGGTGGAGGAGCCCAGCTTCGGCACCATCGAGGGCGCCACGGCCGGCTCGCTGCTGGTCCCGATCGGCCTCGCGGTGATCTTCGGAATCATCGGCATGGTGTACGCGCTGATGGCCGCGCCCAACGAGGAGGACCGCGCGGCGGCCGACTACCTCAACGCGCGGATCGACGCCCGGCTGGCCAAGCAGGCGGAGCAGCAGCAGCAGGCCAGTGCGAGCGCGACCGGCCGGGGCACGCTCGGCAACGGGGCCTGGACGTACCGGGACCGATCGCAGAAGTAGCGCCACCCGATTGACGAAGCCCCCGGTCCACACCGGCCGGGGCTCTTCTAGTGCTGGGCAAAATATCCGTCTATTTCCGGCAATTGGAGGCAGTCATGGCGGTCGGGATTCTCGGGACCGGTTCGTATCTCCCGGCTCAGGTGGTGACCAACGTGGACCTGGCGGCGCGGGTGCCGGACGCCGACCCGGACTGGGTCGCGCGGAAGACCCTGATCGAGGCCCGCCGGTTCGCCGCCCCCGACGAGGCGGCCTCCGACCTGGCCGCGCACGCCGCCCGGGCCGCCCTGGAGCACGCCGGGGTCGCGGCCGCCGAGATCGACTACGTGGTGGTCGCCACCTCCACCGGCGACTCGCCCCAGCCACCCACCTCCAACCTGGTGCAGAACCTGATCGGCGCGGACCGGGCCGCCTGCTTCGACGTGAACGCGGTCTGCGCCGGCTGGGTCTTCGCCCTCGGTGTGGCGAACGGCCTGGTGGCCACGAACCCGGGCGCGCTGGTCCTGGTGATCGCGGTGGACGTCTACTCGCGGATCCTGGACTTCGGCGACCGGCGCACCGCGGTGCTCTTCGGCGACGGTGCGGGCGCGGCCGTGGTCGGCGCCGTACCGGACGGGTTCGGGATCATCGACCTGGAGCTGACCTCGAACGGTGCGGCGAACGGCCTGATCTACGTCAAGGCCGGCGGCAGCCGCCTGCCGGCCTCGCCGGAGACGGTCGCGGCCGGCGACCACTACTTCCGGATGAACGGCCGCGGCGTGCGGGACTTCGTGGCCACCGCGGTGCCGCCGGCGCTGACCGCGCTGCTGGCCCGCTCCGGGCGCAAGGCCGGCGACGTGGACCACTTCGTGCCGCACCAGGCCAACGGGATCATGCTGCAGGAGCTGGTCACGGCGGCCGGTCTGGAGAGCGCGCGGACCCACCTGACCCTGCAGCGGTACGGCAACGTGGGCAGCGCGTCGCTGCCGGTCACCCTGGACGACGCGAACCGGGCCGGCGCGTTCCGGCCGGGTGACCTGGTGCTGCTGGCCGGGTTCGGCGGCGGCATGTCCCTGGGCGCGTGCCTGCTCCGCTGGGGCCGCTGACCGCTCCCGCTCCTCCGGCTGGTGGTGGCGGCTGCCTCGTGGGTCTTGAGGCAGCCGCCACCACCAGCCGGGGAAACCCTGCGCTGGGCTACTTCGGCTGGACCAGCCAGTTCCAGGCTTTTCTGAGGCCGCTGTCCTGGCGCGCGGCGGGCAGGTCGGCGCTCGGCCGGGCCAGGCGTTCGGCCGGCTCGGTGACGATCGCGCCGTGCTCGTAGAGGCCGGCCACCTGGTCGCCGGTGGCGAACCGTGGCCCGTCCGGTGTGCTGATCAGCAGCCCGTGGAAGATGTCCTCGCGTTCGTCGGCGAGCACGCGTGTCACGGTGCCGACCGGGTCGCCGCTGGGTGTGCAGACCGGGACGCCCTCCCGAAGGACCAGGTAGGCGACCGGTTCGCCGAGGTCTTCCGCGTTCTCCGTCATGGGCGTGGCTTTACCCCGCCGGGCTCGTTTCAGTCACGCGTAACGGAAATCTTGCGCGGCCCGGCATCGGCTTTTCGTATGACCGAATGGTGGCGATTTGTCCACATTAAGGTTGGTGTCCGGAAACGCCGGAAATTAAGGGGTGTTCGGTAGGCCATTTCCCATATTGTCCTTTTCGCCGGGCGGCCCACCGCCGACCGGTTGAACAGAGGGCATCGGAGGATTCGTAATGCACATGAGTCGGCGAATCGGAACAATTTTCGCGCTTGCCACCGCAGCGGCCGGGATGGCCACCACGGTCGCGGCGACGCCGGCGACTGCGGCACCCGCGGCGCCTCGGGGCCCCCAGCCGACCAGCATGTGGCTCAAGCCGGTGCAGGCCGGCGCGGCCAGCTGGGTCGACATCGCGTGGCGGACCGACCGGAACATCTGCGACGCGCAGGTGCAGGTCCGGGGCGAGCGGGTCCGGGTGGACTACGCGGGCAACCGCCGCTCGGCGATGTTCCTGCGCGGTGCCGCCCTCTCCACGCGGCGCGGCGACGTCACCCGGATCCGGGTCACCCCGGACCGCAACCTGGTCGGAGTGACCAAACTCTGGGCGACCATCTCGTACGACGACTGCGGGCGGCGCGCTCGCACTCAGACGCGCACCACGGTGCTCTCGCTGCCGGTGCTGCGCTCCACCTCGCCGGGGGGTCACGGCGGTCCGGGCGCTCCCGGGACCGGCCACCCCGGCGGGCCCACCGGCCAGGGCAACCACGGCAACCACAACCAGGGCGGCGCCCACCCCGGCGGCGGCCAGCCCGGCGGCGGTGACCAGGGTGGCTCGAACCACGGTGGGCCGGGGCAGGGCGGCGGTCACCACTGACCTGAGCCCCGGATGAAAGAGGGCGCGCGGCCGGCTTCCCCCCGGCCGTGCGCCTTCTTCATGCGTACAAGATCGGGGTCGTGAGATCGTCAGCGACGAGCCATGATCAGTCCGGCCGGGTCGCTGCAGACCAGGTCCAGGGCGCGCTCGAGCAGCTGCGGGTCATAGGTCGAGGCGTGGAACGTGGCCTCCAGGTGCAGCACGCCGTTCATCTCGCTGGTGGTCAGCGTGATGCCCTCGGGACCGTTGAGCGTCGGCACGCTCTGGTTGATCCGGCCGGTCGCGTCGACCGCCCACGGCAGGTCGCTGAGCATGTCGTGCCGGCCCTGGTTGCTGAAGGTCAGCCGGGGCTGCGGCTCGACCGCGATCTCGGCCGGGAACGGGTCCGGCATGCCGGGCGCGCCGGTCAGCATGATCTTGCCCTCGCGCAGCACCATCATGGTCAGCAACCGGCCGGTGGCCAGCTCGGCCTTGAGCGTGCGGTGGATCGACAGCGGGTCGGTGAGGCTCGCCGGCCGCAGGTACGGGCCCATGCAGAAGTTGCTGTCGATGCTGACGCCCTTGCCCAGGTAGCGCCGGGCGTCGGCGAGGAACGTGCCGCCGGTCAGGTCGGGCCGCAGGCCCAGCTCGACCAGAGCCGAGGTGAACGCCGCGAAGGTGATCGCCGAGGTGGTGACGCCCGGGGCGTACTCGTCGCGCCAGCTGCGCATGTCGGCGAGCACCAGGGCCGAGCGCGCGGTGCGCACGGTCAGGTCGGCCCGCCACGGCCGGGTCGGCGCGGGTGCCTGGTGTGGCGGCTTCGGGAAGCTCAGTCCCGCCTTCCACCGGTCCGGGTGCAGGCCGAACTGCTTCCACCAGGCCTTCGGCAGCGCCGCACGGTGCCGTACGGACGGGGCGATCCGCGCCGCCCGGCCCTCGTTCGCGGCTTGGATCAGCTCGTGCAGCAGGGTGTTCACCGGGCCGGCGTCGCCGTACGCGTGGGACACCTTGAGCGCCACGTACCCGCCGCCGGCCAGGATCCGCACCGGGTGGTGTGCCCTCGGCTCGGCCTGCAACCGCCGGGTCATCTCGTCGAAGTCCACCGGGCCCGGGCCCAGATCGGTGACCGCGTCCAGCACGTACGTCGCGAAGCTGGCCGCGTCCATGTGCTGCCACTTCGCGCCGGCCCGATCCAGCCGGGAGACGGCGCGGTGCGTCGCGTCGGCGGTGTGCAGGCCGACGAGCGCGGCGCGCAGCCGGTCCGCGGTGACACCGGTCAGCGGGCCGACCGTGCGGATGTACTCGAGCGGCAGCCAGGCACGCTCGTGCAGGGTCAGGCTGGTGGTGGACATGACATTCACTCCCTCTGCCATCGCCGTCTCGTCGACGACGGGCGCGAATACAACCTTCAGCACGATCGGTGCGACCAGCACGGCCTCGATCGCCATCACCACGGCCACCCAGGTGACCAGGTCGTTCAGGTCGCCGTGGCTGCCACCCCACCAGGCGGCCAGCAGCTCGGCGGCGCCGGCGAAGACCGAGAAGATCCCGGCGCCACGGACCCGGTTCTGCACCCGGGAGACGGCCAGGAAGAAGTGGTGGAAGACGAACGGCACGTAGGTCAGGGTCAGGATGGCCAGGGCGGTGTCGGCGGTGTCCGCGTACTGCTTGCCGAAGACCGACATGATCGGGTGGGCCAGCACCATCACCACCAGCGCGACCGGGAGCCCGCCGCCGAGGCAGATCAGCAGGCCCATCCGGACCTTGCTGCGCAGCGCGGCGCGGTCCCCGCTGGCCACCGCGAAGAGCGTGAGCGCGACGTTGCCCGGCACCATGGCCAGGAACGACAGCACCATGAACGCGGTGTAGAAGGCGGCATTCGCCTCGGCCGACAGCACCGCGGTGACGATCAGCGGCAGGGCCGCCCGGGGCAGGTAGGTGGCCAGGTTCAGCAGGTTGTGGTCGAGGGTGGCCCGGCCGCGGCCGCGCAGCAGCGACACCCGGGGCCGCAGCGAGTCGAGCATCCCGCGCCGGCGGATCGCCCCGTGCAGGATCGCTGTCGACGCGACCACGCCGGCCACCCAGGTGAGCAGCAGCTCGCCGCCGGTCAGCGTGATCGGCAGCAGCGCCAGCAGGCCGAGCAGCACCAGCTTGATCACCGAGAACCAGGCGTTGCGCATCAGCTGCAGCGGGCCCTGGAGCAGGCCGACCATGGCCTCGTCGAGGACCAGTGTCATGGCGTTCAGCGCGATGCCGGTGACCAGCAGCGCGGTGGCCGGCACGCCGCCCATGGCCTGCTGCAGGCTCGGGATCCAGAGGTGCGCGACGGCCACGTAGAGGACGCCGCCGACGGTCGCCGCGGCGCCCGCCACCAGCAGGCACGTCGAGATCAGGTCCCACTTGCCGCGGGAGATCGAGGGCAGGTCGGAGATCAGCATGGTGCCCATGCCGAACATGCCGATCGTGCCGATCAGGGTCATCGCGGACACCGCCGCGGAGGCCTGGCCGACGGCCGAGGGGGAGGCCACGTGCGCGGCCACCCACCAGTACGCGAACCCGAACGCCGACGTGATCAGCGTGGTCGCCATCAACGAGCCGGCGTTCAGGAAGAGGTCGACGTGACCGCGCAGCGAGGCGAGGACGCCGCGCTCGCCGGGCGGTGCCGTGCCCTGCCGCGGAGCGGCGTCTAGTGCCGTCACTTCAGTCATCCCCCAAAGATCGACGCCACCAGAAACTAGTAACTCGCCGTGTTTGCGGGGAGAGGGTAAGCCGCTGGGCTTCGCCTACCGTCCGGTGTAGAAGTCGGCCGAACGGATAGCCGACTCGACCCGATCAGGGGAAAAGGGTCAGCTCAGCGAGGATAGCGGTCCGAAGTGGACTTCTGGACGGCTGCTCGCTGTGACCTTGGTCGCCGCTACTCTGGGTGATTGCTGGCGCTCAGAGCCAGCCGGCCTTCTTGAGCCGCCAGTAGAGGCCGCCGCCGAGCCCGGCCATCGCCGCGATGGCGCCGGTGAAACCGTACGGCGAGTCCAGTCCGGGCATCACCGCGAAGTTCATCCCGTAGATCCCGGCGATCACCGTCGGTACCGCGGCGATCGCGGCCCACGAGGCGATCTTGCGCATGTCGTCGTTCTGGTCGATCGAGATCTGCGCCAGCCGGGCCTGCAGGATCGAGTTGACCAGGTCGTCGAAGCTCGCCACCCGGTCCACCGCGCGGCTCAGCCGGCCACGCACGTCCTCCAGGTAGGGCTGCAGCCCGGCCGGGAGGTTCCGGGCCTCCAGCAGCCGGGTGAGCGGGTCGGCCAGCGGCAGCACCGCGCGCTTGAACTCCACCATCTCCCGTTTGAGCTGGTAGATGTGGGCGATCCCGTCGGTGCGGACGGTCGCGAAGGTCTCCTCCTCAAGGCGCTCCAGGTCGCGTTCGACGTGGGCGGCCACCTCCAGGTAGTTCTCCACCAGGCGGTTGCCGACCGCGTACGCCACCGACCACGGGCCGTGCCGCAACACGTCCTGGCGGGTCTCCAGCTCCTCGCGGACCGCCCGGAGCGGGCCGACCGGGCCGTGCCGCACGGTGATCGCGAACCACGGGCCGATCAGCACGGTGATGTCACCGGTCTCGACCACCTCGGAGGTGGCGGTCAGCCGGTCGTGCTCGACGTAGCGCGCGGCGCGCAGCACCAGCCGGGTCACCTCGCCGACGGTCTCCACCCCGGGCCGGTGGCCGCCGCTGGTGGCGTTCTCGGCGACCAGCTCGTGCAGGCCGAACACCTCGGCGACCACGGTCATGGTGGCCTGGTCCGGCTCGTGCAGGCCGAGCCAGACGAACGCGTTGCGGCGGCGCCGGGCGATCCGGGCCGCCTCCGGGTAGGGCACCTGGCGCGGGTGACCCGGCTCGGCGCGGCGCGCGCCACCGGCGTAGACCGCGCAGTCCACCACCGCGTCCGGGTTGCCGTGGCGCTGCGCCGGTGCGTGGCCGGCCGATCGGCGCAGCCCGTCCAGGCGCAAGCCGTCCAAGAACTGGCGGAAATTCCCGGGCAACAGCTCGCCGCGCAGCAGGGCGCCGGGCCGCTGGAGGATCCTGCGCGGGGACTCGTCCCGAGCAGTGTCACGCCGGCCTCGTTCCCGACCGAGCATCCGCCCGCCACCTTCCTGCTCCATCACCCCGGTCGCGGTTTCGCCGGGCGATGCGAGAAAGAAGGTAGCGGGCGGGCGGGTCAGTCGGAGCGTTGCATCGCCCGGACACCGACGAACAATCCGAGCAGGCCCACCCCGGCCGCGGCGATCAGTCCGTGGACCGTCGTCCGGGACCAGACGTCGCCGTCGAAGAGCGCCCGCTCGGCGTTCACCACGTACGTCATGGGGTTGATCTGGGACAGCGACCGCAACCAACCCGGACCGTTGTCGATCGGCAACAGCACCCCGGCCAGCAACAACAGCGGGAAGAGCAGGGTCTGCTGCACGGTCCAGAACAGCCACTCCTGATTCTTCGAGGCGAGCGCCAGGGTGTACGACAGCGCGCCCAGCCCGACGCAGAACCCGGCCAGGATCAGCAGCCCGAGCACCGCGCCGGTCAGGTGCAGCCGGAAACCGAACGGCAGGCAGGCCAGCACGATCACCGCGGCCTGGGCGATCATCGGGACGATCTCCTTGAGCGCCCGCCCGATCAGCAGCGCGGGACGTCGCAGCGGGGTGACCAGCATCCGCTCGTGCGAGCCGGTCTGGATCTCGTAGAGCAGGTTCGAGCCGGTCATCGACGAGCCGAACAGGCAGGACATCACGATGATCCCGGGGACGAACCACTGCAGCGACGACCCCTCGGGCAGCAACGGCGCGAACAGGGCCAGGAAGAACAGCGGCTGGACCATCGAGAAGACGATCGAGAACGGGCTGCGCAGCACCGGACGAAGCTCCCGGCTGAAGACCACGCGGGTGTCGGCGACCAGGGAACTCATGATCAGGCCTCCTCGTTGCGCAGGCTGCGACCGGTCAGGGTCAGGAAGACGTCGTCGAGGGTCGGGCGGGTGACCTCGACCGAGTGCACCGCGACGCCGGCGGTCCGCAGCTCCTCGATCGCGCCGGGGACCATCCGCGGCCCGTCGTCGGCGGAGACCTGGACCCGGTCGCCCTCGCGGACCCCGTTGAGCAGCCCGGCAGCCGTCGTCGCGTCGGTCTCCGAGCCGAAGCCGAGGAACACCCGGTCGCCGACGTGCTTGGCCTTCAGCCGCTGCGGGGTGTCGTCCGCGATGATCCGGCCGTGGTCGATGACGATCACCCGTTCCGCGATCGAGTCGGCCTCCTCCAGGTAGTGCGTGGTCAGCACGATCGTGGTGCCGTGCTCGCGACGCAGCCCGACGATGTGCTCCTGCAGGTTGGCCCGGTTCTGCGGGTCCAGCCCGGTGGACGGCTCGTCCAGGAAGAGCAGCTCGGGCGCGTGGATCAGGCCCATCGCGATGTCCAGGCGGCGGCGCTGGCCGCCGGAGAGCGAGGAGACCGTACGGTCGGCGACCTCGCCCAGGCCCAGCGACTCGATCAGCTCGCCGGCCCGGGCGCGCGCCTGACGGACCGGCAGGCCGTACGCCCGGCCCTGGCTGATCAGCTCGTCCCGGCCGCGCTGGCTGTGCCCGGCGCCGTTGCCCTGTCCGATGTAGCCGATCCGGCGCCGCACCTCGCGCTGCTTGGCGACCACGTCGAAACCGGCCACTTCGGCGCTGCCCCCGGTCGGCGGGATCAGCGTGGTGAGCATCCGCAGCGTGGTGGACTTGCCGGCGCCGTTCGGCCCGAGCAGGGCGACCAGCTCGCCGTCCGCGACCTCGAGCGTGATGCCGTCGACCGCGGTCACGCTCTTGAACCGCTTCGTCAGTTCTCGTGTCGCAATCATCATGGCTTCGACGCTAGTTTTCATTGCGGCCAACTCCTGTCCGCAATGAAAGGTTGTCTGGGCTGATGGCGAACACGAGTGCCCGGATGCTGCGACTGCTGTCGCTGCTGCAGACCCACCGCTACTGGCCCGGCACGGAGCTGGCCGACCGGCTCGAGGTCAGCCCGCGCACCCTGCGCCGGGACGTGGACCGGCTGCGTGAGCTGGGCTATCCGGTGGACGCCAACCGTGGCGTGGCCGGTGGGTACCAGCTGCAGGCCGGCGCCGCCATGCCACCGCTGCTGCTCGACGACGAGGAGGCGGTGGCCATCGCGGTCGGGCTGCGCAGCGCCGCGGCCGGCGCGGTCGCCGGTTTCGAGGAGACCTCGGTGCGGGCGCTGGCCAAGGTGATCCAGTTGCTGCCGCCCCGGTTGCGCCGCCGGATCGACGCGCTGCAGGCGGTGACCAGCCCCGGCATCTTCGGCGGCGGCCCGACCCTGGACGCCGGGGTGCTGACCACGATCGCGATGGCCACCCGGGCCGAGGAACGGCTGCGCTTCGACTACACGCCGCGCGAGGGCGCCGGCTCGCGACGGCACGTCGAACCGCACCGGCTGGTACCGCTGGGCCGCAAGTGGTACCTGCTGGCCTGGGACCTGGACCGGGCCGACTGGCGCAATTTCCGGGTGGACCGGATCGCCGGCCCGGTGCCGACCGGCGCCCGCTTCCGGCCCCGGGAGATCCCGGGCGGAGATCCGGTGGCCTGGTTGCGGTCGCGGATCAGGGCAATCCCCAATCGGTACGAGGTGTCCGTGCTGATCCGGGAGTCACCGGAGGCGATTCGCGCCTTCGTCGGCAACTGGGGCGATTGTGAACCGGTGCGCGACGGCGTCTGTCGACTTCGGATGAACGTCGACGACCTGCGCTGGCCGGCCATGGTGCTGGGCGTGCTGGGCGCGCCCTTCACCGTCGAATCCCCGGACGAGCTGCGCGAACTGGTCCGCACGGCGGGCGCGGCGCTGTCCCGCGAAGGATCACTCTGATGTGGACGGACCGACGCCCCCGTGGCGTCGGTCCGCATCAATGAAGGTAGCGACCGGGTGCGACACTTTCGCGTCACGTTTCGGTCGTGGCTTATATAAAAATCACGTGATGAGATGCCGGCTGCGGATGTGGTCGTCGTGCCACTCCGCGCCGACCAGGAACCGCTTGACGCCGATGATGTCGAAGCCGTGCTTGGCGTAGAACTTGGCGGCCCGGACGTTCTGCTGGTTCACCCCGAGCCAGCAGGTCGCGGCGCCGGTCGCGGCGGCCGCGTCCAGAGTGGCCGCCATCAGGGCCGCGGCCGCGCCCGAGCCGTGCCGCTCGGCGGAGAGGTAGAACTTGCTCAGCTCGACGCTGGTGTCCGGGTCCACCACGGCGGCCACGTCCGGATCCGCGATCGGGCCGCGGACCAGCATCGCGTAGCCCAGCGGCTGATCCTGATCCGACACGATCAGCACGGTCCGGTCCGGGTCGGCGAGGTAGTCGGCGAACCGGGCCACGGACAGGTGGGTGGCGATGAACGTATCGATGTCTGTCTGTTCAGTGCCCGGTGGGCAGGCTAATCCGAAGGTAAGTGTCGCCAGGGCGTGTAAAGGTTGCTCGTCGCCATGGGTGGCGTGACGCACAGTTATCGCCATAGCGAAACAGTTTAGAGTGTTCAGAGTGCGCCCTCTGACGAAGCGGCTCGGCGATGTGATCCCGGCGCCCGCTCTGGTAGTTCCGGAACCGGCCGTGACCTTCACTCTCTCCCCTGACACGACGACCTGGCTGGCTGCTCTCCCCGGCGCCGGTGACGAGAACGGGGGAGTCCGCCTCGAGCTTGACGACGCCGCCGGGCTCGGCGCGGAGGGCTACCGCCTGGCGATCGCCGGCGACGGCGTGACACTGCGGGCCGCCACCCGGGCCGGGCTCTTCTGGGGTGTGCAGACGCTGCGCCAGCTGGCCGCCGGGGACGGTGTGCTGCCCGGCGGGGTGATCGAGGACCGGCCGCGCTATGCGTACCGCGGGGCGATGCTCGACCTGGCCCGGCACTTCTTCACCGTCGACGAGATCAAGGCGCATCTCGACCTGTTGATCCAATTCAAGATCAACCACCTGCACCTGCACCTCACCGACGATCAGGGCTGGCGGCTGGAGATCCCGGGCTGGCCCCGGCTCACCGAGATCGGCGGGGGCCCGGGCACCGGCTGCGACGGCGCCGGGCCCGGCTTCCTCACCCTGGCCGAGTACGCCGAGGTGACCGCGTACGCCGCCGAGCGGTTCGTGACCGTGATCCCGGAGATCGACATGCCCGGGCACGTGAACGCGGCGCTGGTGGCGTACCCGGAACTGACCGTGGACGGGCAGCCGATCGCGCCGCGTACCGACGCCGAGGTCGGGTACAGCTCGCTGGTGGCCGGCAAGGAGGAGACGTACGCCTTCGTCGAGGCCGTCCTCAAGACCGTCGCCGACGCCACCCCGGGGCCGTACCTGCACATCGGCGGCGACGAGTGCCTCTCCACCTCGCCCGAGGACTACCGCGCGTTCCTGGCCCGGGTGCTGCCGCTGCCCGCGAAGTACGGCAAACGGGCGATCGGCTGGCACGAGATCGCCGGCGTCGAGCTGCCCGCGGACACCGTCGTGCAGTACTGGCGCCCGGAAGCCGAGGCGCCGAGCGTGGTCGCGTCCGGCCGCCAGGTGATCATGTCACCGGCCGACCGGGTCTACCTGGACATGAAGTACGACGAGAACACCCCGATCGGGCTGGACTGGGCCGGCCTGGTCCCGGTCGCCCGCTCGTACGACTGGGACCCGGCACACCGCCTCGCCGGTCTCCCCGAGGAGTCGGTGCTGGGTGTCGCCGCCCCGCTCTGGTCGGAGACCCTGCGCAGCCCGGCCGACGTGCAGTACCTCACCTTCCCCCGGCTGCCCGCCGTCGCCGAGGTGGCGTGGACCCCGCAGAGCGGCCGGGACTGGGCGTCCTTCCGCGACCGGGTGGCCGCGTTCGGGCCGCGCTGGGAGGCCGCCGGGGTCAACTACTTCCGCTCCCCGGAGATCGACTGGCCGTCGGCCTGATCGGCTCGGGGCTCCCAGCCGTACCTCCAGCCACACGCCTACGCTGTCGGCCCGTCCGTTGTTTCGGCCGGGAGCAGGTGTCGGCCCGTCCGTCGTTTCGGTCGGGAGCCGGTGTCGGCCCGTCCGTTGTTTCGGCCGGGAGCGGTGTCGGCTTGTTGAGGAGCCGGGTCGGGTGACCGGCTTTGATCGGTAGGAGGAGAGCGGCTTGAGCAACGACGCGCGAGCGGCAACCAGGTCGGCCACCGCCCTGGCCGGGTTCCTGGTCGTCGCCGGACTGCAGCTGGCGGTGGTGCTCGCCGTGCTGTGGACGGTGCTGAAACTGCTGCCCTCGGACTTCGCGTTGCGCGCCGGCGTGCCTCTGAGCCTGGCCACCTTCGGCGCGCTCGGGTACGCCACCTGGCGCGCCCTGCACAGCCGTCGCCGGGTGCCGGCCGGGGTCGCGGTGACCCGGGCCGACGCGCCGGAACTCTGGGCGCTGGTCGACGGCGCGGCAACCGCCGCCGGGGTGAGCCCGCCGGACGGGCTGACCGTGGTCGCCGACGCCACCGTGGTGACCGGCGAGCAGACCCGGGCGCTCGGCCTGGTCGGCGGCCGCCGCGATCTGTACCTCGGGCTGCCGCTGCTGCAGGCCTGGGACACCGCGCGGGTGCGCGCCGCGGTCGCCCATGAGCTGGCGCACGGCTCGACGCGGCTGGGCCGGTGGGCGCCGGCGGCGTACCGGGGCCGGGTCGTGGTGGGGCGGCTGGCGTCCCGCTGGGGTCGCGGCCGCAACCCGGTCGCGGTGGTCCTCCGGGCGTACGCCGAGGTCTACCGCCGCCGGGACGCGCCGTTCAGCCGGGCACAGGAGCTCGCCGCCGACCGGATCGCGGCCGAGTACGCCGGCCCGGTGGCGGCCGTCGCCGTGCTGCGCGACCTGCCGGTGCTGGCCGGGATGCAGCGGCTGTTCCACGCCGAGTACGTCGGGCCGGGCTGGCAGGCCGGGCACGTGCCGGAGGACGTGTTCGGCGGGTTCCTGCGGGTGCTCGCGGCGCGCGGGGAGGACGTGGCGATCCTGCGAGCGCGGGGTGCGGAGCCGGGCGGCGCCTGGGACACCCATCCCCCGCTGGCCGAGCGGCTGGCCGCGCTGACACCGCCGGCCCCTTCCGAGGAGGCGGCTACCGACGAGGCGCCTGCGGTCGAGCCGGCGCCCGAGTCGGAGGAGACCGCCGACGAGCTGGTTCCCGACCTTCCCGGGCTCGGCAAGGCGCTGCAGGCCGTGGCCTTCCCGTCGCACGGTCGTACCGAAGTGGGGTGGGACGACTTCCTCAGCGTGGCGCGCACCGCCGAGATGGAACGGGAAGCCGAGGCCGCACTCGCGACCGTGTCCCGGGCGGTCGGTGTGCCGGTACCGGATGCCGAACGCGTCCTGGAGCTGGCGGCCGACGGCCGCCTCAAGACCGCCGCGGCCACCATCTTCCCCGGCCTCTCCCCGGAGGAGACCGCCGACCGGATCGTCGACCTGCTCTCCCTGATGCTGGCCCTGGCCGCGCTGCGCAGCGACGTGGCCCGCTGGCGGCACAACTGGACCGGCACCGCCGAACTGGTGGCCCGGGACGGCAACCACCTGAACCTCACCGACGTGGCCGCGGCCGCCGCCGACCCGGAACAGGCCGAGGCGGTCCGCGCCTACCTCACCCAGATCGGGGTGGATCTGGCCGCGCCGGTCGGCGACCGCCCGGCGGCCCGGGCGCAGGTGCTCGGCGGCCTGGTCAACCTGTCGGCGGACGGCGGGCGGACCGACCTGCTCGTCACCGACCTCGGTTTTCTGCTGGTCCCCGGACTGGCCCGGGGCAAGGGCGGCGACGCGAAGCGGCGGCTCCACCAGATCGCGGCGACCGGTGTCCCGGTTTCTTCTGCTGCTCCGGAGTCTCCGGAGGGGCAGACCGCGGTGGCCACCATGGAAGCACCGGTGGACGGGCGCCGGTTCGTGCCGTTCGTGGACGTGGCCGCGGTGACCGCGCTGCCCGGGCGGCGGCGGGGCTGGGTGCTCGGTCTGCACGACGGCGGCAGCCTCACCCTGCGGTCGTCGTTGGACACCGAGGAACTTCCCGGCGGCTGGGCGGCCTGGGAGGACGCGGTCACCTTCCTGGCCGGCACCCGGTGACCCGCGGGTCCGGCCCGGGTCCGGAAGTATCCCGAGTCTCGTCTGCGACGAATGAATACCCCGGGCGTCACTTCAGGCGACAATGACCTCAGTTGTTGGCTTCGGGTACGCCTTAAATGGGTAGCAGGAGTCCGTCCCCTGCCGGGACGATGGCAGGGACGCTGGGGAGGCGCTGATGGAACGGGGCCCGATGGCGCTGTTCGGGGCCATCGTCGCGGTCGGAGTGGGTCCGGCACTGTGGCTGGGCGTGCAGCTCGGCGCGGTCGACGCGCCGGTCAGGCCGCCCGGCACGACCATTCTTCAGCAGCTTCCGGCGGCCGAGGCCGACCCGGGTGGCGCCGGCGCCGGCGAGGAGTCCGAGACCAGCGCCCCGACCGTCCGGTGGACCGTGCCGGCGTCGAACCGGCGTCCACTGACTGCCAGCCCGTCACCCTCGCCGTCGGTCAGCGCCTCGGCCAGCCCGTCGGCGTCGGCCTCGCCCAGTGCCTCCGACTCGCCGGGGACTCCCGAGGCCACCGAGTCGCCGGCGCCGTCGGCGGAGCCGTCCGAGCCGTCGTCCGAGCCGAGCGACCCGCCCACCGAGTCCACCCCCGAGCCGGAGCCGTCCACCTCGTCGGCGGACCCCAGCGACGAGCCGACCGAGCCCGGTACCGACCACCCGGAGTCGGAGCTGTAAAAGCACTGGTCAAGGACGCTGGACATGCGAAAGGGGGAGCCGATTCAGGCTCCCCCTTCTCGGTACGACCTGAGCTCAGAGCCCGAGCAACCGGTCCAGGATGTCCCGGTACGCCCGCAGCTCCACCCGCAGCGCCTCGGTGTCGTCGCCGCCACCGGAGAGCGAGCCGCGGTGCTCGCGCAGTGCGGTGGTCAGCTTCTCGATGGTCTCGTCGACGAGCGCGGCCGCCTCGGCGGTGCTCGCCTTCGGGTCGTCGACGAAGTGCAGCTGGACGTCGCGCCACCGGTCCCGCAGCGGCTGGGTCTCAGCCTCCGGGAAGAACGACTTCGAGCCGCTGATCTCCGAGGTCACCGGCGCCACGGCCGGTACGGCGGCGACCGCCACCACCGGCTCCGGCTCGGTCACCACGACGTCGTCGGCCTTCGCCTCTTCGACCTTCTCGACAGTGCCCTGTCCCATGGAACGCTCCGCCTCGTCCTTTTCGGCCTGCTCCTCGTCGGCGACCTGCTCGTCGGCGACCCGATCCTCTTCGCCGGCCCGATCCCAGGTGGCCGCCTTGTCCGTGGTGTCCTCGACGTCGGTGGTGTCCCGGTCGCCGTCGAGGGCGTCCTGGTCGGCCTTGACGGTGTCGTGGTCGATCCCGGCGGTGTCGCGGTCGGCTTCGACGGTGTCGTGGTCGGTCCCGACGGTGTCGTGGTCGGTTCCGGCGGTGTCGCGGCCGGCCTCGACAGCAGCCTCGTCGGTCGTGTGATCGTCGAGGCTGTCCCTGCGGTCGAGATCGTCCTTGCGGTCGATGTCGTTCGTGCGGTCGTCGAGATCGACGTCAACGGCGTCGTTGTCGTCGGTCTTGGCGCCGCTGTCGGACCAATCGGTCGTGCTGCTGTCGGATTCATCCGACGTGCCGGTCCGGAACGACGTGTCGTCGCTGAGGTCCGGGCGAGCGTCGAGGTCGCTCTGGTGGCCGCCGATCGGCTGGGTCACGTCGCTGCCGGCGTCCTGGTGCACGTCATTGATCTTCGTGGTGTCGTCGTCGCTCAGATCGCGGTGGGCGCCGGACTCGGCCGGCCGGCCGTCCGGGCCGTCACCGGCCGGTGCGTCCTGCCACGGCGATCCGGCCCGCTGCTGCGGCACGGCGCCGCTGCGCTCGTCCTGGTCGTCGACGTTGTCCTTGGCCTCGTTGGAGAAGAAGCGCATCGTGGGTGCTCCTCAGCGGCTGGTGGCGTCGGGCCGGGAAGGGGCGACGCCGGATTCGGGGGCGGGCTGCTCGCTCACGGAACGGTCCTCGGCGGTCGTGGTGACGTCCTCCGTGGCCGTACGCGGTGCGGGTACTGACGCGGTGCTGCCGGCGCTCGACACCGGGTCCTCACCGAGCAGGTCGGCGAAGAGGGCCCGGTAGTGGACCAGCGCCTGGCGCAGGTCCTCGGTGCCGGTCTCGTCATTCTCGCCGGACTCGCTGGTGTTGTTCTTACTGCGCTGGCTGATCTCGTGCGCGGCGCGGTAGTGCTCCAGGGTGGTGGCATGCTCGACGGAGAGGTCGGCGACCCGCTCGTCGTAGTCGCCGGTCGGGTAGCCACGTTCGCCGATCAAGCTCGTGACCAGCTCGTCGGCGGTCTCCACCGCCTCCTTCGGACTGTCCACGAACCGGATCTGGACCTCTTCCCAGGCGGCGGCGTACGTCGCCCGGTGCTCCGCGGAGAGCGGCTTCAGTTCCAGCTTGGCGTGCCGCTTGGTGCGCTCGGTCAGTTCGCGTTCCGCCTCGGTGCGGTTGCCGGTGTCGGCGACCACGCGGTCGTATTCGGGCCCGAAGGTCTGCTGCAACCGGCGTCGCCGCGCGGCGCGGACCCCGAGCACGATCGCGGCCAGCACGAGCAGGACAGCGACGATTAGGACGATGGTGGCGGTGGGGGACATCAGGCTTCCTCCTTCTTCCCCGGTAGGTATTCCCACTCGGACCCGTTCATCAATCGCGTTCGGCGAAACCGTCCGGAAATCGGGCCCGATGCCGGGCTGTCACCCTCCGGTGGCCGAGAGTTCGCAGCCGGGGCGGGTCGCCGGGCGCGATCTGTCGTAACTCCGACGATCGGGGAACGAAGATCCACCACGGTCTCCGGTGGACAAACGGAATGGAAGGGAAGTTTTCGATGACTTGAGAGCTAGCTGTGACGCACGTCTTTACGTATTCTTCCGGAGCGCATCTTGCCCGGGGCGCAGCCGTCTGCTTCTGATCGGTCGTTTCCCGGACCGGTGGTGTGCCGCCTTTCCCCTACCGGACCCACTCGGGCGGAGCTTGATGAGAAGCCGCAACTGGTCGATCAGATCGAAGATCATCGCGATGGTCTCGGTGCCTCTGGTCGCGCTGCTCGCGCTCTGGGGTTTCGCGACCGCGGCGACGATCGGTCCGGCGATGGACCTGCTCTCGGCTCGCGACGCGGTGCACCGGCTCGGTGACCCGGCCCTGCAGTTGATCGCGCAGTTGCAGCGCGAGCGCCACTTCTCCGCTGTCTACCTGTCCGCGCCGAAGACCCCGATCACCGATCTGAAGGCCCAGCGGGCCGCCACCGATCAGGCGATCGCCGGGTTCCGCTCGGCGGCCGGCGATCTCGAGATGAGCGACGACCTGCAGGTCCGGTCCGAGGCGCTGTTCTCCAAGATCGACGACCTGGAGGGCACCCGGACCCGGGTCGACCGCCGCGAGGTCGAGCTGCTCAACATGGTGACCGCGTACGACGACGTGGTGGACGCCGGCTTCAACGTCTCGTCGGCTGCCGCGGTCTTCTTCCACGAGCGGGTCGACCGCGAGGTCCGTGGCCTGATCACCGGCTACCGCGGCCAGGAGTACCTGAGCCGGGTGGACGCGATGCTGGCCGGCGCGAACGCGGCCGGCACGATCGACCAGCCCTCCCGGGGCCGGCTGATCGAGTACATCGCCACCTCGCGCTACCTGCTCAAGACCGGTGTGGAGGACATGCCGGAGGGCGCACAGGGCGACTACTCCCAGCTGATCACCAGCGGCAAGTCCTTCGTACGGCTGGACGAGCTGCAGAACCTGCTGATCAACCGGAGCTACACCGGTGGCCAGCCGCCGGTCAGTGGCGCCGAGTGGCAGCCGATCTACGACCAGGTCTCCGCCGACCTGCGCGCGTTCGAGTTGCGCACGGTCGACGAGGTGGCCTCGGACGCGACCCCGTTCGCGGTCCGGGTCTTCCTCTGGCTGGGCCTGTCCGCGCTGCTCGGCCTGGTCGCGTTCATCCTGGCCATCTGGGTGTCGGTGCGCGTCGGCCGGTCGATCGTGGGCCGCCTGATCAAGCTGCGCCGGGAAGCCCTGGAGATGGCCACCGACCGGCTGCCCACCGTGGTCCGCCGCCTGCAGCGCGGCGAGGCCGTCGACGTGGACGTCGAGACGCCCCCGCTGGAGTACGGCCGGGACGAGATCGGTCAGCTCAGCCAGGCCTTCAACGACGTGCAGCGCACCGCGGTGCAGTCCGCCGTCGAGGAGGCGAACGTCCGGCGCGGCATCAACGAGGTGTTCCTCAACATCGCCCGGCGCAGCCAGACGCTGCTGCACCGCCAGCTCTCACTGCTGGACAAGATGGAACGCCGGGAGACCGAGCCGCAGGAGCTGGAGGACCTCTACCGGGTCGACCACCTCGCCACCCGGATGCGGCGGCACGCCGAGGACCTGGTCATCCTGGCCGGCGCGGCACCCGGCCGGGGCTGGCGCAACCCGGTCCCGGTGATCGACGTGGTCCGTGGCGCGATCAGCGAGGTGGAGGACTACAAGCGGGTCGACATCCGCGCGGTGGGCCAGTCCGCGCTGTACGGCCGCTCGGTCGGTGACGTCATCCACCTGCTCGCCGAGCTGATCGAGAACGCCGCGTCGTTCTCCCCGCCGCACACCCGGGTGCAGGTCTCCGGCCAGGTGCTGCCGAACGGCTACGCGATCGAGGTCGAGGACCGTGGCCTGGGGATGACCCCGGCCGGGCTCGAGGAGGCGAACCGGCGGCTGGCCGAGCCGCCCGAGTTCGACCCGGCCGACAGCGCCCGGCTCGGCCTGTTCGTGGTGGCTCAGCTGGCCACCCGGCACAACATCCGGGTGTCGCTGCAGCCCTCGCCGTACGGTGGCATCACCGCGATCGTGCTGGTCCCCGGCGACCTGGTGACCGAGGCGCCCGGTCCGGCGATGCCGGCCGGCGCCTCCAACGGCAACCCGCAGGGTGGCGGCAGCGGCTCCCCGAAGGGCGGGAACACCCCGCTGGTCGGTTCCGGCCGCGACGATCCGTCCCGCAACTCGCTGGCCGCCCTGCAGTGGTCCGGCAGCGGCGAGCTGCAGCAGGTGCCCTCGATCCCGCGGCCGCGGGTCAACGGCGAGAACGGACCGGCCGCGGTGACCGCGCCGGCGGGCCTGGAGAACGGGAAGCGGGCCACCGCCGAGAACAACGGACCGGCGCCGAGCTCGGTCGCCTCCGGGTTCACGCCGGACGGCCTGGTCCAGCGGCGACGGGTGCGGCGGATCCCCGAGGTCCCGCCCGCCGAGCTGCCGCCCGAGGCCACCCCCGGACGACTCGACGACGTGGCCGGCGCGCTCGGCGCCCGATCGGTGCCCCGCAACTCGGCGCCGGCCGCGCCGACGTCCGCACCGCCGGCGGTCACACCGGAGGCGGAGGCGCAGGCCGCCACGCCGGTCGTGCCCGACGAGGAGACCGTGCAGCTCGGCGTGGACGGCCTGCCCAAGCGGGTCCGGCAGGCCAGCCTGGCGCCGCAGTTGCGCCAGCCGGTGGTGGAGCAGGAGTCCACCGCACCGGAACGCACCCCGGAACAGGTACGTACGCTGATGAGCGCGTTGCAGATGGGCACCACCCGGGGCCGCATCCAGGCGTCCCGGACGCCTGCGGCGCCGAACGAGGAGAAACCGCCGGTCAGCACGGACGGCGACCAAGACGGGAGTGCCGCGCAGGCGAGCGGCACCGGGTTCGCGGAAGCGGCTACCGTCATTTTCCCGGCTCTCGTGGATCTCGCGGGCGCCGGTGACGAGACAGCATCCGGGGCGGGGGACGGCGCGGACGGCGACCACGCCGACAGCCCTGGCGGCATTCAAGTGAACAGGCCGGAGAAGGACGCATAGTGGCACAGACGACGAAGCAGAGCGCGAATCTCACCTGGCTCCTCGACGATCTCGTCGAGCGGGTGCCGACCGCACAGCAGGCCGTGGTGCTCTCCGCGGACGGCCTGATGCTCGGGGCCTCGGCCGCGATGAGCCGCGAGGACGCGGAGCATCTCTCGGCGATGGCGGCCGGATTCCAGAGCCTGGCCAAGGGCGCGAGCCGGCATTTCCAGGCCGGGCAGGTCCGCCAGACGGTGGTGGAGATGGAGGAGGCCTTCCTCTTCGTCACCGCCGCCGGGCAGGGCGCCTGTCTGGCCGTCCTCGCGTCGGCCGACGCCGACCTGGGCCTGATCGCGTACGAGATGGCGATGCTGGTCACCCGGGTCGGACAGACGATGAGCGCCCCGGAGCGCACCATTTTGGCGCCCGATGCCCTCTGAACCTTCGAACACGGCGCACGACTGGATGGACTATGACGCCGGTCCGGTGGTCCGCCCGTACGCGATGACCCAGGGTCGTGTCGCACCGTCCGGTGGCGACTTCGACCTGGTCGCGTTCGTGGTGGCCACCGTCCCGGACCTGGCGTCCGGCATCCAGATGCAACCCGAGCACCACGCCATCGTGGCCGCGGCCTGGGAGCCGATCTCCGTGGTCGAGGTGGCGTCCCACCTGGACCTGTCGATCGGCGTGGTCCGGGTTCTCCTTGGTGATCTACGCTCAGCGGGTCTCATCTCGCTGTACGAACCCCCGGCGGCCACTCAGCCGCACGACGTCGACGTACTCAAGGCGGTTGTCAATGGACTCCGTGCGCTCTGACCGCAGTGGCGGCTCGCGCATCCCCGTCGCGCTCAAGATCTTGATCGCGGGCGGCTTCGGCGTGGGTAAGACCACCATGGTCGGTTCGGTCAGCGAGATCCGGCCGCTGCAGACCGAGGAGATTCTCACCGGGGCCGAGGGCGCCGACGATCTGTCCGGCGTGGAGGGCAAGACCACCACCACGGTCACCATGGACTTCGGTCGCATCACGATCACCGAGGACCTGCAGCTCTACCTGTTCGGCACGCCCGGGCAGGACCGGTTCTGGTTCCTCTGGGACGAGTTGTCGCAGGGTGCGCTCGGTGCCGTGGTGCTGGCCGACACCCGCCGGCTGGCGGACTGCTTCCCCTCGATCGATTACTTCGAGCAGCGGGGCACGCCGTTCGTGGTCGCGGTGAACTGCTTCGGCGCCGACCAGCGGTTCGGCCCGGAGGCGGTGTCCCGCGCCCTCGACCTGGACCCTGGTGTGCCGGTGGTGCTGTTCGACGCCCGTGACCAGGTGGCCGCCCGTAACGTCCTGATCGAGCTGGTCGAGTACGTGGCCCGCCGCCAATACGCGTCCGCCGGCAGCCGCTAGGAAGCCGGCAGCCGCTAGGAAGCCGGCAGTGAGCTAGAGCCCCGGCAGGCAGATCAGCCAGGACTCGACCCGCCGCAGCCGCGAAGGTGGCAGCAGGCCGCGCAGCACCAGGTCGGCCGGCTGCCGGAACGGTCCGTTCTGGTGCCGGTCCAGGCCGATCCGGTGCGCGTCGAACGGGGTGACCCCGGGCAGCCGGGTGAACTCCTGCGGCGGGGCGTGGTTCAGGTCGATCAGCCCGCCGTCGTCGAAGTACCGCAGCAGGTCGGGCCGGCCGATCCCGGCCTGCACCGCGCCGAGCGGGTTGACCGCGGCGAACCGGCGGGCCAGGTCCCGCCGGGTGCGGGCGGCCCGGGTGTCGCCGCGCTGCGACGCGAGGATCACGCCGTGCAGGATGGACGACAGCGTGAGCACGAACAGCGAGGCGACCGCGACGTCCTCGGCGGTGCTGGTGACGTCGGAGTCGAGCGGGCTGGGGTCGACCGCGAACCACACGACGATCCACGGCACGGCGGCGAAGTAGAGCGCGGCGACCAGGTAGTGCCGTCGCCGGCCGCGCTGGATCGCCGCGTACAGGAAGTAGACCCAGCCCGCGAGCCCGCAGGTGAACAGCGGCAGCAGCCCGGCACCGACGATCTCCAACCAGTGTGCGGCGTCGCGCCGCGGCTGGGTCATCGCGGCCGGGAACGTGATGCCGGGCATCGGCGACACCGGCGCGGCCGGCGGGCTGTAGGGCTGCGGAGGTGGCGAGACCGGGTCGGGTGACGGCGGCTGCTCCAGCTCGCCGCGCAGGATCCGCCGGTGCACGTCCTGCATCCGCTCGCCCGGCTCGGCGCCGATCTCGTCCAGGAAGTACTCCCGGGCGTCCCGGAACACCGCGAGCGCCTCGGCCTGCCGACCGGCCCGGTGCAGCGCGACCATCAGGTGCGCCCGGAGCCCCTCGCGCAGCGGGAACTCACCGGTCAGCCGGGTCAGCTCGGTCACCAGGCCGTGCTCGTCGCCACCGGCGAGCCGGAGCTCGGCCCACAGCTCCCAGGCGCCGGCCCGGTCCTCGCTCAGCCGGGTGCGCGCGGCGTCGAAGACCGGCCCGGTCAGCCCGGCGAGCGCGTCGCCGTGCCAGCGGGCGAGCGCGTCCCGGACGATCGCGGCGGCCGGCTCGGGCCGGCCCGCCCGGTACTCGGCGCCGGCCCGGGCGATCTCGGTACGGAACAGCTCGGCGTCCACCGCGCGGGCGTCGACCTCCAGCGAATACCCGCCGCCGGTCAGCGGGAGCCGTTCCCGGCCGAGGGTGCGCCGCAGCCCGGCCACGTACTTCTGGACCACGTTGGCGCCGTTCTCCGGCGGGTCCTCGCCCCACACCGCGTCGACGATCCGGTGGGTCGGCACCGCCCGGCCCGGTTGCAGCAGCAGGACGGCCAGCACGGCCCGCTGTTTGGCCGGGCCCAGGTCGACGGGATCGGTTCCCCGGAAGGCACGCAACGTGCCGAGGATCTCGAACCGCGGTTCCGGCTCCACCGCCGGTTACCCCCTGTGAGCAGCACTTTTACGGAAACGGCAGCGGGACGGCAGCCGGCAGCAGCATATCCGCAGCGCGACGGCAGACCCACCCCGGAGGCTTCGATGTGTCGATGTGACCTTCGTAGAGAGACAAGGCGATGACTGTGCTGACCAAGCGACTGGCCGCGGTGGCCGCCATCGGAATCCTGGCCGGCTGCGGGCAGGCGACCGAGGCCGAGCAGCCGACACCGCCGACGCCCGCGGAGACCCTGAAAAAGGCGGTGCCGGCGGCGTCGGCCGAGCCGTTCCACTACGTGATCAAGGGCGGGACCCAGGGGTTGTCGGGTGTGGTCGACACCGCGGGCAAGGCGATGACGACGGAGATCAGCGAGAAGATCCCGGAGGCCGGCCTGACCCTGAGCATGACGTTCATGGTGATCGGCGAGGACTCCTGGGCGAAGATCTCGTTCGGCGACGCCCCGGCGAACCTGGGCCTGCCCAAGCTGCCGAAGAAGTGGATGAAGCTGGACCTGTCCCGACTGGGCGCCGACGCGAAGAAGGACCTGACCTACGACGGGCAGAGCGACCCCGGCTTCGTGAGCACCCTGATCGACGCGGCCGACGGGCTGACCGAGACGTCGCCCGGCCACTTCACCGGCACCGTCGACCTGACCGAGGCGACCGAGGCCGACGTGGTGGAGGCGGCCACCCTGACCGCGCTGGGTGCGAAGGCCAAAGCGGTGCCGTTCGAGGCGGTCCTGGACGACCGGGGCCGGATCAGCACGGCGACCGTGAAGGTGCCCGCCGCCGGCAAGGTGAAGGCCGACACCTATCTGGTCACCTACGACCGGTACGGCAGCGCCCCGTCCCCGCAGGCGCCGGCCGGCTCGGCCCAGGTGGCGGCGCCGAAGGCGGCGTACGAGCTGCTGAACGGCTGAGGGCGGACGGCGCGCGGGTCAGACGGGGGTCCGCGCGCCCTCCGCCGGCGCCGGCCCGGTGCTGCCACGGACCACCAGGGTCGCCGGCAGCACCATGTGCGGCGCCTCGCCGGGGGAAAGCCGCAGCGCCGCGTTCAGCAGCGCTGCGGCACTGCGGCCTTTCTCCTCCACGTCCTGCCGGACGGTGGTCAGGCCGGGCTGGATCTGGGTGGCGATCGGGCCGTCGTCGAAGCCGACCAGGGACAGGTCCTCCGGGACCCGCAGCCCGAGGTCGGCGGCGGCCTGCCGGACGCCGAGCGCGGTGACGTCGGAGAAACAGAGCACGGCCGTCGGCCGGTCCGGCCGGGAGAGCAGTTCCCGGGCGTCGCGGCGGACGTCGTCGACCCGCTCGAACGGCTCCCGGATGACCGGCGGGTGGATGCCGGCCGGTGTCAGCACGTCGTCCCAGCCGAGCCGGCGCTGGACCGAGGCGTATCCCTCGACGGGCGTGGCGGCGTCGGTGAGCAGCCCGAACGGCCCGTGCGCGCCGACCACCGCGTATGCGATCCGGCGGTGACCCAGGTCGATCAGGTGCTGGGCGGCGGCCCGGGCGCCGTCCCGGTCGGCGACGTTGACGCAGGCGTAGCCGTCCACCGGGGCCTGGTCGACGAAGACCAGCGGCAGCCGGCGGCGGTGCAGCCAGGAGACCGCGGGTGAGGTCGGGTCGCAGGAGTAGACGAGCGCGCCGTCCATCGCCACGTCCCGGGCCGGGATCAGGTCGCCGGTGCCGGCCGAGGTGAGCAGCGTGATGGCCAGGCCGGTGGGCGCCAGCTCGTCGGCGATGGCGCCGAGGAAGCCGCCGGCCACCAGGTCGGTGAACGCGTACCGCAGCGAGTCGGTGAGCAGGATGCCGATCGTGCCGGTGGTGCCCTTCGCGAGCGCCCGGGCGGTCGGGTCGGGCCCGGCGTAGCCGAGCTCCTGAGCGGCGTCCAGGATCCGCTGCCGCAGCTCCGGCGAGAGCTGGTCGGGGCGGGAGAACGCGTTGGAGACGGTCATCCGGCTCACACCGACGCGGTCCGCGATCGTCTGCAACGTCACCCTGGGCACCCCTACACCGTAGGTCGGGCCGGCGGCGCGCCTCCAGCCGGACGGTGGCCGGAGCGGCACCCCTACACCGTCGGGCGGGCGGCGCGCCTCCAGCCGGACGGTGGCCGGAGGCGCGCCCCCGTCATCGGAAGAGGGCTTCGGGGCGGCGTCCGGCCGGTGCGATCGCGGCGGACACCCGGTAGAGCGTGCGGGCGAGCGAGAGCCGCAGGTACGGCGGTCGCGGCGGAGCCTCCGGCACGACCGGGGCGTCCGGCCGTGCGCTCAGGAGTTCGCGGTTCGTGGCGTGCAGGCCCCGGAGGTAGGTGGTGGGCAGTTCCATGACTTCCTCCCCTGACTGGTTTCTATACCGGTACAGTAAGCCGCCCTTCTGTACCGGTCAAGAGGGCACCCTGCCACGTTTCCGGTGCGGCCTGTGGTGGGATCTGTGGCATGGGCGCGAACGCTGAGTACCTCTTCGTCGGTTGTTACACGGGTGACAAGGGAGGCGACGGTGACGGCATCGACCTGCTGCGGCGGGATCCATCGACCGGAGGGCTGACCCGGCTCGGCCTGGCCGCGCGCACCCCGTCGCCGTCCTTCCTCGCGCAGCACCCCACCCTCCCGGTGCTCTACGCGGTGAACGAGCTGGACGAGGGCACGGTCTCCGCCTTCGCGGTGGCCCCGGACTGCTCGCTGACTCCGCTCGCGGTCCGGCCCACCGGTGGCGCCGACCCGTGCCACCTCGCGGTCACCGCGGACGGCCGGCACCTGGTGGTGGCGAACTACGCGAGCGGCTCGGTGTCGGTGCACCCGCTGGACGCCGAGGGCGCGCCGGGGGAGCGCAGCGACCTGCTCACCCTGGCCGGTTCCGGGCCGGACCAGGAGCGCCAGGCCGGCCCGCACGCGCACCTGGTGGCGCCGGACCGCAACGGGCCGGACGTGCTGATCTCCGACCTCGGCTCGGACCGGGTCTGGCGGTCCCGGCTGGACCCGATCTCCGGTCGCCTCGGCCGGCCCGAGCCGGCGGTGGAGGCCAAGCCCGGCACCGGTCCGCGGCACCTGACCCACTCGGCCGACGGGGCGCTCGTGCTGGCCGGCGAGTTGTCCGGAACGCTGAGCTGGCACCGCCCGGCCGGTGGTCCGACGTGGGCGGCGCGCGGCGAGGTGGCGGCGAGCACCGCGACCGGCGCGGTCTATCCGTCCGAGGTGGCGATGGGCCGGGACAGCCGGTTCGTATACGTGGCGAACCGCGGTCCGGACACCGTGTCGACCTTCGCGTGGGACGGTGAGAACGCCACTCCGATCGACGAGTCGCCGACCGGTGGAGTGTGGCCGCGACACATGATCTTGATTGGCGATCACCTCTACGTAGCCAATCAGCGTTCACACAACGTGACGGTATTCCGCGTCGATCCGGACAGCGGAATTCCCTCTTTGCAGGGGGATCCGACCAGTGAGCCGAGCCCCACCTGTCTGCTCCGATGGAACCGGACGATGATCAGGCCATAGGCGTCATCGGTCACCCGGGCATGTCCGTGATCTTTCCAACTAAATCCGGCGCCCGGGTGGCCAGAGGCGATACTGATCGAGATCGAGCAGTCACTCTCTGTCGCTTCTAGATCAAAGAACGCCAATCTGAGTAAGTTTCGGCCGAACGTATATGGCATTCAGGTCTTGGGATGCGCAGTATGGAGCGCGTGTCTGGCCGCCATCGTAGGAACTTCAACTTAAAAGGGGCGAGCGTCGTCGGTGGTGCGATGGCGATCGTCGTCGTAATCACGGGTACGTGGTTCGCATATAGCCGTCTGACGGATTCGAGCTGCACCGGTTCCATCAAGCTCAATGTCGCGGCGGCTCCCGAAATATCACCCGCTGTCACTCAGGCCGCCCAGAAGTGGTCGCAGGAGGGCGGCAACATCGACGGCACCTGTGTCTCGGTCGCCGTTGCCGACGTGGCCTCTGCCGACGTCGCCAGCGTGATCGCACGTGAGCACGGCGTGAACCTGACCGGACTGGGTGACCCATCCGGCTCGGTCGCGGTGCCCGACGTCTGGCTCCCGGACTCATCCACCTGGCAGCTGCGCCTGCAGAACGAGGCGTCCGGCTTCGTGCCGACCAAGTCCACCTCGGTGGCGCAGAGCCCGCTGGTCATCGCAGTGCCCAAGCCGATCGCCGACAGTCTCGGCTGGCAGGGCAAGAAGGTCTCCTGGAACGCCCTGCTGGGCAAGCTGACCGCGTCGGCTGACACGCTGAAGTTCGGCATCGTCAACCCGGCCCGGGACGCCTCCGGTCTGATCACACTGATGTCCGTCGGTCAGTCGATCGGCACCGGCGCCGGTGCGCTGGAGAAGCAGGTGTCGGCACTCACCTTCGTGTCGCAGAACCTGTCGCAGCTGCGGGACGAGCTGCTGCAGCGATTCCCCCGGGCGGCCGACGAGGCCTCCATCGCGGACAGTCTCGGAGCGGCTCCGCTCTCCGAGGAAGACGTGATCTCGTACAACGCGAAGCGTCCGCCGGTCGAGCTCAGCGCGGTCTACCTGGAGCCCAGCTCCGTGCCGCTGGACTACCCGTACCTGGTGCTCCCGCAGGTCGTCGACGGTCAGAAGATCAGTGCCGCGCAGGCCTTCCTGCAGCAGCTGACCTCGGGCTCGTTCAAGAACCTGCTGGCCACCCAGGGGCTGCGGTCGCCGGACGGCACGTACGGTTCCGGCTTCGTGGCTCCGGTCGGCGCCCCCGCGGCGTCCCCGGCGATCACCACCGGCAACTCCGCTCAGGGTGGCGGTGACCAGGGCGGCACCGCCGCGGCCGGTCTCGACGCCAGCGCGGTGAGCAAGGTGGTCGGTTCCTGGAACGCGATCACGCAGGCCGGTCGGGTGCTCGCGGTCTTCGACGTCTCCGGTTCGATGAACAACGTCGTGCCCAACGCGGGCAACAAGACCCGGGCGCAGGTGACCCAGGCGGCCGCGGTGACCGGGCTGTCGCTGTTCAGCGACGCGTGGTCGGTCGGTGTGTGGCGCTTCTCCACGGACATGGGGCCGAAGAACCGGCCCTGGGAGGAGCTCATCCCGATCACCTCGCTGGCCGGCACCGGCCGGGACCGGGTGCAGGCGACCATCCCGAAGTTGTTCCCGAAGCCGGAGGGCAACACCGGTCTCTACACGACCGTGCGGGACGCCTACAAGTACGCCCAGGCGAACTGGAAGGCCGGCAAGGTCAACTCGGTCATCCTGTTCACCGACGGCGAGAACCAGGACGAGGCGGGCATCTCCCAGGGTGCCCTGCTGAACGAGCTGAAGAAGATCCAGGACCCGAAGCACTTCGTGCGACTGGTGCTGATCGGCATCGGCGACGAGGTCGACAAGAACGAGCTGAACACGATCCAGAAGGCGGTGAAGGGCAGCGGCGTCTTCTTCGCGCCGGACCCCGCGAAGATCACCGACATCTTCCTGCAGGCGATCGGCTCGCGGACCGGCGTCGACAACTGACCCACGGATCCTTCGCGGTCGCCGTCCCTGCCGGGGCGGCGACCGCTTTCCTTTTCCGGTACGACCTCAGCCCGCCCGGCGCAGCCACCCGGCCGGGTCGTCGCGCACCCCGCGGATCACCGAGTCGGCCGCTCCGCGCACCGCGGCATCGGTGCCCAGTCGTGCCGCCCGGAGCGTGACCGGCGCCAGCCCCGCGGTCAGCACCCGCCGCCGCAACTCCGTCTCGATCCCGGCGCGCAACCGCTCGAAGTGCAGCGCGTACGCCCCGCCCAGCACGATCATCGGCACGTCGAGCAGGTTGACCGCCGCGGACAGCGCGATACCGAGCGCGGCGGAGGCCAGCGGCTCGTCGGCGGTGAGCGCCTCCTGGCCGGCGTACTGCTCCAGGCAGCCGCGCGAGCCGCACCGGCAGGGCCGCCCGTCCGGATAGACGGTGAGATGCCCGATCTCGCCGCTCCAGCCCCGCACACCGCGGTACAGCTCGCCGTCGATCACCAGTCCGGCGCCGATGCCGATCTCGCCGGACACGTACAGGAAAGTGGCTTCGGCCCCGGCGACCCGCAGCTCACCGAGAGCGGCGAGATTGGCCTCGTTGTCGACGACGACCGGCAGGTCGGCGATCTCCGGCACACCGCGCAGCAGCGTCGGCGCGTCCACGTCCTGCCAGCCCAGGTTGGGGGCGACCCGGACCAGGCCGGTGGGTGAGACCAGGCCGGGCACGGCGAGCGCCATCCCGGCCACCACGAGCCCCTCGGCCTCGGCCGCGAGCCGGGCCCGGGCGGCCAGCCGGCCCAGTGCGGCGAGCGCGTCGGGTGCGGCGGCCGGGCGCTGGTCGGCGTGCTCGGTGAAGCGCTGCCGGACGGCGCCGGTCAGGTCGACCACGCAGGCGGCCAGGTAGTCGACGTTGATCTCACAGCCCAGCCCGGCCGGCCCGGCCGCGGTGAGCGCGAGCCCGGCCGCCGGACGTCCGGCCCCGGTGCGCGGCGGCGGGTCCAGCTCGGTCAGCAGGCCACCCGCGATCAGGTCGTCGACGAGCGCCGAGACGGTGGCCCGGGTGAGCCCGGTGACGGTCGCGAGGGCGGCCCGGGACGGCGGATCCGCGCTGTTCGCCACGGTGTTGAGGAGGAGCGCGAGATTATGGGCTCGGATGCTCGACTGCCGGACGGGAACACTCGAAGGGTTGATCATCCGGGCCGTCACGGCCTTGACAATGCCATACGCCCGCCAAATAATTCAACCAATAAACAAATCGAAGGCGTTTCCCGGAGGTAACCGTGTCGGTTCAGCCCACCCGTGAAGACAAGTTCTCCTTCGGTCTTTGGACCGTCGGCTGGCAGGCGCGCGACCCGTTCGGCGATGCCACCCGCGCGGCCCTCGACCCGATCGAGGCGGTGCACAAGCTCGCCGAGATCGGCGCGTACGGCATCACGTTCCACGACGACGACCTCGTGCCGTTCGGCGCCGACGCGCAGACCCGGGACGGCCTCATCGCCGGGTTCAAGAAGGCGCTCGACGAGACCGGCCTGATCGTCCCGATGGTGACCACCAACCTGTTCACCCACCCGGTGTTCAAGGACGGCGGTTTCACCAGCAACGACCGCACGGTCCGGCGGTATGCGCTGCGCAAGGTGCTGCGCCAGATGGACCTCGGCGCCGAGCTGGGCGCCAAGACCCTGGTCCTCTGGGGGGGCCGCGAGGGCGCCGAGTACGACTCGGCCAAGGACGTCCGCGCCGCCCTGGACCGCTACGCCGAGGCGCTCAACCTGCTCGCGGAGTATTCCGAGGACAAGGGCTACGGCTTCCGCTTCGCCATCGAGCCGAAGCCGAACGAGCCCCGCGGCGACATCCTGCTGCCGACCGCCGGCCACGCCATCGCGTTCGTGCAGGAGCTGGAGCGCTCCGAGCTGTTCGGGATCAACCCCGAGGTCGGCCACGAGCAGATGTCGAACCTGAACTTCGCGCAGGGCATCGCCCAGGCGCTGTGGCACAAGAAGCTGTTCCACATCGACCTGAACGGTCAGCACGGCCCGAAGTACGACCAGGACCTGGTCTTCGGCCACGGTGACCTGCTCAACGCGTTCTCCCTGGTCGACCTGCTGGAGAACGGCGCCGACGGCAGCGCGGCCTACGACGGCCCGCGGCACTTCGACTACAAGCCGTCGCGCACCGAGGACTACACCGGCGTCTGGGAGTCGGCCAAGGCCAACATCCGGATGTACCTGCTGCTCAAGGAGCGGGCCAAGGCGTTCCGCGCCGACCCGGAGGTGCAGGAGGCGCTCGCCGCGTCCAAGGTCGCCGAGCTGAGCGCGCCGACCCTGAACCCCGGCGAGACGTACGCCGACCTGATCGCCGACCGGGCCGCGTTCGAGGACTACGACGCGGACGCCGCCGGCGCGCAGGGCTACGGCTTCGTCCGGCTCAACCAGCTCGCGATCGAGCACCTGCTCGGGGCCCGCTGACCATGGCGCTCGTTGCCGGGATCGACAGTTCGACCCAGTCGTGCAAGGTGGTCATCCGGGACGCCGAGACCGGGAAGCTGGTCCGGGAGGGCCGGGCCGCGCATCCGGACGGCACCGAGGTGCATCCGGACGCCTGGTGGGCGGCGCTGCAGCAGGCGATCGCCGAGGCCGGTGGCCTGGACGACGTGGCCGCGGCCTCGGTCGCCGGGCAGCAGCACGGCATGGTCGTGCTGGACGAGAACGGTGACGTGGTCCGCCCGGCGCTGCTGTGGAACGACACCCGCAGCGCCGGCGCGGCCGCCGACCTGATCACCGAGCTGGGCGGCGGTGCCGCGTGGGCCGAAGCGGTCGGCATCGTGCCGGTCGCCAGCTTCACCCTGACCAAGCTGCGCTGGCTGGCCCGCAACGAGCCGTCGCTGGCCGATCGGGTCGCCGCGGTCTGCCTGCCGCATGACTGGTTGACCTGGAAATTGTCCGGGTCTACCGATATTGCGGACATCAGGACCGACCGCAGCGACGCCAGCGGGACGCTCTACTGGTCCGCCAAAACCAACCAGTACCGTCCTGACCTGCTGGAACTAGGGTTCGGCCGACGGATCCAGGTGCCCGAGGTGCTGGGCCCGACCGGGATCGCCGGTCACCTGCCCAACGGCGCGCCGCTGGGGCCGGGCGCCGGCGACAACGCGGCGGCCGCCCTCGGCACCGGCGCGCTGCCCGGCGACGTGATCGTCTCGATCGGCACGTCCGGCACGGTCTTCGTCTCGTCCGACGCGGCGCCGGTCGACCCGAGCGGCACGGTGGCCGGTTTTGCCGACACCACCGGGCGGTTCCTGCCGATCGTGGTCACGCTCAACGCGGCCCGGGTGCTGGACGCGGCGACCAAGCTGCTCGGCGTCTCGCACGACGAGCTGTCCCGCCTGGCGCTCTCCGCGCCGGCCGGTGCGGACGGCCTGGTCCTGGTGCCATACCTGGAAGGGGAGCGGACCCCGAACCGGCCGGACGCCACCGGCGCGATCCACGGGCTGACCCTGAAGACCTCCGACCCGGCGCACCTGGCCCGGGCCGCGGTCGAGGGGATGCTCTGCGCGCTGGCCGACGGCTTGGACGCGCTCGTCGGCCAGGGTGCGCAGGCGAACCGGATCGTGCTGGTCGGCGGCGGTGCGCGGAGCGAGGCGGTGCGCCGGATCGCGCCCGCGCTGTTCGGCAAACCGGTGCTGGTCCCGCCGCCCGGCGAGTACGTCGCGGACGGTGCGGCACGGCAGGCCGCGTGGGTCACCGCGGGTGGGGACGTCCCGCCCGCCTGGTCCGCGGAAACCCCTTCGTCGTACGAGGACGAGCCGGTCCCACTGATCCGCGAGCAGTACGCGGCCGCCCAGCACGCCGTGCTGGACCGCCCCCGCTGACCAGTCCCGGTCCCGGCTGGCTCCCAGGGGTGCCTCAACGCAGGTGAGGCACCCCTGAGCACCAGCCGGTGACATCTTTTTCGCGGAAACCTGTTGTCGCCCCGCCGCGGCCACATCTACGTACTCGACAGCCGGCCGACCCCCCTCGGCCGATCCCCGTACGTAGGAAGGGATCCGCAGTGGCATCTCGCAAGCGGAAACTGTTCGGCGCGGCGGCCGCCCTGGTCGTACCGGCCGGCCTGATCGGCTGGGCGGTGCTGCCGTCGAACGCCGCGACCGTTCCGGCGGCCGGCACCACGTACACCTTGGCGGTGACCAAGAGTGGCAAGTGCCTCGACGTGCCCGCGGCCTCGAAGGACAACGGCGCCCTCCTGCAGCAGTGGGGCTGCACCGCAGGTGCGGCCTGGCAGCAGTTCACCCTCGTCGCGTCCGGCGCGAACGTCCTGATCCAGAACGTGAACAGCGGCAAGTGTCTCGACGTGCCGGGCGCCTCGACGGCCTCGGGCACGCAGCTGCAGCAGTGGGGCTGCGTGGGCTCGCAGACCAACCAGCAGTTCAAGCTGACCGCGAGCGGCACCGGCACCTACCAGATCGTCAACGTCGGCAACGGGCTCTGCGTCTCGGACCAGGGCGCGTCCACCGCGTCCGGTGCGGCGATCATCCAGGAGACCTGCACGGCCAACTCGAACAAGCAGTGGGCGTTCACCCCGGTCACCACCGGTGGCGGATCCTTCACGGTGGCGGCGGACGGCACCGGCACCTACAAGACCGTGCAGGCGGCGATCGACGCGGTCGGCACCGGCAACACCAGCCGCAAGACGATCACCATCAAGCCGGGCACCTACCGGGAGATCGTCACGGTCCCCAGCACCAAGCCGTTCCTCACGCTGCAGGGCGGCGGCGACTCGGCCGACGACGTGGTGATCGTCAACAACCGCAGCTCGGCCGGCGGGTACGGCACCGCGGGCAGCGCCACCGTCACGGTCAGCGGCAAGGAGTTCGCCGCCACCAACCTGACCGTCGCCAACGACTACGGCGAGGGCAGCCAGGCGGTCGCCGCGAACCTGAACGCCGACCGGCTGGTCTTCGACAACGTCCGGTTCCTCGGCGCGCAGGACACCCTGCTGGTCAACACCGGGCGCAGCTACGTCACGAACTCCTACGTCGAGGGCACCGTCGACTTCATCTTCGGCGGCGGCACCGCGGTCTTCAACGCCACGAAGGTCTACCAGAAGCGGACCAGCGGCGGCCCGATCACGGCGGCCAAGACCGATGCGGCGGCCGCGTACGGCTTCCTGTTCTACAAGTCCACGGTGATCGGTGCCGCGAACAACGTGACCCAGCTCGGCCGCCCGTGGGGCGCCGCCGCGCAGGTGCTCTACCGCGAGTCGAGCCTCAGCGCGACGATCAAGACCGCGCAGCCGTGGACCGACATGTCCTCGAACACCTGGCAGAACGCCCGCTTCCTGGAGTACAAGAACACCGGCTCGGGCGCGACGACAAACAGCAACCGGCCGCAGCTGACCGACGCGCAGGCCGCCACGTACACCCCGCAGAAGTATCTGGCCGGCTCGGACAGCTGGAACCCGATCACCGCGGTTGCCGCCACGCCGACACCGACCGCGTCCGCGTCCACCGCCCGGACCTGGTCGAACACCGCGGACGGGTTCGCCTCCACCGGCGGCGGCACGACCGGTGGCGCGGCCGGCACCACGGTCACCGTCACCACGCTGGCCGACCTGACGAAGTACGTCACCGCCACCGAGCCGTACGTGATCAAGGTGGGCGCGGCGATCACCGTCACGCCGAAGGGCGCCGAACTCAAGGTCAAGTCGAACAAGACGATCGTCGGAGTGGGCACCAAGGGGCAGATCCTGCAGGGCGGGTTCTTCCTCGGCGCCGGGGTCCGCAACGTGATCATCCGCAACCTGACGATCAAGGACGCGGCGATGACCGAGGACGACCCGGACGACAAGGTCTACGACTACGACGGCATCCAGATGGACACCGCCGACCACATCTGGATCGACCACAACACGATCACCAACATGAACGACGGACTGATCGACAGCCGCAAGGACACCACGTACCTGACCGTGTCGTGGAACGTGCTGTCGAACGAGAACAAGGCGTTCGGGATCGGCTGGACCGACAACGTGACGGCCCGGATGACCATCCACCACAACTGGATCCACGACACCAACCAGCGCAACCCCAGCGTGGACAACGTGGCGCTGGCGCACCTCTACAACAACTACATGCAGAACATCACCTCGTACGGGAACCTGTCCCGGGGCTCGACGAAGCTGGTGCTGGAGAACAGCTACTTCGACAACGTGGCCAACCCGTACAACGTCGACGACCTGACCAAGGGCCAGCTCAAGCAGTCCGGCAGCGTGGTGGTGAACTCGACCGGCAAGCAGGTCACCAACGGCGCCGCGTTCACGCCGTCGACCTACTACGCGTACACCCTGGACGTCGCGGCGGACGTGCCCGCGCTGCTGAAGAAGTACGCCGGCCCGCAGGCGACCATCGGCAACTGACCCCCTCAGGCGACGGCCGGGTCCGCCTCGCGGGCCCGGCCCAGCCGATGCGCGTCGAGAAACCCGTCGACCGCTTTCGACCAGGGAAACCGCTCGGCCTGCGCCCGGGCCGCCGCGCGCCGCTCGACGACCGGCCGCTCCAGCAGGTCGCGGACCGCCGCCGCGTACGCCACCGGTGTCCCGTCCGCCGCCACCCCGGCCGTGCCGATCACCTCGGGCAGCGCGCTCACCGACCGGGCCACCACCGGCGTGCCGCTGGCCAGCGACTCCAGCGCGGCCAGCCCGAACGTCTCGATCGGTCCGGGCGCCAGCGTGACGCCCGCAGTGCAACAGCACCGGCTGCTCCGGCGCGGCCCATCGGCGGCGCAGGCGCGGGTCCCGGTTCGCCGGCCGGAACCGGGTCAGATCAACACCCAGGGGTACGCGGACCGGCGCCGCCCCGAGCCGGGTGAACTCACGTTCCGCCCAGCCGGTCGTGCAGACCACCGAGTCAAAAGCCTTCACCGTACGAGCGTTGAGCCGGTCCGCCGCGCGCAACCCGAGTGACCGGCCCGGCCCGAACATCCGCAGCAGACCGTCCAGGCTCTCGTGCGACACCATCATCGACGGCACCCCGGCGCGCCGGGACCACGCGCCCAGCCAGCGCAGCGTGGACCGGTCGTGCACCTCGATCCGGTCCGGCCCGAGGCGCTCCAGCAGCCCGCCGACCGCGACCCGGTTCAGCAGCACGCGGTATCCGCCGAGACCGGGCACGAGCGGGCCGGGGACGGTGAGCACCCGCCCGTACGAAAAATGCTCGTCGGAGGCACGCGGACCCGGCACGACCAGGACCGCCCGGTGTCCCGCCTCCTGATATCCCCGGCCGAGTTCCCGCAGCGCGGTGCGCAGACCGCCGGAGGTCGCGTGGACGAAGTTGGCGATCCGCACGATGAGCATGTGACCAGATCATCGAAAACCGGGGTCGGCCCGGCAACGCGGCCCTGTCCACCGGCCGAACTCTCGCTAACCTCTACCCGTGATGGGCAGCGGCGGGACCGCGCACCGGGTGTACAGCGTCGTGGTCTTCGTGATCCTGGCGTCGCTCGACAACGTCGCGATCGGCATCGTGCCCCCGCTGTACGGCAGCATCGGCGACGACTTCGGCCTCGGCGAGGGCCACATCGCGCTGGCCACCACGATCATGTTCCTGACCAGTGCGGTGGCCGCGATCGGCTGGGCGTACGCCGGCGACCGCACCGACCGCAAACCGGTGCTGCTGGCCGGCACCGGGATCTGGATCGCCGGCACCGCCTGGTCCGGCCTGGCCGGCGGTTACGCGTCGTTCCTCGGTGCGCAGATCGTGGCCGCGGTCGGGCTCGGCGCGGTCGCCTCGGTGAGCTTCTCGGTGGTCAGCGACCTGATCTCGCCGAAGCGCCGGGGCCTGGTGATGAGCTTCTGGGGCCTGTCGCAGGGCGTCGGCACGCTGGCCGGCACCCTGGTCGGCGGGATTCTCGGGCACACCGACTGGCGCCAGCCGTTCCTGGTCACCGCGGTCGCCGGGTTCGTCGCCGGGGTGGCGTACCTGTTCACCTACAACGTGCCGCGCGGCGACAGCCAGCCGGAGCTGGCCGGGGTGGAGTACGACGAGCGGATCCACCACGACCACCTGCCGGTGATCCTGGGCCGGCGCACCAACATCTGGCTGATCCTGCAGGGCGGCACCTCGCAGATCGCGTTCGGCTCGCTGGTCTGGCTGCCGGTGCTGTTCCGGGCCCGGGCCGAGGACCAGGGCTACTCCACCGGTACCGCGGTGCTGGTGGGCAGCGTGTTCGCGACGATCTTCCAGCTCGGTGCGGCGCTGTCGATCCTCGGCGGGCTGGCCGGTGACCGGCTGCAACGTCGTACACCGCGGGGCCGGGCCCTGGTCGCGGCGGTCGGCGTGCTCGCGGCGGTGCCGTTCTACATCGTGCTGTTCTTCGTCCCGATGACGATCACGGTGCCGGACGGCGCGGCCACCGGCGCGGTGATCCGCGGGGTGCTGGACAACGTGGTGACCGAGCCGACCGTCGCGGTCTGCCTGGCCGTCGCGGTCTTCGCGCTGATGCTGACGTCGGCGAACTCGCCGAACTGGTTCGCCATGATCGCCGACGTGAACCCGCCCGAGCACCGGGGCACCGTCTACAGCCTCGGCAACCTGGTCAACGGCGCCGGCCGGGCCGGCGGCAACGCGCTGGTCGGAGTGGCCTTCCAGCGGCTGTCCGGGGTGTTCCCGCCGCCGCTGAACTACGCGGTCGGGCTGGCCGCGTTCCAGCTCTTCTTCATCCCCACCGGGATCATGTACTGGCTGGCCAGCAGGACGGTGGCGGCGGACATGACCGCCACCCACGCCGCCCTGCTGGCCAAGGCGTCCGCGAGGTCAGACCGCGGCCCAGACCGTGACGTCGGTGGGCACCCGCCCGTCGCCGTCGAGCGGCTCGCTGCTCAGCAGGACCCGGGCACCTGACGGCAGCTCGGCGGCCTCCTGACCGAAGTTGGTCAGCACCAGGATCTCGCCGTTGCGGAAGGCCAGGACGTCGCCCTCGGTCGCCGACCAGACCAGTGCGCCGTTGCCGAGGTCATGCTCGCGCCGGGCGGCCAGCGCCGACCGGTACAGCTCCCAGGTGGAGCCGGCCACGCCGATCTGCCGGTCCAGGGCGTACTCGGCCCAGATCGCCGGCTGCGGCAGCCAGCTGTCGTCGCCCGGACCGAACCCGTACGACGGCGCGTCCGCCTCCCACGGGATCGGCACCCGGCAGCCGTCGCGCCCGCGCTCGGTGTGCCCGGACCGTTCCCAGGCCGGATCCTCCCGGACCTCGTCGGCGAGCGTGGTGTGCTCCGGCAGCCCCAGCTCCTCGCCCTGGTAGAGGTACGCCGAACCGGGCAGCCCCAGCATCAGCAGGCTGGCCGCCCGGGCCCGGCGCAGGCCCAGCCCGGTGTCCGGCTGCGGGTCGCCGATCCCGATGCCGGGCTTGCGTCCGGTCTCGGCCGGGAAGCCCAGCCGGGACGCGTGCCGGACCACGTCGTGGTTGGAGAGCACCCAGGTGGTGGTCGCGCCGACCGCGCCGGTGGCGGCCAGCGAGGAGTCGATCACCGCGCGCAGCTCGGCGGGCAGCCAGGGCGCTTCCAGGTAGGGGAAGTTGAACGCCTGGTGCATCTCGTCCGGGCGGACGTAGCGGGCCAGCCGCTCCTCGGGCTGCACCCAGGCCTCGGCGACCAGGATCCGGGCCGGCGAGTAGCCGTCGAGCACGGTGCGCCACTCGCGGTAGATCTCGTGCACGCCCTCCTGGTCCCACATCGGCGGCGGCGGGCCGACCGGGTCCAGGCCGCCGAGCACCACCGACGGCTGGGTCCAGTCGGTCAGGTCGGCGTCCTTGATCAGGCCGTGCGCCACGTCCACCCGGAAGCCGTCCACCCCGCGGTCCAGCCAGAACCGCAGGATGTCGAGGAACTCGGCGCGCACCTCGGGGTGGTCCCAGTTCAGGTCGGGCTGGGAGACGTCGAACAGGTGCAGGTACCACTGGCCGTCGTCGGTCCGTTGCCACGCGGAGCCACCGAAGACGCTCTGCCACGAGTTCGGCGGCTCGGCCCCGTCGCGGAAGATGTAGCGCTCCCGCTCCGGGCTGCCGGGCGGCGCGGCGAGGGCGGCCCGGAACCAGGCGTGCTCGCTGGAGGTGTGGTTCGGCACCAGGTCGACGATGACCTTCAGACCGTGGTCGTGTGCCGTGGCGATCAGCTTGTCGGCGTCGCCGAGGCTGCCGAAGCGCGGGTCGACGTCGCGGTAGTCGGCCACGTCGTACCCGGCGTCGTGCTGCGGGCTGACATAGAAGGGTGAGAGCCAGACGGCGTCGATGCCGAGCTCGCGGAGACGGGGCAGGCGCGTGGTGATGCCGGGCAGGTCACCCATGCCGTCGCCGTTGGCGTCGGCGAACGAGCGCGGGTAGATCTGGTAGATGACGGCATCGCGCCACCAGGCGTCAGTGGAGGGCATGCCATCAGCGTATTCGGGCGGCCGGGCCCGCTCGTCCAGGATGGCGGCTTCGGGCGGCCGGGCTCACTCGTCCAGGATGGCGGCGAAACGCTCCTCGGCGAGGTCCAGCTGGTCCAGGATGTGCTCCTTGGCCTGGGTGGAGAGCGGCGTGTCCGGCCGCCCGATCAACTCGCGCAACTTCGGCACCAGCGGGCGGTACTTGGTCGCCGACCGGTGCGCCTTGTCCAGCGTGGTGTGGATCACGCCGACCCCGTTGTCGGTGAAGTCGGAGATCTTGATGACCCGGGCCCACGGGCTGCGGTCCAAGCTGTCCGCGACGTGCTCCCGGTACTGCTCGTGCCGGTCCCGGAGCGGGTCGTACTCCGGGTTCGTGACCGACCGGACCAGATCGGAGACCCGCGGGTTGAACCGGTTCGCGAGCACGCCCAGGGCCGCTTCAGTGGCTTTTTCGTACGACGTGTCCGGCGGCAGCCCGGCCAACTCGGCCGGATGATCCTCGACCGCGTCGTGCAGCAGCGCCGCCACCAGCACGTCGACGTCCCGCACCGCGTAGTACCGGATGATCCGGATGGCCACCCGCAGCAGATGGTTCAGATACGGCTCCCGCACCCGCCGGTCGGCCGCGTGCAGCGTGGTGGCCAGTTCCAGGGCCTCGGTCAACTGTTCCCGTTCCCCGTCGGGGAAGGTCTCCAGCTCCAATCCGAACCGTTGCCGGAGGCCGGCCTCGCCGTACACCTCGGTGATGGCGTGCAGTGGCATCGAGAGCAGCATTCTTGGTGCCATGCGGATCAGATATACCGGATCTTCGGCCGTGGCGGGGAACCCTTACGTGCCGGATGTGGCCGGACCCGCGACCGGACCCATCGGACCACCCGGTTCAGCGAACGGCTCCCGGGGGATCAGCGGCGGGATCGGGGTGACCGTGGGGACGTTCGCCACCACCGGCTCGAACGTCGCCGAGCCGGTCGCGGTGCGGGGTGCCGGCGACGGGCGGCCCGCACCGGCGGCCCGTCCGGTCGCCACCGCACGGGCGGCCGGGGACATCCGGATCGCGCCGATCGAGCCCTGCCGCAGCGCCCAGGGCTGCGCCGGTTCGGCGTGCACGCCGCGCTTCGGGGTGCCGGCCCCGTCGGTGAACTCCTCCTCGGTCATCGCCTGCAGCGCGCTCAGCGCCACGCCGACGATGGTGGCCGCGGTGATCAGGGTGATCGGCACGATCATGGTGAGCGGCCGGATGCCGCTCTGGACCGGGACGATCGCCGGGTCCATCCGTACCGACATGGCGGCCATCCCGGTGTAGTGCATGCCGCAGACCGCGATCGCCATCACCGCGGCGGCGCCGGCCACCCGGCCCAGGCCGCGTACCGAGACGGTGAACCACAGCGCGGTCGTGCAGGCCACGATCGCGATCAGGGCGGACGCCCCGACGAGCGTCGGGTCGTAGTGCACCACCGCGGAGAGCCGCATGCCTTCCATCCCGGTGTAGTGCATGGCCAGCACCCCGCCACCGGTCAGCACGCCGGCCGCGACCGTCTTGGCCGGGCTGGGCGCGCCGTGCCCGACCACCATCAGCCCGATCCCGACCGTCACCACCGAGAAGAGCAGGCTGAGCAGGGTGACCGGCAGGTCGTAGCGCACCGGGCTGTCCGGGACGTCGAAGCCGAGCATCGCGGCGAAGTGCATCAGCCAGATGCCACCCCCGCCGATCGCGAAGGCCGCGATCACCAGCCACCGGTTGCGCCGGCTGCGACTGTGCGCGTTACGGGCCCGCTCGGTGCAGAGCAGCCCGGCGAAAGATCCGAGGTACGCCAGCAACGTCGCAGCTACCGGGTTGAATGCGCCATAGGTGAAGTGGTGAACGTGAGCTGCCACTGACTTACCTCGCGAAGGTCGGCATTGGTCCGCGGGGGATTGAGTCAGAAGTCAGCTGTCCTACATCGCACCTTGTGTGCGTTGATGCACCAAAGAGACCGGAGACGCGGGCAACGAAAAACCGGGACCGTCCCGCGTCTGGCGCGAGGCGATCCCGGTTGCCGATGCCGACAGTTGGGGGTGTGGGGGATGCCGATCAGGTGAAGATGCTGACGCCACCGGGGCCCACGAGGAGGCCGACGATGATCAGCACGACACCCCAGAGGATCTGGCGCCGGAACAGCGCGAGGATACCGGCGACGACGAGGATAACGGCGAGAATCCAGAGCAGTAGGTCCATGTCACTGCTGGTACCCGATGTCCGAAAATCGAAAACCTGGTTCCGGATCACACATTTACGAGAGCGGTGTCCTTCGTGTCCACGGTGTCGCTGAGCAGCTGATACACGTTGTACGCCTGCTTGATGACCGGGTGCGCGACGTTGCGAACCGGCACACCGCCCGGCGTCCGGCCCCGCTCCGAGCCGTGGTGCGCGTGCCCGTGCAGGGCCAGCGCGGTCGGCGCCTCGTCGATCGCCTGCCCGAGCTGATAACAGCCGAGGAACGCGTAGATCTCCAGCGGTTCCCCGGCCAGTGTCTCCGGGACCGGCGCGTAGTGGGTCAGCGCCACCAGCGCGTCGCACTCGATCGATCGGAGTGCCTCGCGCAGGGCGGTGGCGTACCGCTCGCTGGTGCCGACGAAGTCCTTCATCTCGCGTTCGCCGAAGTTGCTCGCGCAGGCGCCGGCGAACCCGCCGCCGAACCCCTTGGTCCCGGCCACCCCGAGCCGGTGCCCGTTCAGCTCCAGCACGGTCGTGGTGCCCTCCAGGACGGTGATCCCGGAGTCGGTGAGCACCCGGGTCACGTCGTCCTGCGCGTCGCTCTGGTGGTCGTGGTTGCCGAGCACCACCACGACCGGCACCCCGAGGCCACCGAACTCGGTGGCGAAGCACTTCGCCTCGTCCACCGTGCCGTGCCGGGTCAGGTCACCCGCGATCAGCAGCGCGTCGGCCCGGTCGGGCAGTTCCTCGAGGGCCGGTCGGAACCGGCCCACCACATCCTTGTCCACGTGGACGTCGCCCACGGCGGCGATCCGGATCATGAAATCTCCTCCACCTCGGCCGGGGCCTGGGTCCGGGTGATGCCGATGTCGCAGGCGATCTCCAGGTCCGGATAGTGCGCGGTGATCTGCCGGCAGATCTCGTCGCGCCGCGTCGCGCTCTCCACCTCGCCGCTGAGCACCAGCACGTTCTCCCGGCGCTGCACGGTGACGCCCTGTTCGGCGACCCGGTCGTGCTCGGCGAGCAGCCGCTGGATCTCGGCTTCCAGATCGATCTGTTTGGTCATCTCTGCACCTACCCTCCTCGGACGACTGCGTCACGGGCCGGGAACGGCACGACGTCGAGCCGGTCCAGCAGGACCAGGAACGCCTCGGCGTACGGCGACGCGGCGGTCTCCCGCGCCACCCGCTCCCAGTCGATCAGCTCGCGCAGCGAGCGGGCGACCGGCAGCCCGTGTGCGAAGTCGCAGTGGTGCTGGCTGAAGCTCATCAGCTTGTGGATCATCAGCTGGGTCGCCGACAGCACCGGCATGTAGATCGCCTCGACCGAGATCCGCTCGGTGTCGGCGAGTGTCTCGTCGGTGACCGGTGTCTCCACCGGGCGGTAGATCAGATCCACCATCCGGCCCTCTTCGAAGACCTTGACCAGCCAGTCCTCCGGCGGTTCCTCGGTCTCGAAGCCGACTCCGGCCAGCTCCTGCAGGGCCCGTTCCTTGTCCTGCTCGCGGATCAGAAAGTCCACGTCGTGGTCGCTGGAGTGCCCGCCGTGTGCGTACACGGCGAAACTCCCGCCCAGTGCGAAGGGGATCTCCGCCGTTTTGAGGGTCGCGGCGACACGCTTCATCGTGCCGGCCAGCCCCTCGTCGACGCGATGCGGCATGGTGACCTCCCTGTCAGGTGTCCAGTTGGTGACGACTACCCCGAGTGGCCACGCCTTGAACCCCCGGCGATCATTCTGATCCGCTTCCCGCCGGTCGCACCGTGGACCGCCGGGTGCGATACCCGGCTACCGTCAGTGGGATGTCGTCCCCCGAGCACCTCGCACCCGGGCGCCCCGGTGATCTGGCCGGCCCGCGCACCATCGCCCTGGTCGGCATCGACGGTTCCGGCAAGACCACCCAGGCCCGGCTGCTCGCCGCCGAGCTCGCCGCGTCCGGCCTTCCCGCGGTCTACCGGCAGAACGCCGGTGGCCGGGCCTGGTTCGGCAAGCGGGCCGTGCGATGGGGCCGCCCGGACGCCGACGCGCTGCTCGGCCGCCGGGGCATGCTGCTCGTCGAGTCGGTGCTGCGGTGGCTCTCGATCGTCCGGACGCTGCTGCGCCGCGCGCTGCGCCGGGAGATCGCGGTGATGGACCGCTACGCGTTCTGCCAGTACGCCAGCCTGCGCGCGCGGGGTGCGCGCCCGGCGGCCGAGCGCCGCGCCCGGCTGGCCTACCGGCTGTTCCCGCACCCCGACGTCACGTTCCTGCTCGCCGTCGACCCGGCGGTGGCCCAGGAGCGGATCGACCGGCGCGGCACCGACCAGGAGTCGATGGAGTACCTGACCGCCGCCGACCGGGCCTACCGCTCACTGCCGGAGTTCCCGGAGTTCGTGGTGATCGACGCGAACGGGACACCGGACCAGGTGAGCGCCGCGATCCGGGCCGGTCTGGCGGCCGCCACCCGCCCGGCGGCACCGGCCCCGCGCCGGATCCGGATGCGGACGCTGGTCCTGGCCGGGGTGCCGGTGCTGGCCGGAGCCGCCGTTCTGGGCTGGCAGCTTGCTGAATCTCTCTAGTTCTCTCAAAGATTGCTGAGAGCGTCAGGCCTGGCCGTAGACCGGGATCTGCGCGCCACTGGTCGGTGACGAGACGTCCGAGGCCAGGAACACGATGGTGTCGGCGATCTGCTCCGGGCGCACCCAGCGGTCGTGTGCGGCGTCCGGCATCGACGTCCGGTTCGCCGGAGTGTCGATCACGCTGGGCAGCACGGTGTTGCAGCGCACGTTCTGCTTGCGGTATTCGACCGCGACGGTCTGCGCGAACGCCAGCACCGCGGCCTTCGAGGTGACGTAACCGGCCGCACCGGGGAACGGCGCCACCGCGGCCCGGGACGAGACGCACACCACCGAGCCGCCGCCGGCCGCCACCAGGTGCGGCAGCGCGGCCGCCGTGACCAGGTAGGTGGGCCGCAGGTTCGCGGTGAACATCGCCTCGAAGTCCTCCACCGGGGTGTCGGCGATCAGCCCGCTCGCGGCGTACCCGCCGACCAGGTTGACGACGGCGGTGAGCGGGGCCGCCGGGTCGCCGGTGGCCGCCGCGACCGCGTCGGCGGCGCCGGCCGCTGTGGTGAGGTCGGCCGGGACGGGCAGTGCGCCGGCCGGCAGCCGGTCTTCGCTGCCGGGCCGGACCGGAGCGACGACGCGCCAGCCGGCGGCGAGGAACGCGACCACGGTGGCGGCGCCGAGCCCGCCGGTGCCGCCGGTCACAAGAGCAGTGTTGGTCATGCCAAGCATCCGAGCAGGTTGTCACCCGCTCGTGGGTGTGCGCTTGCTCACTTCACCGGACGTTCGAGGCCCGCAGCGGGAATGTCACCTGTTCGGGGAACGTCACCCGGGTAGGCGAGTGAACTACGGCCTGGGGTGGCGCATTGTGACCGATGGTCCCGTTCGGCCGCCGCGTCCGGGCGGGTGGGATCTTTTTGATGTTCACGTTTGTTTCAGGCCCGTCAGCGGCCGGTCGATGCTCCACGTGAACCCCAACGGCGGAAACCCCGTAGATAGAGGGTGACGAGCGTCGCGGCGCCCAAGGTGATGCCCGTCGCTGTGGACGATGAGAGGCCGATGGTGTTATGAGGCGCGCGACGGGTACCCGTCTATACGCAAGGCGGTCGCAGAGAGACCGCACTCAGCTACCGCGCACTGGGCTCTCAGGTAAGACCCAGGCATTCGTGACACTTTCGACCCACCAGCCGGAATCAGCGCAGGCAGTCATTTGTTGTGTAGATGTCAGCACCGCAATGCACGAGCCGCGGACGTTACGGGAGAGGGCTGATGGACGCAGGTAATGCCCGTAACAGGGTTAGTGACGGCAATGAGGGGACCGTGGGCAACGTGGAGAAGAACACCGTGATGCGTACCGACCAGGTTGCCGAGGAGCGCGACCTCGTCGGAGTCTACCTGCACGAAATCTCCCGGACGCCGTTGTTGGACGCCGCGCGGGAGGTCGAGCTCTCCAAGGCGATCGAGGCGGGCCTCTACGCCGAGCACCTGCTCGAGCAGGGCGAAGAGCGTCGCGGCATCAGCCGGGAGGAACTGGAGCGCCTGGTCACCGAGGGCTCCAAGGCAAAAGACCTGTTCATCCGCGCCAACCTGCGGCTGGTCGTGTCGATCGCCCGCCGCTACGTGCGGTCGGGCATGCCGATGCTCGACCTGATCCAGGAGGGCAACACCGGCCTGGTGCGCGCGGTCGAGAAGTTCGACTACGAGCGCGGCTACAAGTTCTCGACGTACGCGACGTGGTGGGTGCGCCAGGCGATCAGCCGGGCCATCGCCCAGCAGGAGCGCACCGTGCGTCTCCCCGTGCACCTGGTCGAGGACGTCAACCGGATGCGCAACGTGACCCGCCAGCTCGTCCGTGAGCTGGGCGGCGACCCGGAGCCGGAGCAGGTCGCGGCGGCGCTGGGCGTGACCGTGGAGCGGGTCAACGAGCTCACCCGCTGGGCTCAGGACACCGTTTCGCTGGACACCCCGGTCGGCGACGACGGCGACACCAACCTGGGTGACCTGGTCGCCGACAGCGACGCGCCGTCGCCCGAGGAGATCGTGCTGAACGCGCTGGAGCGCCAGCGCATCGAGGGCCTGCTGAACCACCTGGACGACCGCTCGGCCGGCATCATGCGGGCGCGGTACGGCCTGGAGGACGGCCGGGAGCACTCGCTGACCGAGGTGGCCTCGCGCTTCTCGCTCAGCCGGGAGCGGATCCGTCAGCTGGAGATCCAGGCGCTCGGCCGGCTGCGTGAGCTGGCCCGGGCCGAAGGCCTGCAGGCCGCCTGATCACCTAGACCGACAGAAGGCCGGTGCCCCGCGAGGGGTACCGGCCTTCTTCGTGTGCGGTGCTGGTTACTTGACCCGGCCGTATCCGTACGGGGTCATGATGTTGATCGAGCGGTGCAGCACATCTCGACCGGCCGAGGGCGCGTCGATGATCATGCCGCCTCCGACGTAGAGCGCGACGTGCCCGAGCGATCGGTAGAACACCAGGTCACCCGGCTGGAGATCGGCCTTGCTGATCCGGGCCGTGGCGCTGTACTGCGCGGCGGCGTTGTGCGGCAGGGACTTGCCCGCCGCCGCCCACGACGCCAGGGTCAGACCCGAGCAGTCGTACGAGTTGGGGCCCGCGTCGCCGAAGCCGTACGGCTTGCCGACCGCGCCGAACGCGTACGTGACCGCCTTGCCGGCCGAGCCCGGGATGTTCGGGATCTCGCCGGTGTACGACCCGCTGCTCTCGGTGGGGCTGCCGAACGCGGTCTCGCGCATGTCGAGCAGCTTGTCGAGGTCCTTCTTGATCTTCGTCTTCTGCGCGGACAGCTCCTGGACCTGGAGACCCTGCTTCTTCTCGGTGGTCTTGAGAGCCGCCTGGCGGTCGGTGAAGGTCTGCGTGGTGTCGGTGTAGGTGTCGATGTCCTGCTGGTTGGCCTTGCTGATCTGATCCAGGTAGCTCATCCGCTGCAGGACGCTGTCCTGGTCGCCGCTGAGCAGGATGGTCATCGGACCCACCCGGCCGGTGATGTACGACGTCGTGGCGATCGTCTGCATCTTGGAGGTGGCCTGGACCAGTGCGGCCTGGGCCGGCTTGAGCGAAGCGCTCAGCTTCACCGCGTCGGCCTTGGTCTTCTTCAGGTCGAGGCGCATCTTGTTGTACGCCTCAGTGACGTCCTCGAGCTTGTCCGAAGCCTTGTCGATCTGCTTCTTCAGCTCTTCCTTGGACGGGGCCGCGTGCGCGGCGGTAGCTCCCGACGTGGTGATCGCCAGCGCGGTCAGCGCGACCACCAGCGCCCGGAGCCTGGTGCGGGGGAGTGGCACGAGTCAGGGGCCTTTCTTCCGCTTGTGCCGCCTACCGGGTTAGCTGACGGGTTCGGGCTGGAAGAAGAGCCCTACCGCTGTGAAGCGGATTCACCCCCGGGACGTGGTTCCCCGGTTCGCAAGCGACGACTGATGTCGCCCATGATTCGGCGGCGTTGGCCGGCGCCATCGGAGGGTTTGTGGCTGCGGACCGAACCAACCGCATCAACTTATCGGTGCAGAAAACAAAATCAAGTCCCTGCCGAGTGTTTTCTGCCAATAGTCGCTGTTGCGAACTTAATCCCGATAACCGGCTGTTATTCGATCCACGCTGAGCGTTATTTCGCGCCGATGGAACGGACTAATCGTTCAGCGCGGGTTCGAGCGCGGGATTGGTCGCCCAGTGCCGGGTGACCTGACGCTCGGCCCAGAACGAGAAGAACGGGATGGTGCCGGCCAGCATCACGATGATCATCCGGCCGAACGGCCACCCGGCCCGGCGGGACAGGTCGAACGTGAGAAGCAGATACGCCATGTAGAGGAAGCCGTGCAGCGGGCCGATCATCGCGACCACCGCGTCGTTGTCGCCGATGTACTTCAGCGGCATGCCGACCAGGACGAGGACGACGAGGAGCACGCCGACGATCCAGGCGATGGTCCGGTAACGAATGAGGGCGCCCTGCACGGGGGTTCTCCTTCTGACTCTCTGGCGAGACTAGTTCTCAGCGGGGGGACGGGCTAGCCCGTGACGGTGCGGCGGCGGGGATAGTCGGCCGGGCGGGCGCCGGGGTGCGCGGCCAGCCAGGTCAGGTAGTCGTTGTACGCCTCGAGCTCCGGATCGGACTCGGTGGCCACGACCGGCCGTGCCGCGACCCGGACCGGGCGGCCCAGGGTGATCGGGGCATCCGGATCCCGCGCCGGCGCCGGCGCGTCCACAGCGGGCTGCTCGTCGGCGGGGCCGAGCTTGCGCCGGTGCAGCTGGATCTCGCGGATCCAGATGAACACCACGAAGCCGGCGAAGACCGGCCACTCGAACATGTAGCCCCAACTGAGCGAGTTGCCGTTCGTCGCCCGGCTGAACTGCCACCAGCCGAGCCCGAGACAACCCGCGGTCAGCACCAGCGCCAAGAGGTGCCGGGCGATCCACGCCGGAGTCCACAGCCCTTTCATGCCCACGAGCCTACCGGCGGGTTTGGCGACCGCCCGCCCGGGCAAGCGTGCAGCTGACGGAACGGCTCCCCGGCCTTCTGACGAAGGGACCCCCAACCCATGACCAGCCTGCAGGCTCGGGCCGCCGCGACGGCCCAGGCTTATTCGCCGCACGAGCACCGGCCCCTCAGCGGCTACGTCGTCGCGATGGGTACTTTCGGCGCGCTCGCGGCCAGCCTGGCGGCCGCCGCCAAGCTCACCGGCCACTCCGCCCCGGACCGCCCCTCGCCGGCCGACGTGGTCCTGCTCTCGATCGCCACCCACAAGCTCAGCCGCCTGATCGCCAAGGACTCGGTGACCAGCCCGCTGCGGGCGCCGTTCACCCGCTACACCGAACCGGCCGGCGCCGCCGAGCTGAACGAGGAGGTGCGGGACTCCGGCAGCAGCCTGCGGCACGGGATCGGCGAGCTGATCACCTGCCCGTTCTGCCTGGCCGTGTGGGTCGCCACCGGGCTGACCGGCGGGCTGGTGCTGGCACCCCGGCTGACCCGGCTCGCCGCGACCGCGCTGACCGCCACCGCGGTCTCGGACTTCCTGCAGATGGCCTACGACGTCGCCAAGCGGAAAGCGGAGGGCGACTGAACCTCTTTTGTAACTCGGGTCACAAATCCTACTGGAATCCCGATCGGGTGCCGAAGGTTGTGAACGGATGCCGGTGTTGCTTGTGTCCCCGGGCCTCACCCATCGCCTGCACGGAATACCAGTTCGGCTGGAGCCGTGTTGAGCCACTCGCCGCGAGGCGACCTGCACACCGGCATCTACTCTGCTCGGCCCCCGGTTCACCCGGGGGCCGAGTTGTTTTTCCGGTCGTACTTTCCGGTGCCAGCTGGGTTTAAACGGACAACACCCCCCGATAGGGGCACCGAACCGGGGCCGAGCCGGATCGACATGGCTAGGATCCGTCGGGTGTCAGTACCGCAACGTCGTGTACCGGCCGCGCAGCGCGGCATCCGGTCCCGCCGACGCGTCACCTCGGGTGACGCCACCCCGCCGGGCCAGGGCAGACGTCTCGTCGCCGGGGTCCGGCCCCGGCGTACCACCACGCTGCTGTCCGAGGAGGGGCCGCACCCGGTCGAGCTGGCCGGGCTGCTGCACGAGGTCACCGTCCGGCTGCTGACGGCCGAGACCCTGAGCCAGGCGCTCGACCGGCTCGCTGCGCTCACGGTCGGCGCGCTGCCGGGCGCGGTCCGCTGTTCGGTCGCGCTGATCGGCGAGGGCGGGCCGGCCACCGTCGCCGCCGCCGGGTCCGCCGGTGAGGCGTCCGACCGGTCCCAGTACGCCCACGGCGCCGGTCCGGGGCTGGAGGCGGCACGGACCCGCACCCTGATCACCACGGACGATCTGGGGGCCGATGAGCGCTGGCCGGAGCTGAGCGAGGCGGCCCGGGAGGACGGCATCGGCGCGGTGGCGGCGATCCCGCTGGACGTGCAGCGGACCGCGGTGGGCGCGCTCAGCGTGTCCCTGGGCCGGGCCGGCGAGGTCGGGCCGGATCTGCTGCTGACCGCGATGGCGGTGGCCGGTCAGGCCGAGGTGCTGCTCGGCGAGCTGCAGCGGCGGGAGGCGCTGGCCGAGGGCGCCGTGGTGGACCGGGCGGTCGGCGTGATCATCGCCCAGCGCGGGTGCGGGGTGCAGGAGGCGTACCGGATCCTGCAGGACAGCGCCCAGCGGCTCGGCCTGGACCGCGGCACGGTCGCCGACCGCCTGGTCGCCGCCGCAGCCCGCCACCGCGGCGAACCCCACTCCTGACCCCGCAAGCGTGTGAAGTTTCGGTGCGGAGCGCACCCAAACTTCACACGCTGCGTGGGGCACGGTCGTGCGTGGGGACTTTCGGTGCGGAGCGCGCCGAAACTTCACACGCTGGTTAGGCGGTGGGCTTTTCGACGCGCTGGATGACCTCGAACTCGAGGAGGCTGGCGCCGGAGGCGACCGGCTTGGCGCGCTCGCCGGCGTGGGCGGCCTTGGCGCTGCCCTGCGACCAGTTCTGGAAGGCCTCCTCGGACTCCCAGCGGGTGTAGACGAAATACCGGTTGTCGCCGGCGACCGGGCGGAGCAGCTCGAAGGCGAGGAAGCCGGGCTCGTTCTCCACCGCTCCGGCGCGGGCGGCGAACCGCTTCTCCAGCTCGGGGCCGGCGCCCTCGGGGACCTCAATCGCGTTGATCTTCACAACAGCCATGGGCCCCACGCTACTGGTACGGACGGGTGCTCCGTCCGTACCAGAAGCTCTTGTCAGTGAGCGGGACCGGCGCCGCCTGCCTTGACCCCGGCGGGGTTGCCGTCGCCGTCAGCGGCGGCCTCACCCTTCGCCTGCGCCGCGTCGGCGGCGCGCTGGCCCTGCGCGGACCGCTGGCCCAGCGGGATCTCCGGGAGGAAGAGGACCACGATCAAGCCGATGATCATGATGCTGAAGGCCATCAGGTAGACCACGTGCACGCTGTCCGAGAATCCGACCTTGAACGGGTGCGCGATCACGTCGGTCAGCTTGCCGATGAACGACGTGTCACTGAGCGCGTCACCGCTGGTCGCCTGCTTGAGCAGCTCGGCCTGGCTCGGATCGGACTGCAGCGCCTGCTGGAACTCGGGCGTCTTCTGCGCCGCGGTGAAGCGGTCGGCGATGTTGCCGGGCAGGACGTTGAACAGCACCGACAGGAAGACCGCGGTGCCCAGCGTGCCGCCCATCGAGCGGAAGAACGTGACCGCGCCGGTGGCCACGCCGATCTCCCGCGGGGAGACCGCGTTCTGCACCGCGGTGATCATCGGCTGCATGTTGCCGCCCAGGCCGAGGCCCATCAGCACCATCACCAGCATCGTCCGCCACAGCGGGGTGTCCGCGCCGACCAGGGAGAACAGGAAGAGCGCGATCACCATGAAGGTGCTGCCGATGATCGGGAAGATCCGGTACCGGCCGGTCCGGGAGATCAGCTGACCGGAGACGATCGAGCCGGCCATGATGCCGAACACGAACGGGATCATCTGCAGGCCGGCCATGGTGGCTGAGGAGCCCTTGACGATCTGCAGGTACAGCGGGACGGTCATCAGGCCGCCGAACATCGCCATGCCCAGGATGGTGCTGGAGGCCGCGCCGACCGCGACCGTACGGTTGCCGAACATCCGCAGCGGCAGCAGCGCCTCGTCCTTGTACGCCCGCTCGATGAACACGAAGGCGATGATGCCGACCACGCCGACCACGTAGCAGAGGATCGACCGGCCGGAGTCCCAGCCCCAGGTCCGGCCCTGCTCGGCGACGGTCAGCAGCGGCACCAGGCCGACGATCAGCGCGACCGCGCCCGGCCAGTCGATCCGGTGGCTGACCCGCTGGTGCGGCAGGTGCAGCACCCGGGCCACGACGGCCATCGCCGCGATGCCGATCGGCACGTTCAGGTAGAACACCCAGCGCCAGCCGTCCACCCAGAGGATCTGGTCCCGGCCGGCGAAGAAGCCGCCCAGGATCGGGCCCAGGACGCTCGCGGTGCCGAAGACGGCCAGGAAGAAGCCCTGGTACTTGGCGCGCTCGCGGGGCGGGACGATGTCCCCGATGATCGCCAGCGCCAGCGACATCAGGCCGCCGGCGCCGATGCCCTGGATCGCCCGGAACGCGGCGAGCTGGTACATGTCGGTGGAGAGGCCGCAGAGGAACGAGCCGACGATGAAGATGCCGATGGCGAACAGGAAGAACGGCCGCCGGCCGTAGATGTCGGAGAGCTTGCCGTACAGCGGTGTCGAGATGGTCGACGTGATCAGGAACGCCGTGGTGGCCCAGGCCTGCAGGTCGAAGCCCTTGAGGTCGTCGGCGATGGTCCGGGTGGCGGTCGCCATGATCGTCTGATCCAGGGCGGCGAGGAACATGCCCATCATCAGGCCGGCGAGGATCGTGAGGATCTGCCGATGGGTGAATTCCGCGGCCGAGTCGTCGGCCCGCGGACTGGGGTGGCTCACGCGATCTCCCGTGGTGGTGCGCCGAGGTCGGTGCGCAGCAGCGCCTCGACGGAGCTGTTGAATTCTTCGAAGAGCTGGGCGAAAGCGTCGACCCGGTCGGCCGGCCAATCGCTCAGCGCCCGCTCCAGCAGGGCGGTGCGGGCCGATCGCAGGCGCTCACAGGCGTCCACCCCGGTCTCGGTCACCGCCAGCCGGGAGGCTCGGCCGTCCGCCGGATCCGCCTCCCGCCGGGCCAGACCCGCCTTCACCAGCTGAGCGACCTGTCGGCTGACCGTCGACGGGTCGGACTGCTTGAGCTCGGCGAGGTCGGTCACTCGCATCGGTCCCATCGCACGCAACGGCAGCAACAGCATCAGCGCGGAGAACTCGGCACCGAGGTCCCCGGTCTTGAGCATGCCCCGGAAACGCGGTCCCATCCGGATCAACCGGATGATTTCGTCGGATAGCCGTGCGGTGCCGGCCGCGACTTTCTGCTCGTCGTGCACGTTATTGCCGTCCTCATGGGCGCGGGGACAATACGTGTAGCGTACAAGTTGTTGCGTGGTGAACGCATTTCGGGTCAGCGCATCCGCCAGACCCCGGTCCGCAGCTCGCCGGTCTCCTCCAGGTGCACCGGCACCGGCACCACGTACTCGGTGACCAGCGTGAAGAGTCGCTCCGGGAAGTACCCACGCCCGGGGTCGCCAACCAGCACCGACGCGCTGTTCCGGCGGGCCGCGCGCAACTGCGTGGTCATCTGCGGGGCGACGATCGGGCTGTAGAAGACGTCACCGGCGAGCACCAGCTCCGGCTCGTCCACCCGGTCGGTCAGGGTGAGGCCGTTCGCGGCGGCGTTGCGGTGCGCGGCGGCGACCGCCTCCGGATCGATGTCGGTGACCGCGACCTGGGCGGCGCCGCACCGGGCGGCGGCGATCGCGGCCACCCCGGAGCCGGTGGCCACGTCCAGCACCCGGCGGCCGGCCGCCTCGTCCGGATGGTCCAGCAGGTACCGGGCCAGGGCCTGGCCGCCGGCCCAGACGAACGCCCAGAACGGCGGCGGGGTGTCACTGCGGAACTCGCCGCCGGTCAGGTCGAAGAGCCCGACCGGGGCGGTGACGAGGTGGAGCGAGAGCTCCGGGGCCAGGGGGACCGGCAGCAGAGCGGTGGGGGCGTCGAGCACCCGGCGATTGTCCGCCCGGGAGCGCTCGCCCGCTCGGGGTTTATCGGTGTTTCCCGGTCTTTTTCAGACCGCGTGCGCCGGCTCGGCCGGGCGGGCCATCAGGAGCTTGGCACGGTACTCGGCGCGCAGCGCGGCGGCCCACGGGGTGTTCTCGTCCTCCAGCAGCGGGCGGGAGGCCAGGAAGGCGGCGGCGGTCAGCGGGCGGGTGGCGCGTTCCGGCGAACGACCGGCGGCCGCGTCGATCAGCTGATCGAAGGTGGAGACGTCGACCCGGACACGCTCAGTGTCCAAGTGGTAACGTCCGCGCCGGCCGACGACCACCGAGTCCCGGTCCCGGGCACCCGGCTCCAGGGCGTCGCGCAGCACCTTGAGGTCCGACTTCACGGTCGCCGGCGGCGCTCCGACCAGGTCGGACAGCTCCACAAGCGACTGCTCGCCGTGCAGCGCCAGGAGGGCGAGCAGCTGGCGGGGGCGGTCGCCGCCGAAGTCGTCACCGGCGAGGCGGACGCCACGGGTGCGGACCTCGATGCTGCCGAAGAGCTGGATGTCGTACATGATTCGGAATCGTGTCTTCGGCGAAACCCGGCGGCAAGCCCCAATGCGGGGGGTGCCCTCGGCCGAAAGACTGGCTAAGACGACCGCTCGGGTGGCAACCTGGCGTCGCCGCGGTACAACGGTCGCCTATTGGTAGGGCGGGCGCCGGGCTGGGTAGTCCTTAGACTGCGCGGGGCCCGAAAGGCTTAACCGCTGGATAGAGGATGGTGCACGGATGAGGAACGACGAGGCGATCCGAGTGCTCGTCGTCGACGGGCATCAAACCTTCGCCGAGCTGCTCGGGCACGCCCTGGCCGGGCAGCCCGACCTGCACTGGGTGGGGCACGCCCGGACCGGTCAGGAGGCGCTGAGCCTGTCGTCCGAACTGTCGCCGGACGTGATCCTGCTCGATCCGGAACTGTCCGATAGTGACGGCATAGCCATCGCTCAGTTGATCAGAGTGCGCCAGCCGGACGTGCGTGTGGTGATCCTCACGGCCCGCGAGGACCCGGCGCTGATCGGCCGGGCGACCACGTTCGGCGCGGCCGGCTTCATCTCCAAGAACGGCGCCCTGGCCGACGTGCTGCACGCGCTGCGGACCGCACACGGCGGCGGGATGACGGTCTCCACCGACATCATGGCCCGGCTGCTGCGCAGCACCAGCCCAGCGACCGTGACCAGGGCGAGCAGCGGGCTCACCGCCCGTGAGGACGAGGTGCTGCAGCTGATGGCGGCCGGGCTGGACGCCCGCGCGGTGGCCCGCCGGCTGGGCATCAGCGTGCACACCTGCCGGGGCTATCAGAAGGCGGTCCTGGCCAAGCTCGGGGCGCACAGTCAGCTCGAAGCGGTGGCGATCGCGACCCGGCGTGGACTGGTCCGACCTGACCACCGGTAAATTCCACGATCACGCTGCGATTCCGCTCATCCGCGGAGGCTTGCGATCCGTATTGCCTTGCGAGCGCCACGTGACGGCGCTGCAGGGGAGAGGAAATCCGCCGTGGACCGTACCGCCATCGACGGCGAGACGCCGGAGCCCGCGAGACAGTCGCCGGAGCCGACGGGCGACGAGCTGCCGCACCGGCGTCCGGCTGACCGTGAACGGATCTATCGTCGTCCGCCCGCGACGGAACCGGCCGAGCCCACCGAGAGCGGGATGCCGCCCGGGTGGTTCGGTGGCGACGCCGCGCCCGACACGGCGCCGGCGGTGAGCCCTCCGGAGTTCGGGCCCGCTTCGCCGGGTGGACCGGGGCGCGCCTCGTTCGGTTTCAGCGCCGGGCCGATCAGTGGGAACCGTCCGCTGACCGAGCCGGACGCGAGTGGGCTGCCGATCGTACGGAAGAAGGCCGGTGACCCGACGCCGACCTCGCCGGCAGCCGGAACCTGGACGGCACCGGAGGCGGCCGCTCCGCAGACGTCCCGGATGGACACCGCCTTCGGTTCGTGGGAGGGCACCACCTGGGCGGGCGTCGGCTCGCCGGAGCCGCTGCCGCCGCCGCTGCCCGAGCCGGCGCCGTTCGCCCCACCGACGGCTTTCTCGTCGCCCGCGCCCGCGGCCTTTCCCCAGGGGCCGGTTGCTTCGGAGGCCGCGTCCGCCTACGACGGCCCGTCCCCTTCCTACGCCGGCCCGTCCGCGCTGCGACCGCCGCGCCGGCAGTCCCGGCTGGTCACGGTCGGGATGACGGTGCTCGGTGTGGTCGCCGTGCTGGTGATCGCGATGACCGGGGTGGTCTTCTACTCCGGGCCGGACTCCACGGTCAACCAGATGCTGAACCTCGGCGGTAACGGCAACGGCGGCAGCGGCGGCCCGCACACGGTCACCGCGCCGCTCAACGGCCGGACCGCCGCCGCGTTCGAGATGCTCGCGGCCAGCGACCGGATCAAGGTACGGGTCGGCGACACCGGCGAGGACCTGTTCCGGATCAGCACCCCGGAGGACTCCCCGGTGCGGCCCAGCCCGCAACTCACCGACGACAGCGTGCGCCTGCAGGTGACCCGGGACGGCGACGGCGCGGACGGCGAGGTGAACGTGGTCCTCTCGCTCAAGGTGCGCTGGTCGCTGCGCTTCTCCGGGTACGCCGCGGAGCGCGAGGTGGACCTCGGCCAGGGCCAGGTCGAGAAGATCGAGGTGGTCGGCGGGACCCGGCGGGCCGTGATGGCGCTCTCCGCGGCGTCCGGGACGGTGCCCGTGAAGATCACCGGCGGGGTCGAGGAACTGACCCTGACCGCGCCGACCGGCAGCCCGATCCGGGTCAAGGTCGGTGGCGGGGCGGGGACGGTCACGGCGGGTTCCCGGACACTGCGGGACGTGGCGCCGGGCTCCACGCTCACGCCGAAGGACTGGGACACCTCGGGGCGGTACGACGTCGAAGCCGCCTCGAAGATCACTCTGCTGAGCGTCGAGACCAGTTGAGGAACGGGCCCGCGGGGGCCCGTTCCTCGCACACTCAGGTCAGGACAGCACGCGCAGGCGGACGGTCTGCTCCATGGCGCGCAGCTCCTGCAGCACCTCGTCGCTGTAGCCCTTGCCGATGTCGGTGATCAGGTAGCCGTACTCGCCGCGGGTGCTCAGCAGCTGGCCCTCGACGTTCACGTTGTGCTCGGCCAGCACCTGGTTGACCTTGGCGAGCACGCCCGGGGTGTTGATGTGCACGTGCACGACCCGGTGCAGGCCGGGCTGCTCGGGCAGGACCACACCGGGCAGGTTGACGCTGAGCGTGGTGTTGCCGTCGATGAGGAACTTGGCCAGCTTGTTCGCCACGAAGCCGCCGATGTCCGACTGCGCCTCCTCGGTCGAACCACCGATGTGCGGGGTGAGGATCACGTTCGGCAGGCCGCGCAGCTCGGAGAGGAACTCGTCGCCCCGGCCCTTCGGCTCGACCGGGAACACGTCGACCGCCGCGCCGGCCAGGTGACCGCTGGCCAGCGCGTCACGCAGCGCCAGGTGGTCGACGACGATGCCGCGGGACAGGTTGAGGAACAGGCTGCCCGGGCGCATCTGCGCGAACTGCTCGGCGCCGAAGAACCCGGCGTTGCCCAGCCGGCCGTCCACGTGCAGGGTGACGACGTCGCACGTCTCCAGCAGCTCTTCCATGCTGGCGCAGCGGTGCGCGTTGCTCAGCGCGAGCTTGTCGGCGGTGTCGAAGAACGAGACCGACATGCCGAGGTTCTCGGCGAGCACGGACAGCTGGGTGCCGATGTTGCCGTACCCGACGATGCCGAGGCGCCGTCCGCGGATCTCGTGCGCGCCGTCCGCGGACTTGTCCCAGACACCGGCGTGCATCAGCGTGTTCTTCTCGGTCAGCCGCCGGGTCAGCGCGATGATCTCGGAGATCGCCAGCTCCACCACCGAGCGGGTGTTCGAGAACGGCGCGTTGAAGACCGCGACACCGGAGGCCGAGGCGTGGGTCAGGTCGATCTGGTCGGTGCCGATGCAGAACGCGCCGATCGCCACCAGGCTGTCCGCGCTCTCCAGCACCTTCGCGGTGACCTTGGTCTTCGAGCGGATGCCGAGGAGGTGCACACCGGAGATGCGCTCGATCAGCTCGGCCTCGTCCAGCGCGCTGGACACGGACTCCACCTCGAAGCCGTCCTCCTTGAGCCGGGACACCGCATCGGGATGGATGCTCTCCAAGAGCAGGACTCGCACCTTGGCCTGATCGATCATCATCTTCCGTTCCATGTTTCGGTAAGGCCGCCCGGGCCGCCACGCCGAAGCCCAGTTCACAGGGCGTCAAGCCTAGTCCCCTCGGTGGTGAGGGCCGGTGCGGTGTGGGTGAGGTCCCAACAACCGGTCGGTCGTACGGCCGGAGTCGTTCGCCCGGTTCATTCCGCTTGCGGTTAGTGCAACGCGCGATTTCGGATCCTGGCAGCGCGCTGCGCCGACGGAAACGGATTTCCCGCCGGTTGGGTGGTCCCGCGTTTCCCATCGGTCGGGTGGTCCCGGGGCCGCAAGGCGCGCTGCGGTCCGGTGCGGGCGCGGTGTCGCGGCGGCCTCACGGGCGGGACTCGGCTCGTAGCCTGCGGACGCGCGCTCCGTATGCGTACCCGATAGGGGTTATGGGGCGCGGGGGAGCAGGACGGTGACGTCGAGGCCGCCGGTGTCGCGGGCGTCGGCGTGGACGTCGCCGCCGTGCGCGCGGGCGACGGCGCGGACGATGGAGAGGCCGAGTCCCGCGCCCGGGCCGGCCAGGCGCTCGGTGCGGAAGCGGTGGAACGGCGCGAACAGGCCGGGCACCTCGTAGCGGGGGATGACCGGGCCGGAGTTGGAGACGCGCAGCTCCACCCAGCCGTCCGGGCGGGTCAGCGTGGTCACCCGGACCCAGCCGTTCTCCGCGACGTTGTGCCGGACGCCGTTCTCCACCAGGTTCTGCACCAGGCGCTCCAGCAGCACCGGGTCGCCGAGCACGGCCGCCTCGTGCGGGTCGGCGACCACCTTGACGGTGTCCGAGACGGCCACGTGGTCGACGATGTCGGCGAGGTCGACGTAGGACCGCTCGGTCACCTCGCGGTCCGAGCGGGCCAGCAGGAGCAGCCCGTCGATCAGCCGGCCGTGCCGGTCGTTGATCGCCAGCAGGGTGGTGCCGAGCTGGCGGACCTCCGGTGAGACGGTCTCCGGGGTCAGCGCCACCTCGAGCAGCGTGCGGTTCAGGGTCAGCGGGGTGCGCAGCTCGTGCGACGCGCTGGCGATGAACCGGCGCTGCCCGTCGAACGACCGGTCCAGCCGGGCCAGCATCAGGTCGAACGTGTCGGCGAGCTGTTTGACCTCGTCGTCCGGCCCGGCCAGGGCGATCCGCTCGTGCAGCCCGCGGTCGGCGGCCGGTGACTCGGCGATCCGGCGGGCGGTCGCGGTGATCTGGTGCAGCGGCTGCAGCATCCGCCCGGCGATCAGCCAGCCCAGCGCGATGGCCGCGGCGCTGATCACGACGAGGGCGATCGCGCCCTGGGTGAGCACGGTGTGCATGGTGTCCGCCTGGGTCTCCCGGATCACCGTCTTGAACAAGACGTCGCCGTTCGGCGGCGTGGCGACGTCCTCGCGCTGCATGGAGCCGGCGGCGGTCACCTTGGACTGGCCGCCCAGCACGTAGATCGAGCCGAGCAGGATCAGGCCGGCCAGCAGGAACAGGCCGCCGTAGACGAGGGTGAGCCGGCGTCTCATCGGATCCGATACCCCACTCCGGGCTCGTTCAGCACCACCGGCGGGTCGCCCAGCTTGCGGCGGAGCTTGAGGATGGTCATCCGGACGGCGTGGGTGAACGGGTCGGCGTTCTCGTCCCAGGCCTTCTCCAGCAGCGTCTCCGCCGAGACCGCGGTGCCGTCGGCCCGCAGCAGCTCGGCCAGCACCGCGAACTCCTTGCGGGACAGCGGCACGTACCGGCCGTCCCGGTGCACCTCCCGGCGGTACGGGTCGAGGCTGATCCCGGAGCGGCGCAGCACCGGCGGGGCGGCCGGGCGGGCCCGCCGGCCGAGCGCCGCGACCCGGGCCGACAGCTCCCGGAACGCGAACGGCTTCGGCAGGTAGTCGTCGGCGCCCAGGGAGAGCCCGGTGACCCGGTCGTCGACACCGGCCGCCGCGGTCAGCATCAGCACCCGGATGCCGGCGTTGCGCTCGGCCAGCACCTGGCAGACCTTGTCGCCGTGCACCACCGGCACGTCCCGATCCAGCACCACCACGTCGTAGTCGTTCACGTCGATCCGCTCCAGGGCGGACCCGCCGTCATAGACGACGTCCACCGCGTGCGCCTCGTGCCGCAGGCCCTGCGCCACCGCGTCGGCCAGCAGCGGTTCGTCCTCCACCACCAGGATCCGCATGGCTCCATAGTGGCCCCGCCGGCCGTCAACTCGGCGTCATCGTTTTCCGTGACGCCCGGGAAATGCCGCGCTCGCTCTACTTCGGTGCGTGGCGGCCGGACGGCCGCCGACGAAGGAGACGACGATGAGGACCAGAACGACTCTGGCACTCGGCGCGCTGCTCACGGTGCTGGCGGCGGGGTGCGGGCAGAGCCCGGGGCAGGACCCGGGCGTGGCGACCGCGCAGAGCGCCGGCGTGACACCGTCCGCCAGCGCGTCCGCGAGCGACGACAGCGGTGGCGGCCAGGACGACCAGCTCAAGTTCTCCAAGTGCATGCGGGAGCACGGGATGACCTGGTTCCCGGACCCGAGCAACGGCGGCCTGCGGGTGAAGGTCCCGTCGAGCGTCAAGAAGGAGGACTTCGACGCCGCGCAGAAGGCCTGCCGGGAGTTCTCCCCGGGCGGCGAGGACGGCCCGAAGATCACTGCCGCGGAGCTCGATCAGATGCGGCAGATGTCGCAGTGCATGCGCGACAACGGGATCACCAACTTCCCGGACCCGCGGCCCGACGGCGGCATCCACATCGACCAGAAGCTGGGCATCGACCCGGAGTCGCCGACGTTCCAGGCCGCGCAGAAGAAGTGCGAGAAGCTCATGCCGCGACGCGGCGAGGACACCAAGGAGGAAACCGGCACCGGTACGAGCTCCGGTGGTGGCGCATGAGCCGGAAGTGGACGACCGCCGCGGTGGCGGGGGCGCTGGTGGCCGCGGGTGCGGCCGGGTTCGTCCTGGTCGGGGGTCTGCCGGAGGGGGAGAGCCCGGCGCAGGCCGGCAGCAGTCTGCCGCCGGCGACCGCCACCGTGACGAAGGCGACCCTGGTCGACAAGGAGGACCACGACGGGACCCTGGGGTACGGCGACAGCACCGCGCTCGCCGCCGGCCTCGGCGGAACGGTCACCTGGCTGCCCGCGACCGGCGCCACCGTCAAGCGCGGCAAGCCGCTGTACAAGGTGGACAACCAGCCGGTGGTGCTGATGTACGGCGCGCTGCCCGCGTACCGGTCGCTCGGCTCCGGTGACGAGGGCGCCGACGTCAAGCAGCTCGAGAAGAACCTGTGGGCACTGGGCTACCGGGGTTTCACCGTCGACGACGAATACACCGCGGCCACCGCCGACGCCGTCGAGGACTGGCAGGACGACCTGAACCTGGACGAGACCGGCCGGGTCGAGCTGGGCCGGGTGGTGGTCAAGCCCGGCCCGGTCCGGATCGACTCGCACACCGTCGAGGCCGGCGCCGTCGTCCAGGCCGGCGGCGAGCTGCTCGAGCTCACCGGCACCGGCCGGGTCGCCGTCGTCGACCTGGAGGTCGCCGACCAGCGGCTGGCGAAGAAGGGCGCGAAGGTCGAGGTGACCCTGCCGGACGGCGACGTGGTGCCGGCTCGGATCTCCGGCGTCGACACCGTCGTCGAGCAGGCCGAGAACCCGAGCGAGGACGACACCACGAAGATCCAGGTGACGATCACGTTCGGCAAGGCGCCGGCCGGGCTGAGCGAGGCGGCGGTGGGCGTGCTCTTCGTCGCGTCGCAGCGGACGGACGTGCTGACCGTCCCGATCAACGCGCTGCTGGCCCTCGCCGAGGGCGGGTACGGCCTGCAGATCGTCGACGGCACCAGCACCAGGACCGTGGCGGTCGAGGCCGGGCTGTTCGCCGACGGCCGGGTCGAGGTCTCCGGCGGTGGCCTCACCGCGGGCATGAAGGTGGGAGTGCCGGCATGAGCCAGGTCATCGCCCTGAGCGGCGTCACCAAGAGATATCCCGGCGGGGTCACCGCGCTGTGCGACGTGGACCTGACCGTGGAGGCCGGTGAGCTGATCGCCATCGTCGGACCGTCCGGCTCCGGCAAGTCCACCATGCTGCACATGATCGGGACGCTCGACCGCCCCTCGGCCGGCACGATCAGGATCGACGGCCACGACGTGGCGGCGCTGTCCGACCGGCAGCTCTCCGCCCTGCGGGCGCGGTCGATCGGCTTCGTGTTCCAGCAGTTCCACCTGGCGCCGGGGCGGAGCGCGGTGGCCAATGTGGCGGACGGGCTGCTCTATTCCGGCGTACCGAAGAAGGAGCGGGAGCGACGCGCGCGGGCCGCCCTGATCCGTGTCGGTCTCGCGGATCGTCTCGGGCATCGCCCGCACCAGCTCTCCGGGGGTGAGCGGCAGCGCGTCGCGGTGGCCCGGGCGGTGGCCGGCGACCCGGCGGTGCTGCTGGCCGACGAACCCACCGGCAACCTGGACTCGGTGGCCGGCGCGGGCGTTGTCGACCTGTTGCGGGAGCTGAACGCGGCCGGCACCACGGTTCTGGTGATCACCCACGATCACGAGATCGCCGGCTCGCTGCCGCGCCAGGTGCCGATGCGCGACGGGCGGGTGGTCTGAGATGCCGCGGTCTCGTCTGTTGCGCCCGGCCCGGCTCAGCGGCCCGGACCTGTTCCGGCTGGGCGGTTCCGGACTCCGGGCCCGGCCGCTGCGCGCGGTGCTCTCCGCGCTGGGCATCGCGATCGGCATCGCCGCGATGGTCGCCGTGGTCGGCATCTCCGCCTCCAGCCGGGCCGACCTGGACCGGGCCCTGGCGGCGCTGGGCACCAACATGCTCACCGTGGCGCCGGGCGACACCATGTTCGGCGACGCCGCCACCCTGCCCGACGAGGCGCTCTCGATGATCAAACGGATCGGGCCGGTGCTCTCGGCGACCGCGACCGGGACGGTCACCGACACACCGGTCTACCGCAGCGATCGGATCCCGTCCGGCGAGACCGGCGGGCTGTCGCTGGTCGCGGCGCAGCTCGACCTGCTCGGCACGGTCGGCGCCACGGTCGCCGAGGGGACCTGGCTGAACGCGGCCACCGCGAAGTATCCGGCGGTGGTGCTCGGGTCGGCGGCCGCCCGGCGGCTCGGCGACGTGCCGTCGGTCTACATCGGCGGCCGCTGGTACCGGGTGATCGGTGTGCTGAACAGCGTGCCGCTCGCGCAGGAACTGGACAACTCGGTGATGATCGGGTGGCCGGCCGCGAAGGCGTACCTGGACTTCGACGGGCACGCCACCACGGTCTACACCCGCTCGGTGGAGTCGCAGGTGGAGGCGGTGAAAGCGGTGCTCGCCGCGACCGCCAACCCGCAGAGCCCGGACGAGGTGAACGTGTCCAACCCGTCCGACGCGCTGCCCGCCAAGCGGGCCGCCGCGCAGACCTTCAACGCCCTGCTGCTCGGCCTCGGCGCGGTTGCGCTGCTGGTCGGCGGGATCGGGGTGGCCAACACGATGGTCATCTCGGTGCTGGAACGGCGGGCCGAGATCGGCCTGCGGCGGTCGCTGGGCGCCACCCGGGGGCAGATCCGGACCCAGTTCGTCGCCGAGTCGCTGCTGCTGTCGCTGCTCGGTGGGGCCGGTGGGGTGCTCGGCGGGTTCGCGGTGACCGCGGTCTACGCCACCACGCAGGACTGGCCCACCGTGGTGCCGCCCTGGGCGCTCGCCGGCGGGCTCGGCGCGACCCTGGCGATCGGCGTGATCGCCGGCCTCTACCCGGCGATCCGGGCGGCCCGGCTGGCACCGACGGAGGCGCTCGCGGCGGCCTGAGTTTATTTTTTCCTTGCGCGTTGATCCGCTGTGGGAGCGATCCCGTATCGAAGCCCGAAGCATCTCTTTGCCATTGGGGAAGGCACGGGCCAATGAACAGGTCTCGATTGAACAAGTCGCGCGGGAACGTGCGCCGCTGGCAGGTCGTCGCAGTCGTGGGTGTCGCGGTCACCATCGCGGGCATCGGACTCGGCGTGGCCTCGGCCGCGGAGGCCGCACCGACGGTCAACTGCCCGCAGGTCAACGTCAATGTGGCGATCCCGGCGCAGGCACAGAACGAGGTGAAACAGAACCTCGCGCTGCTGCAGACCCAGATCGACGAGGCCAACAAGCGGCTCGCGTCGAGCGCCGGCCAGGGTGGCAAGAACTTCATCCAGAACGCCATCCTCGGCCCGCTCAAGGACAAGCGCTTCTCCACGATCAACCGGATCGAGACGGCGATCGGCCGCAACGCGGCCAAGCCGAACCTGAACGCCGAGGGACTGTCCACCTGCACCCTGAACGGTGCCGCGACCGGCGGGAACACCGGGAACAACGGTGGCGCCACCGCCACGCCGGTGGCCACCGCCACCAACGCGGTGCCGGGCGGCAACCTGGGCATCCTGACGAACAGCTGCGACACCAGCAAGCTGCAGGCGCACGACGGTTTCCAGAAGGGCGACCGCTGCGTCTCCACCGAGTTCGGTGAGGTGGCCGCGGCCGCCAACGACGCGTCGCTGCTGATCACCTCGGCACCGCGGCAGGTCAACCGGAACCAGGCGTTCACGCTGAAGATCAGCACCCGGAACCTGATCCGCGACCGCTTCCTCGCGGCCGGCCAGGGCGGGTACTACGTGGAGTCCAGCGTCCTGCAGAACGGCCTGGTCCGCGGGCACTTCCACACCGCGTGCCGGATGCTCGCCAGCACCAACTCGGCGCCCGCGCCGGAGCCGGTCCCGGCGTTCTTCGTCGCGACCGAGGACAGCAAGGGCGGCCGCACCCCGGACACGGTCACCATCCAGGTGCCGGGTCTGCCGCAGGCCGGCACCGCGCAGTGCGCCTCGTGGGCCGGTGACGGCTCGCACCGCATCCCGATGATGGAGCGCGCCAACCAGACCCCGGCGTTCGACACCGTCCGGATCCGCGTCCGGTAACCGATTCTCCGCAGCACGCAGCAGGCCGGCGACTTCGTGAAGTCGCCGGCCTGCTGGCTGTTCAGGGGAGGGTGGCGCGCCCGGTAGGATTCGAACCTACGACCGACGGATTAGAAGTCCGTTGCTCTATCCGCTGAGCTACGAGCGCTGGCCAGCACATACTAGGCGGTCGTGCCGGACTTGTCGTCCGCCTCGTCGGCGGCCTGCTCGACAGCGGCTTCGGCGGCCTCCAGCACCACGCTCCGGCCCGCCTGGTCCTCCGGCGCCGGCGGGACATCGATCTCCGGAGTGCCCGGCGCGGGGACGAACGCGTCGACCCAGCGGCCCACCTCACGGAAGACCTCGGCGCGGACCTGTTTGCCGGAGAGCGTCAGATCGTGCTTGCCGCCGTTGAACTGGGCGATCGTGACCCGCGGCCCGAGCCTCGGCGACCAGCGCACGATGTGCTCGACATCGAGAACAGAATCGGACACGTGCACGTCGTCGTGCCACTCGCGGCCGCGGTAGGTCCGGTCCGAGCAGGCGACCAGGATCGGCGCGTCGATGGCGAGACCGGCCTGCAGCCGGCGGTGGCCGCGACGGATCGCCGCCAGCCAGCCCATCGTGACCGGGAAACCCAGGATCGGCTTCCAGGCCAGGTCATAGGACCACTCACCGTGGAAATCCTGGTGCAGGCTCTTGCCGTACAGGCCGAGGGAGGGCGACGGCATTTTTGTGTACGGGGTGCGGCCGGTTGCCGCGATCACCATCGACAGCGCCGGTCGACGCATGAACCAGGGCATGTTGAAGTCGAAGAACGGGCTGTTCAAAAACAGTCCGTCGACGATTCCCTGCCCGCGTCGCGCGTGCGCCCACAGCGAGGTGATCAGCCCGCCGGTGGAGTGCCCGGTCACCAGCAGCTGATCGTGGCCGTCCTCGGCGCGGATGATCCGGGCCGCCTCGTCCAGCTCCGGGAAGTAGTCGGTGAGGCTGCGTGCGAAGTTCGGCGTCTGGTGCGGCAGCAGACTCCGGCCGTACTTGCGCAGGTCGAGGGCGTAGAAGTCCCAGCCGCGCTCGACGAAGAAGTCGGCCATGTGTGTCTGGAAGAAGTAGTCGACGAACCCGTGGACGTGCAGCACCGCCCGGCGGGACGGCTGCTCGGCACGTCGCCGGATCAGGGTGGCCACGACCGGGCCCTCGTCGTCGGAATCCAGCTCGATGGTGTGCCGCTCGTAAGGCCAGCCCAGGACGTCGGTCTCCACCCGGTCAGGTTACCCGCGGGTATGCGCTGGTGCGCCATATCAGATCGACCAAGATCCGGACCGGTCGTGCACAGTCCGGCGCCGTGCACAGCGAGATCCGCCCGACGTCGCCGCCCGGACCAGGCTCTGCCTCGTCCGCCGCGGCCGGCATCCCGGGCCGCGGCACCCCGACGTCAAGGAGAGAACAGTGTTCGACACCACCATCGCCGTGGTCGGCAACGTGCTGAGCAAGCCCGAGTGGCGCCGCACCAAGGAGACCAACCAGCTCGTGGCGAACTTCCGGGTCGCGTCCACCGCCCGCCGCTACGACCGGGAGAAGAGCTGCTGGGTGGACGGCAACACGCTCCGGGTGCGGGTCAGCGCCTGGCGGCGGCTCGCGGAGAACGTCGGCGCCTCGATCAGCGTCGGCGACCCGGTGGTCGTGTTCGGCCGGCTCTACACCCGGGACTGGCAGGACGACGAGGGCAACCACCGGGTCTCGTACGAGATGGAGGCCATGGCGATCGGCCCGGACCTGGCCCGCGGCCGGACCCGTTTCTACCGCAACAAGCCGTCCGCGACCAGCGCGGTCGAGGGCGCGGAGGCGGACACCGTGGCCGGCGGCGAGCAGGCCGACGCGGTGACCGACGCACCGGTCCGGTTCGGCGAGGGCCTGCCCGAGCTGCTCCCCGGCGAGGGCGAGCCGGACTTCCTGGAAGTGGTGGCCGGGCTCGCCGAACTGGCCGACGACGAGAAGGACGAGGCGGACGAGGCCGCGCCGGCGGCGACCGAGTCCCGGCGTGGCCGCCGCTCGAAGCGGGAACCGGTTGCCGCCTGAGACCTTCCCCACCGCCGCCGCCCGGCGGATCTCCCTGCGGATCCGGACCGGGCGAGTGGCGCCCGGCGGCCCGGCCGGCTCGGGGTCTTCAGGCCGGGCCGCCGGTTGCGGAACCCGCGGCGTGCCAGTTTGTCGACGCCGGCCTATTCCCTCTATCGGGATGGGCCGATCGGGCCGGTGCAACCGGCCGTCGGGCGGAGCGGCCCGATTGGTCTCAAGACAACCCCACCCGGCAGACTGAAGCAGTGATGCTGAAGGACATCCGCGCCATCGTCGACGACACGATGGTGCTCTCGCCGGAGGATCAGGACGCCGAACAGGTAAACACCAACTGGTTCGGTGCGCCGCCGCATGAACGCATGGGCATGTCGCCCGACGAGGTGGTGACCGTATTCGAGGAGACCGCAGCGGTGTTGCGGGATCAGGTGGCCCGGTCCGGGCACCAGGGCACCGTGACGTACTACGTCTGGCACGACGGGGAAGCCGGTCAGCTGCGCTGCTCGGTGTGCACCCGCAAGCCGGGCGATCTGGTCTTCCCGGTGGCCTACCAGGTGACCGACGATCTGCGGGCCATCGTGGTGGAGTTCTTGGAGGATCGCGCACCCGGCTCCATTCAGTGGGGTGCGCTGGAACCGATTCCGTTCCCGGAGTCGGAACCGGTGCCGATGGCCGTGTGGGCGTTCGACCTGACGCCGTTCGGCCGCTGAGTAGTTCTGGGAAGGACATCGAGTGCCGCATCGGTGGACCGCGGACGCGGCCGGGCTGATCGCCGGATATCTGCTGGACGCCGCGATCGGCGACCCGCGCCGGTTCCATCCGGTCGCCGGCTTCGGCACCGCGGCCGCCGCGCTGGAACGCCGGGTGTACCGCCCCCGGCGTCTGGCCGGCGCCGCGTTCACCGCGGTCGCGGTGGGCACGCCGGTGCTGGCCGGACTGGCCGCCGCCCGGGCGACCCGGCGGTGGCCGATCGCCCGGTTCGCGCTCACCACGGCCGCCACCTGGACCGTGCTCGGTGGCCGGACACTCCGCAAGGAGTCCCGGGTGATGGCGCGGCACCTGGAGGCCGGTGACCTGCCGGCGGCCCGTGGCCGGCTCAACCATCTGTGCGGGCGGGACCCGTCCGCGCTGGACGAGCCGGAACTGGCCCGGGCCACTGTCGAGTCGGTCGCCGAGAACACCTCGGACGCGGTCGTCGCGCCGCTGTTCTGGGGTGCCGTGCTCGGCCCGGCCGGTCTGCTCGGCTATCGCGCGGCGAACACTCTGGACGCGATGGTGGGGCACCGGTCGGCACGGTACGAACGGTTCGGGACGGCGTCGGCGCGTCTCGACGACCTGCTGAATCTGGTGCCGTCGCGGCTGACCGGGCTGCTGACCGTGGCGGTGGCGCCGATCGGGCGCGGGTCGCCGCGGGAGACGTTGCGGGTGTGGCGGCGGGACCGGAACGATCATCCGTCGCCGAACTCGGGACAGTGTGAGGCGGCGATGGCCGGGGCGCTGGGGGTGCGGCTCGGTGGGCGGAATGTCTATTTCGGACGTAGTGAGGTGCGGCCGTTGCTCGGGGACGGACCGCGGCCGGCGGCGGTGCATCTGCGGCGGGCGGCGCGGGTGTCGGGGGCGGTCGGGGTGGTGAGTGTGCTGCTGGCGGCTGGTGGTGCGCTGGTCAGGGGTGGAATCGGCGTGGCGCTGCGGCGCCGGGGCAGGTGTTGATCGTGATGTGGAACAGGCGGCGGGGGTGGGGGTGGGGCCCCAACGGGGCCACCAGCGGAGGTCGATCATGACCGGGGGACTGCTGGTCGCCGGCACCACATCGGACGCCGGCAAGAGCGTCCTCACCGCCGGCATCTGCCGTTGGCTGCACCGCAACGGCGTACGTGTCGCCCCGTTCAAAGCACAGAACATGTCCAACAACTCCGTCGTCGTCCTCGGCCCGGACGGCCGCGGCGGTGAGATCGGCCGGGCCCAGGCCATGCAGGCCGAGGCGTGTGGCCTCGCCCCCGACCTCCGGTTCAACCCGGTGCTGCTCAAGCCCGGCAGCGACCGGTCCAGCCAGGTCGTCCTGCTCGGCGAGGCGGTCGACACGGTGACCGCGGGCAACTACCGGCTGCTGCGCCCCAAGCTCGCCGAGGTCGCGTACGCCACCCTCACCGACCTGCGCGCCGACTACGACGCGGTGATCTGTGAGGGCGCCGGCAGCCCCGCCGAGATCAACCTCCGCGAGGGCGACTTCGTCAACATGGGTCTGGCCCGGCGCTTCGGGATGCCGGCGATCGTGGTCGGTGACATCGACCGGGGCGGCGTCTTCGCTGCCTTCTTCGGCACCCTGGCCCTGCTCGCCGCCGAGGATCAGGCGCTGGTCGCCGGTTTCGTGATCAACAAGTTCCGGGGTGACCTGGGCCTGCTCCAGCCGGGCAACGACATGATCACCGCGGTGACCGGGCGGCCGGTGCACGGCGTGCTGCCGTTCCACCGCGACATCTGGCTGGACGCCGAGGACTCGCTGGCGTACGGGACCACGCTGGGCCGGCCCGGCCCGCCGCGTGGCCGGGAGTGGCTGCGGGTCGCGGTGATCCGGCTGCCGCGGATCTCCAACGCGACCGATGCCGAGGCGCTCGCCGCCGAGCCGGGCGTACGGGTGCATCTCACCGTCGAACCCGGTGACGTCGCCGACGCCGACCTGGTGATGCTGCCCGGCTCCAAGGCCACCGTCAGCGACCTGGCCTGGCTGCGCGAGACCGGCCTGGCCGACGCGGTGCTGGCACACGCCGCGGCGGGCAAACCGCTGGTCGGGGTGTGCGGCGGCTTCCAGATGCTCGCCGAGACGATCCACGACGAGGTGGAGAGCGGCCACGGCACGGTGCCCGGCCTCGGCCTGCTGCCGGTCGGTGTCACCTTCGCGGCCGGCAAGACCCTGGCGCACGCCGCGGGGACCGGGCTGGGCGCGCCGGTGGCCGGCTACGAGATCCACCACGGGCAGGTGTCGTCCGGCGCCGCCGAGCCGTTGCTGCACTACGCCGACGGCCGGCCGGAGGGTGCGGTGGCCGGGCACGTCTACGGCACGCACTGGCACGGCGCGTTCGAGTCCGACGAGTTCCGCCGGCGCTTCCTGACCGTGGCGGCCGGGCAGGCCGGGCGGCACGGGTTCACCGTCGCTCCGGACACCCGGTACGCCACGATCCGCGAGCGCGCCCTGGACGTGCTCGGTGATCTCGTGGCCGAGCACCTGGACACCGCGGCGCTGTGGCAGCTGATCGAGAAGGGCCCGGTCGCGGGGCTGCCGTTCGTTCCCCCGGGCGCCCCGTAGGGGGTTGACCCTGAAGACAGCGTTGCGCTCCGGGCGTACGTTGAACCGGGCCCGGCGCCGACAGCGGGCCGTTGGAAAAGCGCAGCCACGACCGTCGCGCCAGCGGCGGAGAACGGGGTTTGATCCATGACGACCGATGATGAGAACCGGCCGGTACGCCGCCGCGTGACGCTGACCGGGATCAGCTCCCGGGCCTGGGAGCATCCGGCCGACCGCGGAGCGCTGTCCGCTCTGCGAGAGCTGCGCGGCTTCGACGACGTGGTGAAGACGTTCTTCGGGATGTGGAACGAGCGCGGGTTCCGGCTGAGCTACCTGGCCGGTTCGATCCGCGTGGACCACCGGCAGTACCCGCGGGTCTACCAGCGGTACACCGAGGCGGCCAGCACCCTGGACATCGCCGAGCTGCCCGAGCTCTATGTCACCCAGTCGCCGATCATCAACGGTCAGGCGATCGGTCTGGACAAGCCGTTCATCGTGATCACCACGGGTGCGGTGGAGAAGCTCGACGACGACGAGCTGCGGGCGGTGCTCGGGCACGAGCTCGGCCACGTGCGCAGCGGCCACGCCGTCTACAAGACCATCATGATGATCCTGACCAGCTGGGCGGCCAACCTGAGCTGGATCCCGATCGGCGCGATCGCGCTGCGGGCGATCATCGCGGCGATGCTGGAGTGGTGGCGCAAGGCGGAGCTCTCCGCCGACCGCGCCGGTCTGCTCGCCGGGCAGGACCCGGCCGCCTCACTGCGGCTGCTGATGAAGCTGGCCGGCGGCGGCGACCTCTCGCAGATCGACACCACCGCGTTCCTGGAGCAGGCTGCGGAGTACGAGGGCGGCGGCGACCTGCGGGACAGCATCCACAAGATCGGGATGACCGCGTGGAGTACCCACCCGTTCCCGGTCGCCCGGGCCGCCGAGCTGCGCAAGTGGGTCGACTCCGGTGCGTACGCGCAGATCCTCGAGGGCGACTACCCGCGGCGGGACTCCGATGGCGACGCGTCGGTGACCGAGGACGTCAAGGCGGCGGCCAAGTCGTACCGTGAAGATTTTGCGAATTCGCAGGATCCGCTCGTCGGGCTGGTGCGCAGGTTCGGCGGTGGCGCGGCGGACATGGCCGGGTCGGCGGCCGGCCGGGCGATGAACTGGGCCAACGACGCGGCCCGGCGGGGGCGCCGGGACGGCAACGGCGGCGAGGGCGAACCGGGCTGATCACACGAACTGTCCTACGGCAGTTCTACGATCGGCTCATGAGCTTGAGTGAATCCGACCTGCGCGCCACCATCGCGCAGTTGATGCCCGGTGTCCGTGCCGACCTCGAACGGTTGGTCCGGATCCCGGGCATCGCTTTTGAGGGGTTCGACCACTCACATGTGGAGCGCTCCGCCGAAGCGGTCGCCGAGCTGCTGCGGGGCTGCGGCCTCGACACGCAGATCGTGCGGCACGGCGGCCAGCCCGCGGTGATCGGCCGGAAACCCGCACCGCCCGGCGCACCCACCGTGCTGCTCTACGCGCACCACGACGTCCAGCCGGCCGGCGACCCCGCGCTCTGGGCGAGCGACCCGTTCGAGCCGGTCGAGCGGGACGGGCGGCTCTACGCCCGCGGTGCCGCCGACGACAAGGCCGGTGTGATGGCGCACGTGGCCGCACTCCGCGCGTTCGGCGACCAGCTCCCGGTCGGCGTGGTGGTCTTCGTCGAGGGCGAGGAGGAGTACGGCTCGGACTCCCTCGACGCGATCATCCAGGCGCACCTGGAGGAGCTGCGCTCCGACGTGATCGTGATCGCCGACTCCGGCAACTGGGACATCGGCCGGCCCGCGCTGACCACCTCGCTGCGCGGCCTGGTCAACCTGTTCGTCGAGGTCAAGGTGCTCAAGAGCGCCGTGCACAGCGGCATGTTCGGCGGCGTTGTGCCCGACGCGCTGATGACTCTGTCCCGGCTGATCAGCACGCTGCACGACGACAGCGGCGAGGTCGCGGTCGGCGGGCTGTTCGGCCGCGAGGGCGCCAGCGTCGACTACCCGGCCGACCGGTTCCGGCTCGAGGCCGGGATGCTCGACGGCGTCAGCATGATCGGCCAGGGCACCATCACCGACCGGATCTGGACGAAGCCGTCGATCTCGGTGCTCGGCATCGACGCGCCGGGCACGCTGGAGGCGGCCAACGCCCTGCAGGCGACGGCCAAGGCGAAGATCGGCGTCCGGGTCGCGCCCGGCGACGATCCCAAGGCGGTGTTCACCGCGATCAAGGACCACCTGGAGAAGAACGTCGCGTGGGGCGCGCACGTCGAGGTGACGTTGGAGAGCGACGGCAACCCGTGCGTGATCGACGCGACCGGCCCTGGTTACGAGGCTGCCCGGTCCGCGTTCCGCTCCGCGTGGGGCGGCGTCGAGCCGGTGGACATGGGCATCGGCGGCTCGATCCCGTTCATTGCCACCTTCCAGGAACTGTTCCCCGGTGCGACGATCCTGGTCACCGGGGTCGAAGACCCGCACGCCGCGGCGCACGGTCCGAACGAGAGCCTGCACCTGGGCGAGTTCGAGCTGGTCTGTGTGGCCGAGACGCTGCTGCTCAAGAACGTCGCGGAGATCATGACGAAGTGACATGAGAGGGAGTCGCTGATGGCCGAGCTGTCGTGTGAGGTCCTCGTGGTGGGCGCCGGTCCGACCGGGCTGATGCTCGCCAACTGGCTGACCCGGCTCGGGGTGCACGTGCTGGTGGTGGACGGCAAGGACGGCCCCACACGTGAGTCCCGGGCGCTCGTGGTCCAGGCGCGCAGCCTGGAGATCTACGACCAGCTCGGCATCGGCGATCAGGTGCTGGACGCGGCCCACCGGGCGGAGGGGCTCGCGCCCGGCAGCGGGGCCCGGGTGTTCGGGCGGGTGCCGCTCGGCCCGCTCGGGCAGGGGGTCACGCCGTATCCGTACCTCGAGGTGCTCGAGCAGAGCCGCAACGAGGAGATCCTCTACGACAACCTGCGCAAGCTCGGCGGCGACGTGGTCTGGGAGACGGCGGTCACCGCGGTCGCCCAGGTCGAGGACGGTGTCGAGGCGAAGGTCGGCAACGACACCGTGCGGGCCCGGTTCTGTGTGGGCTGTGACGGGGCGAATTCCGCGGTCCGCCGGGCCCGCCGGATCCCGTTCGAGGGCAGCACGAACGCGCTCCGGTTCTACGTGCTGGACGCGGCAGCGGCGGCCGGGCTGGTCGCCGAGTCGGTGAACGTGCGGCCCGGCGGGCGGGACTTCCTGCTGGCCTTCCCGATGCCGGGGCGGGGCAACTGGCGGTTGATCGGCATCGTCCGGGACTCCGACGGCGACGGCGGGCTGGACGAGGAGGACGTGCGGGCCCGGCTGCGGGAGACGTTCGCGGTGACGTATGCGCAGGCGCGCTGGTTCGCCACGTACAAGGTGCACCACCGGATCGCCGCGGCGTTCCGGGACGGCCCGTTCCTGCTGGCCGGCGACGCCGGGCACGTGCACTCGCCGGTCGGCGCGCAGGGCATGAACACCGGTTTGCAGGACGCGCACAACCTGGCGTTCAAGCTGGCCGACGTGCTGCGTGGCCGGCGCAAGGACACCTGGCTCGACCGTTATGAGGCGGAGCGCCGCCCGGTCGCCAAGACCCTGGTGGCCACGACCGACCGGCTCTTCCGGGCGATCACCTCGGACCGCAGGCTGAACCGGTTGCTGCGGACCGCCCTGATCCCGCTGCTGGCGCCGGTGGCGGTGCGGGCGCTGCCCCGGACGGCGGGCGGGTCACGGCTGTTCCAGTACATCTCCCAGGTGCGCATCCACTACCCGCTGGGCCCGCAGGCGCGCACCCCGGACGGCCGCCGCGACCCGGTGATCGGCCGCCGGCTGCCCTGGGCGGGCGGCAATTTCCGGGTCCTGCGCAGCGCCGACTGGCAGATCCACGGCTACGGCGGGGTCGAGGGCGTCGAAGCGCCCGATCTCGGCCTCCCGGTGCACGTCTTCCCGGCGGCGCCGTCGACGCTGCTCACACCGGGTTTATTCTATCTGGTCCGGCCGGACGGCTTCGTCGCGGCGCGGGCCGAACCGGCCGACGCGGAGGTGAAGTTCCGCCACGCCATGACGATGTGAGCGGCGATCATTCCTGTTAGGATTCGAACATGCGTTCGATAACTGCTGTTCCGATGCGCAACGGTCCGGCCCCCGCCGGCCAGGGCAGTGGTGGCCAGGGCGGCGCGGCTCGGGTCAAGCCTGCGGGGCCGCGCGCCCCTCTCGATCGTCTCCGGGTCCGCGACCGGATCGAGTCGATCGCCCGGCTCCGCGCCGCGGTCCGGGCGCTGGGTGACGTCGACGTCTCCGGCTGGGACGACGCCACCCTCACCGATCATCTCGACGAGCTGTCCCGGGCGTTGTGCGGGATCGACGCGGAGCTGACCCGGGTCGCCGAGGCGGTCCGCGCCCGGGGCTTCCGGATCGCCGAGCCACGCGCGGCCTGATGCACCGACCAAGATCAAGATCAAATTCATGATGTCGTGCGTCCGCCGGGGTGCAGATCGTCGCTCCCGCCGGGACCCTGCGGGCTTCGCTGGCCGCTGGCGCGTCCAGACCGCGAAGCCCTCCGGGCGACGTCCGTGGGTGGTCGCGGAAAACCCGGTTCTTTGCTGCCAGGATGGGGATCATGCGGTTCCTCGACATCACCGCCACCTCGGCGGCGGTCGCCGCGACCGGCGGGCGGAAGGCGAAGATCGAGCTGCTGGCCGACGCGCTGCGCCGGCTGGATCCCGGCGAGATCGCGGCCGGCTCCGCGTTCCTCGCCGGTGAGCTGCGGCAACGACAGACCGGCGTGGGGTATGCCGGCCTGCGCGACCGACCGGCCCCGGCGGCCGAGCCGTCCCTGACCGTCGCCGCGGTGGACACCGCGGTCGCCGAGATCGCGACGGTCGCCGGCACCGGGTCGCAGGCCCGCCGCCGTGATCTGCTCGGCGCGCTGTTCGCCGCGGCCACCGCCGACGAGCAGCAGCTGCTCGTCGGCCTGTTCAGCGGCGAGTTGCGCCAGGGCGCGCAGGCCGGGCTGCTGGCCGAGGCGATCGCGGTGGCGGCCGGGGTGCCGGTCACCGTCGTACGCCGGGCCCTGTTGCTCTCCGGCGACCTCAAGCAGGTCGCCGTCGCCGCGCTGACCGGTGGCGCGGCCACGCTCGCCGAGATCCGTCTGCGGGTCGGCACCCCGCTCACCCCGATGCTGGCGCAGAGCGCACCCGACGTCGGCGCGGCCCTGCTGGCCACCGGCACGCCCGCGGTGGCCGACACCAAGCTGGACGGCATCCGGATCCAGGTGCACCGCTCCGGCGACCAGGTGGCCGTCTTCACCCGCAGCCTCGATGACATCACCGCCCGGCTGCCCGAGGTGGTGGCCGCCGTCCGGGCGTTGCCACTGCGCGAGGTGGTGCTCGACGGCGAGGCGATGGCGCTCGACGCGCAGGGGCGTCCCCGGCCGTTCCAGGAGACGTCCAGCCGGGCGGCCACCCGCGGCACGAGCAACCCGATCGCGCTCCTGCCGTACTTCTTCGATGTTCTTCATCTGGACGGCGCCGACCTGCTGGACGAGCCGGGCCGGGTGCGCTGGGCCGCGCTCGCCGAGGCGCTGCCGGCCGGGCTGATCGTCGGGCGCACGACGGTGGAGACCGAGGAGCAGGCGGCCGCCGCGTTCGCCGCCGCCCTGGCCGCCGGGCAGGAGGGCGTCGTGATCAAAGCCCCCGACGCGCCCTACGACGTGGGCCGCCGCGGCTCGGCCTGGGTGAAGGTGAAACCCCGGCACACCCTGGACCTGGTGGTGCTGGCCGTCGAGCGGGGGCACGGCCGGCGGCAGGGCTGGCTGTCCAACCTGCACCTGGGCGCCCGGGATCCGGAGACCGGCGGGTTCGTGATGCTCGGCAAGACGTTCAAGGGGCTCACCGACGAGCTGCTGCGCTGGCAGACCGAGCGGTTCCAGCAGCTGGCGGTCGAGGACGACGGCTGGGTGGTGCGGGTCCGCCCGGAGCAGGTGGTCGAGATCGCCTTCGACGGGGTGCAGACGTCGCCGCGTTACCCGGGCGGGGTGGCGCTGCGGTTCGCCCGGGTGCTGCGGTACCGCGAGGACAAGTCCGCGGCGGAGGCCGACACCATCGACGCGGTCCGGGCGATCGGGGCGCGCCCGGCCTGACCGGTCAGAGCGCGGCCAGACTCCGTACGTAGTTGACCTGCTGGTTGATGGTGACGACGTCGTCCTCGTCGTGCACCGCGACCCGGGCGACGTAGTGCCGGGGCCCACTGGTGACGGTGACCTGCACGGTGCCCTGCGGCGCCGACTCCTTGACCAGCAGGAGCAGCATGCTCAGCCCGGCGGTGACGCAGATCGCGCCGAAACCGACGAACTTCGCCCAGGTCGGGGTGCGGCGCTGGCTCACCCAGAACTCGTTCACCTGCCACTGCGATCCGGCCAGCGGGAAGTCACCGGCCGGCGTACGGATCAGGGTCGACGTGATGTCGATCTCGGCGATCTGCACGATGACCGGGCCGTCCGCGGACGCCGGCGAGGCGGCCGGCACCGACGGCGAGATGGCGGGCGCCGGTGGTGGCGGGCCGGGCGAGGCCGGTGCGGGGGTGCCCCAGGGTTCGTCCGGCGGGAAGGTCATGCGCAGGAGATTAATCGGCGCCGTTCTGCGCCGCGAGACGGCGGTCCGCCTCCTCGACCCGGTCCAGCGGCTTCGCGGCTTTCCGCGCGGTTTTCTGCGCGGCGCGGCGCTGGTCGGCGGCCTCGACCCGGTCCACCGGCTTCTCCGCTTTCGCCGTGGCGCGGCGCTGGTCGGCGGCCGTTACCCGGTCGGGTGATTTCTCGGCGGGCGGGACCGGCGAGCCGGGCGGCGCGTTCAGGCCCTGTGCCTCACGGCGGGCCTGGTAGCCGTACAGGGCCAGCGCCATGATCGAGAACAGCCACCACTGGACCGCGTACCCGCCGTTCTGCCAGGCGTCCTCGTGCGGGATCGGCACCCGGACGAAGGCCGGATCGTTGGCCGGTGTCTGCGAGTTGACCAGCACGTACGCCCCGTAGACCGGGAACGGCAGCTCGGTGGCCAGGCGCGGCACGCTGATCCGCCGGGTGTCCAGACGGCCGTCCCGTCGCTCGACCGGGGCAGGTCGGCTTTCTGACAGGTGAAGTTGACCGACAACGGTCACCTCGCCGGTCGGCGCCGGCGGCACCACGGGCGGGGCGAGCGCCCCAGCGGCGGCCGGCGGCACCCAGCCGCGGTCCACGAGCACCGCTGTTCCATCGGCGAGGATCAGCGGGGTGACGATCTCGAAGCCGACCTCGCCCTCGACGGTGCGGCCGCGCGCCTGAATTTCGTGCGCCGTGTCGTACCGCCCGGTGACCGTCACCTTTGTCCAGGCCAGCGCTTTCCCGGGGGAGGCGCCGGGAGTGCCCGGTGCGGACGGTGCGGCCAGAGCCGAGGTCAGCGGAACCGCCTGGACGGAGTCGGCGGCGTCGATCCGGTTATTGATGTCGGTGCGTTCGTGGTACCGGCGGAGCTGCCAGTTGCCGAGCAACACCATGATCACTGAGGCGACCACGGCCAGCGCGGCGGTGGCCAGCCAGCGGGGGGTCAACAGGAACCGGTACACCCCCAGAGGCTACCCGGCGGAGGGGTAGCCCCCGTCGCAGCCGGGTACTGTGCGACTTTCCGGCAGTCAATATCACGTGACTACCGGTCCGCGTAACCCTCGGGGGAGACATTGATCACCGCCCAGCCTCGTCTGGTCGTGAGCGCGCCGTCATCCGGCCACGGCAAGACCGCGATAGCCGTCGGGCTGCTCGCCGCGATGGCGTCGCGGGGCATCCCCACGGCGGGCTTCAAGGTCGGCCCGGATCACACCGATGCGGCGTACCTCGGTCTTGCGGCCGGACGCCCGGGCCGCAACCTGGACCCACGCCTGGTCGGCGCGCAGCGCATCGCGCCGCTGTTCGGGCACGGCGCGTCCGGGGCGCAGCTCTCGGTGATCGAGGGCGCTATGGGTCTCTTCGACAGCCTCACCGGCCAGCCGGAGATCGACGGCACCGCCGCGGTCGCCGCCGCCCTGCGCGCGCCGGTGGCGCTGGTCGTGGACGTGGCCGCGATGGGTCACTCGCTCGCCGCGCTGGTCCACGGGTTCCGGATGTTCGACGAGATGGTCCACCTGGGCGGCGTGATCCTGAACCGGGTGGCCTCCCCCCGCCACGAGCAGATGCTGCGCAGCGCCCTGGACGACATCGGCATGCCGGTGCTCGGCTCACTGCGCCGCGGCGACCTGCCCAACGTGCTCCCGTCCCGCGCGCACGGCCTGGTGCCGGTCGCGCACCGGACGGTCGAGGCGGGGCGCGCGGTGCGCCGGCTGGGCGAGGCGGTCGCGCAGTCGCTCGACCTGGACCGGCTGATGGCGCTGGCCAACTCCGCGCCGGCGCTGCCCGGGCCGCTCTGGACGCCGTCCGAGGCCGGTGAGCCCACCGAGCTGCGGCCGGTGGTCGCGCTCGCCGGTGGTCCGGGTGCGCCTTACACGTATGTCGAGACGGCCGAGCTGCTGACCGCCGCGGGCGCCGAGGTCGTCGTCGTGGACCCGCTCCGCGACGAGTCGCTGCCGCCGGGCACCCGCGCGCTGATCGTCGGCTCCGGGCTCCCCGAGGGGTACGCCGAGGAACTCTCCGCCAACCGCCGTCTCTGCGCCGACGTGGCCACGTTCGCCCGGGACGGCTGGCCGGTCGTCGCCGAGGGGGTGGCCCTGCCCTGGCTCGGCCGCGAACTGGACGGCCGGGTGATGTGCGGGGTCCTCGACATCACCGGCACCACCGGCGAGCAGACCGTCGCCGGCTACCGCGAGGCGACCGCGCCCGGCACCTCGGTGCTGGCACCGGCGGGCGCGCGGATCACCGGCTACAAGCAGCACCGCGCGGTGGTCACCCCGCGCGCCGGCGCCACGCCCGCGTGGACCTGGTCGGGCGGCAACCCGGAGGGCTTCGTCTGGCGCCAGGTGCACGCGTCCCAGCTCGGCCTGCACTGGGCGGCCGCCCCGGAGATCGCGAAGCGGCTGGTGCTGGCCGCGATCGCCGGCCCGGCCAAGTCGAGCTCCGGTCAGCAGATGGCCGGCTCGGTCATGAGTGGCTCCATGGTGAGTGGCTCGGCGCCGCAGATGCCCGGTGGGCCGCCTCAGCCGATGCCTCAGCCGGCACCTCAGGCCGCGCCGCAGACCGCGCCTCAGCCGCAGCCTCAGCCTCAGCCTCAGCCGATGAGCGTTTCCATGTCGTCCGGCCTGGCGCAGGGGATCCCCGGATCCGGTCCGGCTCCGGCCGGCCAGTCGGCGCCGGGCCCGATTCCGGCCGGTCAGCCGGGTCAGCCGGGTCACAGCCCGGCGGGATCTTCCGGAGCGGGCGCGTTCCCGGTCCGGCAGTCCGAGTCCAACGGCTTCCCGGCCGGTCCTTCCGGCCCGGGCGGCTTCCCTGCCGGCCAGTCCGAGTCCAACGGCTTCCCCGCCGGACCGTCCGATTTCGCGGGTTTCCCCGCGCGGCCGTCCGGACCCGGTGGCTTCCAGCCCGAGCCGAGTGGTTACTCCGCAGGCCCGTCCGAGTTCGCGAGCTTCTCACCTGGCCAGCCCGAACCCGCTGGCTACTCCGCGGGCCCGTCCGAGTTCGCCGGTTTCCAGGCCAGCCAGTCCGAGCCCGCCGGACCGTCCGGACCCGGCGGCTTCTCCTCAAGCCAGTCCGAGCCCGGCGGCTTCCTTTCGAGCCAGCCCGAGCCCGGCGGCTTCCCTGCGGGGCAGTCCGGGTTTGCCGGCTTCCAGGCCGACCAGTCCGAGCCCGGCAGTTTCTCTGCGGGCCAGCCCGAGCCCGGGAATTTCCCGGCTGGACAGCCTGATCCCGGCGGCTTTCCGGCGGGGCCGTCCGGTCCTGGTGGTTACTCTGCTGGTCAAGCTGAGCAGGGTGGTTTTCCGGCGGGGCCGTCCGGTTCTGGTGGTTACTCTGCCGGTCAGTCTGAGCAGGGTGCTTTCCCGGCCGGTCAGTCGGAGCCTGGGGGATTCCCCGCGGGGCCGTCTGAGTTCGCCGGCTTCCAGGCGGGGCAGCCTGAACCCGGTGGCTATCCGGATGGACCGTCGGAGTTCGCCGGCTTCCCGCCCGGCCCTGCCGGACAGTCCGGATATGTCGGGCAGGCCAGATCTGGCGGCCAGCCGGGACCTGGTGGGCACGCTGGACCTGGCGGTCAGCCGGGATCTGGTGGGCCTGCCGGATCTGGCGGACGGCCCGGGCCTGGTGGACATGCCGGATCTGGTGGACATGCCGGATCTGGCGTGGGCCCGGCTGGAGTTTCCGGAAGTGGCGCGGGGATGACGTCGCCCGGCCCGATGCCTGGTGCGATCTCCGGTTCGCAGTCCGGCGGGATGCCGTCCGACCTGACGCCGACGAGTGGCCCGGTGCCCGGGATGATCCCGCCCGGGATGGTTCCGCTCAACGGCCCGGCGTCATCGGGCGGCCCGAGCCACCCCCGCCAAGCCTCCAGCATCTCCAACGGTGGCCCGGTGCACGGATCTCCCGGGGCAAGCCCGGCCTACGGCCAGGACGCCGTCCCGGACAACCGCCCGACCTCCGACATCCCGATGCCGTCCGGGCCGCAGTCCCGCGACTGACCCGGGGCCGGCGTGCAGGGCTGCTGCGCGGCACCGAACGTGTCCCGCCGTCGCGCGGACGTTCCCTCGCGCTGACCGATTTCGGTCGGGGGTGTGGGTGGCCCGGCGCTGCGATCCGGAGCGTGTCCGCCGGCGCCGGCCCGCCGGTGACCCGGCTGCGCTGGGCACCTGAGGCGCGGAGCGCGGGCGGCCGGACCGGGTCGGCTCGCCGGAAGCGGCCCAGCGTGCCAAACGGTGTGCCGTGGTCCGTAAATTGTCGTACCCGCCTCGTACCGTGAGGGGCACGACAACCGAAGGAGGCTGACCGTGGCCGCTCGTCTGCCGCTGGATCTGGACCCGCCGGTTCGTCGGCTCAGGGCACTGCTGCTGGGGATCGACGACCGCGACCTGGCCGCGCCCACTCCCTGCCCGGGCTGGTCCGTCGCGACCCTTCTCGATCACCTGATGAGCCTGGCCGGGGCGTTCACCGCCGCCGCACACGGCACTGCCGACGCGAGTGACGGCCCGCCGCCACCGCCGTCCGCGGCGCACCTGTCGCCACACTGGCGCAGCCGCCTGCCGATTCTGCTGGAGGAGCTCGCCACCGCGTGGCGGGAGCCGGCCGCCTGGCGCGGAGAGGCCCGAGCCGGCGGGGTCACCATGCCCGCCCGTGAGCTGGGCACGGTCGCCGCCAACGAGCTGGTCATGCACGGCTGGGACCTGGCCCGCGCCACCGGCCAGGACTTCGCCGCCGACCCGCGCGTGCTGGCCACCCTCGTCGACTTCCTCGCCGCCGGCCCGGCCGGGGGCACCCCGGGCTTCCTGGGCCCGCACGTCCCCCTCGACCCGGACGAGGACGGCCTGCCCCGAGCCCTGGCCCTGGCCGGCCGCGACCCAGCCTGGCGCCCACCCCGCTCCCGATCCATCCCTTCCGCCTCCCTGCACCGCGACCAGCCCCCAGCCCCCCACCCCGCCTAACCC
>NZ_LLZH01000245.1:0-246 GCF_001509495.1 Actinoplanes awajinensis subsp. mycoplanecinus | reverse complement strand
GTGTTGAGTTGACCGGTACTAATAGGCCGAGGGCTTAACCACCTCAAACTTTGTGCTACGCGTCCACTGTGTGATTCACAGCAAACGAACAACCACCCCAATTCCTGGGAGACCGGGATGGGTTGCTGGTTGAGTTTCGCTGATGGCTGTTTCGGTGGTCATAGCGGAGGGGAAACGCCCGGTTACATTCCGAACCCGGTAGCTAAGCCCTCCAGCGCCGATGGTACTGCACTCGGGAGGGTGTGG
>NZ_LLZH01000244.1:0-249 GCF_001509495.1 Actinoplanes awajinensis subsp. mycoplanecinus | reverse complement strand
TACGAATACGGAGCGCCCGTCCGCAGACCCTGTTGGTTAATTTGTGGGTGTGCCGTTTCCGTTGGTGTATCGATAGATTGTGGGGTTATGTCGATGCAGCCGAGGCCGTGGCCTGAGGTTCCGGAGTTGACCGCGCGGATGGCGCGGGCGTCGTTTCGTAAGGGGAATCTCGCGACGCGGATCCGTGACGAGTTGGGTCAGGTGTATGAGGATTCCCAGTTCACGGCGGCGTTCGGGGTGCGGGGACGG
>NZ_LLZH01000243.1:0-251 GCF_001509495.1 Actinoplanes awajinensis subsp. mycoplanecinus | reverse complement strand
GGCTCCTGGTGCCAAGGCATCCACCGTTCGCCCTTGACAACTTAACCACAAAAAACAAGATGCTCGCGTCCACTGTGCAATTCTCAACCAACGACCAACACACAACCCTATCCGCAAAACACCAGCCTCAACAACATTGAGCGGTATGAACTGCGAGATTGTGCCTGGCATTGAAGACCAACCTGCCGGCTAAGCCGACCACGGTTGTTCTTTCAGATACCCAACAGGATGCTTGTTTTTCGCCAAGATTC
>NZ_LLZH01000242.1:0-252 GCF_001509495.1 Actinoplanes awajinensis subsp. mycoplanecinus | reverse complement strand
ATCGGGCTTCGCCTGGTTCCACGCTTTACGCAGCCCGGCCAGGGACCACGACAGCGACGGGGTCAGCAATTGCCCGGCCACGCCGTAGGAACGCTCGGCCGTGCGTTGATCCATCACGGCCTTGACCTTGGCCAGGGCCCAGTTATGGGCGACACGGGCCGCTCCGGCGTGAGCGAGCACGTCGCGTTCCTGCCCGGGCGTGAGGTCGAGGGCGAACCGGTACGCCTGGATCGTCGTCACGCCGGATCCTCG
>NZ_LLZH01000241.1:0-255 GCF_001509495.1 Actinoplanes awajinensis subsp. mycoplanecinus | reverse complement strand
CAAGGTTTGGGCGGGGAGGGCCATTCGGAAATATCAAGCCTGACGGTTTTCGAATGGCCCTCCCCGCCCGAACCGTCCCCCCATCGCGCAACCACCCCGGCCGGCCACGACCGGAAACAGGAAAAGGCCCACCCGCGAACGGGTAGGCCTTAAATGCTGCTGCGCAAATGAAGAAAGGGCCCACCCGTGTGAACGGGTGGACCCTTTCTCAACGTTAAGTCCGGCGGCGTCCTACTCTCCCACACCCTCCCGAGT
>NZ_LLZH01000240.1:0-263 GCF_001509495.1 Actinoplanes awajinensis subsp. mycoplanecinus | reverse complement strand
GGTCGAGGGCGAACCGGTACGCCTGGATCGTCGTCACGCCGGATCCTCGATGGCGGCTTCGACCGCACGGCGAGCACGGTTCGCGGCAGCACGACGGCCATACAACCGGGCGCACAGCGACGTCAAGATCTCGGTCACGTCGCGGACCAAGTCGTCATCGACCCCGGCCGGATCGACGACGAGCAGGCGCCTGCCCTGCGCGGTCAGCGCCGCCTCGACGTACTCGGCACCGAACCGGGCGAACCTGTCGCGGTGCTCGACCA
>NZ_LLZH01000239.1:0-268 GCF_001509495.1 Actinoplanes awajinensis subsp. mycoplanecinus | reverse complement strand
GATGGCGCGTTCGCCGCGGGCTCGGATCCGGGCGTGCTGGCGGTTGTAGCGCTTCTGCCAGTGCTGGAGTTTCGGCCGGGATCGGTGGCGTTTGAACGGTACCCGGACGGTGCCGCGGGCTCCTTGGTAGCCCTTGTCGGCGAATGTCATCACGTCTGCGCTGGTCAGCGCGTCGATGATGCCGAGCTGGCGGGCAGCGCTCAGGTCGTGGGTCCGGCCGGGCAGGGCTGCCGAAGCCCAGATCAGCCGGCCTGCCGCGTCCGCGATG
>NZ_LLZH01000238.1:0-275 GCF_001509495.1 Actinoplanes awajinensis subsp. mycoplanecinus | reverse complement strand
TGCTGCCTAGCGGCGTTCTGGTGCTCTCGGGCCATCGCGGCGGAGGTGTTGGCGAGCATCGCGTCGGCGGCGGTGTGCCACCCGGCGCCCACGAACTGGAGGAAGTTGACGACCAGCGTGGTCGGCGTCTCGGCCGCGTCGACGAGGTCCGGTCCGGCGCTCTGGGCGCGGCGGAACACGATGCGCTGTCCGCGCAAGACCGCAAAGGTGACCGAGTAGCGGCGCGACTTGGTGAGGAAGTGGCCGCCGAAGCCGAGCATGTGCGCCCACCGTCC
>NZ_LLZH01000237.1:0-276 GCF_001509495.1 Actinoplanes awajinensis subsp. mycoplanecinus | reverse complement strand
CGAGTACGTCGAGGCGGCGCTGACCGCGCAGGGCAGGCGCCTGCTCGTCGTCGATCCGGCCGAGGTCGATGACGACTTGGTCCGCGACGTGACCGAGATCTTGACGTCGCTGTGCGCCCGGCTGTACGGCCGTCGTGCTGCCGCGAACCGTGCTCGCCGTGCGGTCGAAGCCGCCACCGAGGATCCGGCGTGACGACGATCCAGGCGTACCGGTTCGCCCTCGACCTCACGCCCGGGCAGGAACGCGACGTGCTCGCTCACGCCGGAGCGGCCCGT
>NZ_LLZH01000236.1:0-280 GCF_001509495.1 Actinoplanes awajinensis subsp. mycoplanecinus | reverse complement strand
ACCGGAGCGATCCGGGTCGAGCCGGACCGGATGCACGTCGTGCTCCCCCGGCTGGGCCGGTTGAAGCTGCACGAGTCGGCCCGCAAGCTGGCCCGCCGCCTCGAGGCCGGCACGGCCCGGATCATGTCCGCGACCGTGCGCCGTGACGGCGGGCGCTGGCACGTGTCGTTCACGGCCGGAGTCGAACGCGCCGAGCGGGCACCGGCCCGGCCCTCGTCGGTGGCCGGTGTGGACGTCGGGATCAAGCACCTGGCGGTGCTGTCCACCGGGGAACTGATCG
>NZ_LLZH01000235.1:0-96137 GCF_001509495.1 Actinoplanes awajinensis subsp. mycoplanecinus | reverse complement strand
GATCGGCCGGAACCGGTGCTCGAAGTGCTCGGCCAACCCCGGTCCCGTCCCCGAACCCGGCGACCGCAGCACCGGGACGGCGAAGCCGAGCAGGACCCCGGCGACGGTGGCGTGCACTCCGGACGCGTGCACGAGTGCCCAGGTCGCGAACGCGAGCGGCAGCAGCAACCACCACGACCGCACGCGGCGCTGCACCAGCGCCGCGAACAACCCCAGGGGCACCATCGCCGCCAGCAGCGGCAGGATCGACAGGTGTGCGGTGTAGAACACCGCAATGATCACGATGGCCAGCAGGTCGTCGACCACGGCCAGGGTGAGCAGGAACGTGCGCATCGCGGTGGGCAGGCTCCGGCCGACCACGGCGAGCACGGCCAGGGCGAACGCGATGTCGGTCGCGGTCGGGATCGCCCACCCCTCGACCGCTCCGCCCCAGTTGGTCAGGGTATAGATCAGTGCGGGGACCAGGACGCCGCCGACCGCGGCAGCGACCGGCACCGCGGCCCGGCGTGGATCGCGCAGGTCACCGGCCACGAACTCGCGTTTGAGCTCCAGCCCGGCCACGAAGAAGAAGATCGCCAGCAGCCCGTCGGCCGCCCACGTCGCCAGCGAAAGGTCCAGGTGCAGGGCGTGCGGCCCGACAGTGAACGCGGTCATCGCCGTGTAGTGGTGCGCCCACGGCGAGTTCGCCCAGATCAGCGCGATCAGGGTTCCGACCAGCAGCAACGCGCCGCCGATGGTCTCTTTGCGCAGCACGTCGGCGATCCGGCGGGCCTCGGCCCAGGAGCCACGGCCGAGGACACGGGGGACAGCACTCACGGGGCAGGCCTACTTTCGGGGTCGGTCCAGCAACTTGCCGACCAGACTTCCCGGCGCACCGGGGCCAACCCTACCTGTGCCAGGCAGTTCCGGCCCGGTGGCGTGGAGAGATAGTGATCTTCGGCTCGCACCGGCGACCACCTCGCCGGCCACGTGCGGTTCAGCGGCTCACGACCGAAGGTCCCGTCTGCGGTAACCGGCGATCCCGGCCACGGTCAGGATCACGGCCAGGCCCGTCATCGCCGCGGTGGCAGGCCAGTCCACGCCGGTCAGCGGCACCGCCGCGAGGTGGGCGAACGGCGACAGCTCACGTATCCCCTCCGGTGCCGCCACGCTCTCGGCGACGACGAGCAACAGAAAGCCTCCGGTCGTGGGCACAGCGCCGATCACACTGACCCACCGCGGCGCCCAGCCGGTGGCGAACACGGCGGCGCCGAGGCTGAGCCCGACGAGCGGCAGCGTGTTCCACACCCCGGACAGGGCCGCGCCGAGCCCGAGATCACCGCCGACCGTCGTCACTCCGGACCAGGTGGCGAGCCCGGCGATCGTGGTCAGCACGGTCGCGGCGCCCATGGTCACCGCGATCTCCGCGCCGAGCAGCCTGGCCCGGCTGATCGGCTGGGCGGTCAGCAGGGTCAGCCGCCGGTCGGTCTCGGCCGCGACGAACGCGCCCATCCGCACGGCAGTGAAGCCGCCGACCGGCATGGCGAGGATCGCGAACAGGACTGCGGCGAAGCCCGCGACGGCGCCGAGCCCGTCGAAACCGGCCGCGGCAGCCTGGCCGGCCATCGCGGGGTTGTCGGCGAGGAACCCGGTAACGGACACGGCGGTCAGTCCGATCAGCAGGTAGTAGGCGCCGATGCCGATCGCCCAGCCGGTCAACGGCCGCAGCACCCGGCGGACCGCGAACACCGTCACACCGCCGAGCAGTCCGAGCCTGGGCCGGCGACCGGTTGCCGGCGCAACCAGACCACCGCGAATCTCTCGCCGGCCGGCGGCGGCCAGGGCCGCTAGCGTGATCACCGCTGCCGCGACGGCCAGGATCACGAGCGGAAGACCCCGATTGTGTACGAAGGGTCCGCTCAACGCGGTCAGCCCGAACGGTGACAGCCAGCGCACCCAGCCGAGTGCGGGGACACCGTCGCCGATCATGCGGAGCAGCAGGGTCACGCCGAGCACGGCGACGGCCGTTCCGGTCGCCGGTGACCGGGCCGGAAAGACCTGCGCGGCAAGCGCCGCCACCGCGACGAACACCACGCCGAGCAGGCCGGTGCCGGCACCGTGCACCACGGCGCCGGAGGGCGGCGTCCCGGCGGCGATCAGCACCCCGGCCAGCAGGCAGCCGGTCCCCACCGGGACGATCATGACGGCGGTGACGTGCCGCAGGACGGCGTCGCGCAACGGGACACGCCCGGCGAGCAGCACGTCCCACCGGCCGGTGTCCTCCTCGCCGCGGGTGATCCGGGTGGTCGCCAGGATCGCCCAGGCACCGAGCAGCACCGCGGTGAACGTGCCGACCCGCCACACGGTGAAACCACCGGCGGTGTCGAGGCCGATCGGGGCGCCGAACAGCGTACGGATGGCCGGGTTCCCGGCGAGTGCCTGGAGGCTGCCGGCGGCGGCCGGATCCGCCATCACCTGGGCGTAGGTAGCAGAGACCAGCGCGGTCATGCCGGTGATGAGGACCGCGACGACGAGGCCGCCGCGGCGGATCTGCCGGACGGCCAGACCGGTGACCGCCCGGCCCGGCCCGGGCGGCAGGGTGAGCCCCGCGGTGACCGGGCTCGGCAGGATTCCGGTGCTCATCGCCCGGCCTGCGTCCCGTAGTACTCGAGGAAGATCTCCTCGAGGCTCGGTTCGCGTACCGAAAGGGCAGTGATACCGGCGTCGGCCAGCGCCCGCAGCGCGGGAGCCGGCGGCCCGGTCACGGTGAACCGCAGCTGCCCGTCGCCGGCCGCCTCGACCGATGCGACGCCGGCAACGGTGCTCAGCACCGGGGCGAGGCCCGTGTAGGACACGGTGACTTCGGATCGGTGCAGGCCACGGAGCCGGCCGATGGTGGCGACCTCGACGAGCCGACCGGCGCGCAGGATGCCGACGCGGTCGCAGACGGCTTCGACCTCGGCGAGCTGGTGCGAGCTGAGGAAGACGGTCTGCCCACGGTGCCGGGCCTGCCCGACGGCGGTGCGGAACTCGCGTTCCATCAGCGGGTCCAGGCCGCTGGTGGGTTCGTCGAGCACCAGCAGCGGCGCCCGGGTGGCGAACGCGGCGACCAGCGCCACCTTCTGCCGGTTCCCGGTCGAGTAGGTCCGGGCGGGTTTCGACAGGTCGAGGCCGAACCGTTCGACGAGCTCGTCGCGGTAGGGCAGATCGGTGCCGGGGCCGGTCCGCGCCTGCAGGTGCAGGATCTCGGCGCCGGTCAGCTGCGGCCACAACGCCACGTCGGCCGGAACGTAGGCCAGCGATCGATGCGCCCGGGCCACGTCGCCAGCGTCGACGCCGAAGACCTCGGCACGCCCCGCGGTGGCCCGGGCCAGGCCCAGCAGCAGACGGATGGTGGTGGACTTGCCGGCCCCGTTCGGCCCCAGGAAGCCGAAGACCTCACCCGGCCGCACGTCCAGGGTCAGGCGGTCCAGGGCGGTCAGACGACCGTATCGCTTCGTCAGATCGACAGCTCGCAGCGCAGGCGCAGACATCGGGAAACCCTTCGGTCGACATGGAACGATGACCGCCGACCAGGCTTCCCGGCACACCTGGGCTCACCGTACTCCCCGCCCGGACACCCCGGGAACCCTCAGTGGCAGAATCCGCCGCCCTACACTTGCGGTCACTGTGAGCTGAGGGGCGAGAATGCTGCATGTACGGGTGATCTCGCCTGAGGCGCTCACCGAGCGGGCGCTGGACGCGCTGGCCGGTGACGACGGCGTCACGCACGTGATCGTGCTGACCGGGGTGGCTCGCGAGCCGGTCGGCGACGTGATCGAGTTCGACGTCGTACGCGAAAGTGCCAGTGCCGTGCTGGACCGCTTGCGAGGTCTCGGCCTGGACCGGGTCGGCGCGATCGTGATCGAGAAGGTCGACACGACGCTGTCGGCGTCGGCCGACCGGGCCGCGCGACGGGTGCCCGGGCTGGGCGTGGACGCGGTGGTGTGGCATGAGATCGAGCAGCAGACCGGTGAGGAATCCGCGCTGTCCGCGTCGTATCTCGCGTTCATGATCATTGCGATGGTGATCGCCGCGCTGGGTGTGCTGCTCGACCAGCCGATCCTGATCGTCGGCTCGATGGTGGTCGGGCCGGAGTTCGGGCCGCTCGCCGCGCTCTGCGTCGGGCTGGTCAAACGCCGCGCGCCGCTGGTGCGCCGGTCGGTGCTGGCCCTCGGGGTCGGTTTCCCGATCGGGATGGTGATCACGATCGGGGTGGTGTGGCTGCTGACCGCTATCGGTCTCGTCGACAAGTCGATGCTGCTGGCCGACCGGCCGCTGACCGATTTCATCTGGCGCCCGGACGCGCTGTCCTGGGTGGTCGGCCTCCTCTGCGGGGTGGCCGGCATCCTGTCGCTGACCTCGGCCAAGGCCGGCACCCTGGTCGGCGTGCTGATCTCGGTGACCACCATCCCGGCGGCGGCGAACGCGGCGGTCGCACTCGCCTACGGGGTGCGCGACGAGGCGGTCGGCTCCGCCCTGCAACTGCTGATCAACATGGCGGCGATCGTGGTCGCCGGAGTGCTCACCCTGCTGATCCAGCAGGTCGCGTGGCGGCGGCAGGAGCGTACCGGCTGACCGGCACTACCCGTGGGGTCGTACCGTGCTCAACGCACCGAACTACGGACAGCCCCGCAGGAAGAGAGTGTTGTGGACGCCACGGACGAGTACGCATTACCGGCAGTGGTGGACAGCCCCGCCCGGCAGGAACAGGCCGGCGGCGGCCTGGCCCGGTGGCTGCTGCGCCACCAGGTGCAGCCGTCCGGACCGGCGGCGGGGGAGAGCCACGCGAAGCCGCACGCCTGGTGGAAGGTGATGTGCCTGACCGGCGTCGACTACTTCTCCAGCCTGGCGTACGTGCCGGCGATCGCCGCGCTCGCGGCCGGCGCGGTGTCGCCGCTGGCCACCCTGCTGATCGTGGCGCTGACCCTGCTCGGGATGCTGCCGATGTACCTGCGGGTGGCGAAGGAGAGCCCGCACGGCGCCGGCTCGGTGGCGATGCTGGAGAAGCTGCTGCCGTTCTGGCGCGGCAAGCTCTTCGTGCTGGTGCTGCTCGGCTTCGTCTGCACCTCCTGGATCATCACGATCACCCTGTCGGCGGCCGACGCGTCGGTGCACATCGTGGAGAACCCGTTCTTCCCGAGCGTGCTGCACGGCCACGAGGTCCTGATCACCGTGACCCTGCTGCTCCTGCTCGGCGGGGTGTTCCTGCTCGGCTTCAGCGAGGCGGTCACCGTCGCGATCCCGCTGGTCGCGGTGTTCCTGATCCTGAACGCGGTGACCGTCGTGGCCGGGCTGATCGACGTGGCCACCACGGCCGGGGCGTTCTCCGCGTGGACCAGCGCGCTCAGCGCCGGCGGTGGCGGCTTCGGCGGCCTTGTCGAACCGGCGCTGCTGGCGTTCCCGCTGCTCGTGCTGGGCCTGTCCGGCTTCGAGACCGGGGTCAGCATGATGCCGCTGATCGAGGTCGACGGCGCCGACGACGAGCAGCGGCTGCGCTCGCGGATCCACAACACCCGCAAGCTGCTCACGGTCGCCGCCCTGATCATGAGCGTGTACCTGCTCGCGGCGAGCTTCGTGACCACCGTGCTGATCCCGGCCGCGGCGTTCCAGCCGGGCGGCCCGGCCAACGGACGCGCGCTGGCCTGGCTCGCGCACGACCAGCTCGGTGAGGTGTTCGGCACCGCGTACGACATCAGCACCATCCTGATCCTCTGGTTCGCCGGGGCGTCCGCGATGGCCGGGCTGGTCAACATCGTGCCCCGCTACCTGCCCGGCTACGGGATGGCGCCGGAGTGGGGCCGGGCGGTACGTCCGGTCGTGCTGGTCTACACCGTCATCTGCGTGGCGATCACCATCGGGTTCGGCGCCGACGTCAACGCCCAGGCCGGCGCGTACGCCACCGGCATCCTGGCGATGATGGTCTCCGGCGCGTTCGCGGTCACCGTCTCGGTGCTGCGTGCCGGCCGGCGCCTGGCCACCGCCGGGTTCGGGGCGCTCACCGCGGTGCTGCTGTACGCACTGGTCAAGAACGTGATCAGCAAGCCGGACGGCATCGCGATCTCCGGGATGTTCATCGCCGGCATCGTGATCGTGTCGCTGATCTCCCGGGTGTCACGGACCACCGAGCTGCGCGCCGACCGGATCGAGTTCGACGCGGCCGCCCGCCAGTTCGTCACCGACTCGCTGGCCTTCGACGGGGCGCTGAACCTGATCGCGAACCGTCGCGAGCGCGGTGACGCCGCCGAGTACGCCGAGAAGGAGAGCGAGCAGCGCATCCACAACCCGGTCCCGGGCAGTGCCGACGTGCTGTTCCTGGAGATCGAGGTGGTCGACCCCTCGGACTTCAGCGACACGCTGCAGGTGCGCGGGGTGGAGGTCGCCCCGTACCGGGTGCTGCGGGCCAGCGCGCCGGCCGGTCCGAACGCCATCGCGGCGGTGCTGCTCGCGCTGCAGCAGAGCACCGGGGTGCAGCCGCACTGCTACTTCGCGTGGGCCGAGGGCAGTCCGCTGGTGCACATGTTCCGCTACTTCCTGCTCGGGCGCGGCGACACGGCTCCGGTCGTACGAGAAATCATCCGCAAGCAACAGCCGGACCCGGACCTGCGGCCCGGTATTCACGTCGGCTGAACGCCGGCGCGGTCACTCGTAGCGGTACTTCAGCGCGTCCGCCTCGTTCTGCTCGATCGCGGCGATCGTCAGGTCCGGCATCCGCAGCTGGGCCAGGGTCACCTCGGCCGAGGTCGGCTGGGCGTCGGCGGGCAGCCACTGCTCCGGCTTCCAGGCCGCGCCGCGCAGGAACGCCTTCGGGCAGTGCGGGTAGACCTCGTCGATGCCCACCACGAGCGCGCTGGCCGGCGGTTTGCCCACGGCGGTCAGCTGGGACAGCAGCTCGGGGCGGGTGGAGACGCAGGCCCGGCCGTTGACCCGCAGCGTCGTGCTGCGGCCCGGGATGACGAACAGCAGCCCGGCCCGGCCGGTGGCGACGACGTTCTGCAGGCTGTCGAGGCGTTTGTTGCCGGTCGCGTCCGGGATCGCCACCGTCCGGTCGTCCAGGACGGTGACGAACCCGGCGGGGCCGCCGCGCGGGGAGACGTCGAGGCTGCCCTCGGCGTCCACGCTGGCGACCAGGATCAGCGACGAGCAGGCGATCAGACGCCGGGTCTGCTCGGTGAGTGCGGTCATCTGCTTGCGGACGGCCGCCTCACCGGGCAGGTCGTAGACCCGGCGCAGCCCCTCCTGGTCGGGCACCGCGTCGCGGCGCAGCGAGTCGAAGGCAGTGGCGGCAACGGCTGACGTCATGCCCTCGACCCTATCGGCTGCGGTCTATCCGCGGCGCCAGCGCTGGGCCGCGGTGCCGTTGCACGGGTAGAGCGACAGTCGCGCCCCGTTCGCCGCGTTCCACTCGTAGTTGTCCAGGCACATGGCGCCGGCGACGTTGCGCAGGGAGAACCAGCCGCTGCCCTGGTCCAGGAGGGTCCACTGCTGGGCGGCCGCGCTGGTGCACACGGTCAGGCCGACGTCGGCGTTCGCCGTGGTGCTGGCGTTCAGGTCGGTCAGGCAGGTGCCGGTGTTGCGGTTGCGGATCTCGTACCAGCTGACCCCGCGGTAGCTGAACTCCCACTCCTGGGCGGTGTTGCCGTTGCAGTCGTAGAGCCGGACCAGGGCGCCCGGGGTGGTGTCGAGGTTGTAGTTGTCGACGCACCGGTTGCTGTGCGCGCCGCGGATGCCGGGCCTGGTCGTACCGTTGGGAAGGGGTTGTCCGAAGAACGGGTCACCGTTCTCGCGCCAGTAGAGCTGCTGCATCCGGGTGTGCCGGTTCGGGTCGGTCAGCGCGTCCGGTGTCGGGGTGGCGTAGTCCCGGGCGTGGTAGACCAGCACGTCGGTGGTGTTGTCCTCGGCGACCGTGAAGCTGCCGTGCCCCGGGCCGTAGACGCCGTTCGCGGTCTGGAACACCGGGTTCGGATGCTTGTACCAGGACGCCGGGTCGAGCAGGTCCGCGGTGTCCCAGGAGGAGAGCAGGCCGAGTTTGTAGCGCGAGTCGGTCGCCGAGGCGGAGTAGGCGATGTAGACCCGGCCGTTCTTCACCAGCGGCGACGGCCCCTCGACCACGCCGGCGACACCTTCCATCTCCCAGCTGTACGTGGGCCGGGCGATCTCGGTGACCGTCCCGGTGATGCCGGTGGCGCCGTTCATCCGGGCGATGTACATGTGGCTGTTGTAGGTGGTGTCCGGGCTGTCCTGCGCCCAGACGAAGTACCGCACGCCGCGGTTCACGAACGAGGCCGCGTCGAGCTGGAACGACTCCCAGCCGGTGGTGAACCGCTGCGGCGCGCTCCAGGCGCAGGTCATCGGGTTCGCGCAGGTGTTGCGGATCCAGTAGAGGCGCTGGGCGAACGTGGCGGTGCTCGGCGAGGCCGAGAAGTACATGTACCAGGCGCCGTCGTAGTACCGGATGTCCGGCGCCCAGATCCAGCCGCTCAACGCTCCGCTGGACGGGGCCACGAACGCGTTCGCGGTGGTGGCCGTCCCGAGCCCCTGCAGCGTGGTCGCGCGCCGGAGCTCCACGCGCTTGTAGTCCGGCACCGACGCGGTCATGTAGTAGTAGCCGTCGGTGTGTTTGTAGATCGCGGTGTCCGCCCGCTGCTGCACGACCGGGTTGCCGACCGTGATGAACTGCGCGCTCGCCGGCTGGACGAAGCTCGCCAGCAGTACGACGACGGCCGCCAGCACGAGCGCTGCCCGGGCCCTCACGCGATCGCCCAGCGCTGCGCGTTGTTGCCGGAGCAGGTCCACTGCCGCACCTCGGCGCCGGGTGCGGTGCCGAAGTTGTAGTTGTCCAGGCACAGGCCGCTGGTGCGGTTCTGCAGGGTGGCGTACCCGTCGCCGACCGCGGTGACCTTCCACTGCTGCACGGCCAGGCCGTTGCACGTCCACTGCTGCACGACCGAGCCCGGCGCGGTGGCCCAGTCCTTGTCGTCCAGGCATAGGCCGCTGTTGCGGTTGCTGATCGTGACGTACCCGTCGGCGGCCGGCACCAGGTACCAGTCCTGCACGGCGGCGGTGCCGCAGGTCCACTGCCGTATCTCGGCGCCGGGGGTGGTCACCCAGTTGTAGTCGTCGAGGCAGAGATTGCTGTGCTGGTTGCGGATCCGGACCGGGGTCGCGGTCTCACCGGACGGCGCGGCGAGCACGGTGGCGGTCGAGACCGGCACGCCGAGGTTCGGCGTGCCGTCGGCGTTCCAGGAGATTTTTTGTACGCGGGTGGTCCGGGTCGTCCCGCAGCCCTGCGACGCCGACGAGTTCGCGTGGTACGCGATCCAGGTCTCGGTGCCGTCCGGTGAGGTGAAGAACGAGTGGTGCCCGGGCCCGAACACCCCGGCGGCGTCGTTGCGCTGGAAGATCGGACCGGCCGCCTTGGTCCAGGAGCTCGCCGCGAGCGGGTTGGTCCCGGTGTACTCGAGCATCCCGAGCTTGTAGTTCGGCCCGTTGCAGTGGCTGGCCGAGTAGGTCAGGAAGGTCCGCCCGTTGCGCTGCAGCGGGAACGACCCCTCGTTGACCGCCCCGTTCTGGGTCTCCCAGGCCAGCGTCGGCGCGGAGATCCGGCTGCCGACCGCGGACGCGGTGTACGGGTTGGACATCGGCGCGATGTACAGCGACTGCAGCCCGTCGGCGTGGAACGCCGAGAACGTCATGTAGAGCGCGGTGCCGAGCTTTAGCGGCGCGGCGTCGATCGCCCAGCCCCCGTTCGGCATCAGGTTGAGGATGCCGCGCACGGTGTACGGCCCGAGCGGGTCGGTGCCGGCGCTCTCCGCGACGTGCGTGCGCCGGGCCCCGCCGGACTGCTCGATCGAGTAGTACAGGTACCACCGGTTGTTGATCATTTCGAGGTGCGGCGCCCACATCGTGGTGCCGCCGGTGCGCACCACGACCTGCTCGGTAGCGGTGCGCAGGCCGGCGATCGTCGCCGAGCGGCGCATCACGACGTCGGCGGACCAGGTCGTCGCGACGTAGTAGTAGAAGCCGTTGTAGTAGGTGAGCGTCGGGTCGGCACTGTTGGGCACGTCGACGACCGGGTTGGTGAAGGTCGGTCCGGGTGCGGCGAGCGCGGGGCCGGGCCGGGCCACGAGGGCGGTGGACAGGCCGAGCAGCGCTGCTGTGACCAGCGACAGCACCCGGCGGATTGACTGCGACATGCTCCTCCTTGGTTGTTAGCGCTAACAATTTTGGGTACGGATGGGTCCGGGCCGTGAGGAGTCACGGTCCGGACGGGCGGGTGTGGGGAGCTGCTCACGGGTGCACCGGAGCGGGGTGCGATCGCTGTGGCTGATCGCGCTTTGTGTTTCGAGAGTGTTACCGCTCTCAATGGTTTCGTCAAGAGGAGTTCATCGATCGGCTGGAGCCTCTGACCAGGCCCACGCAGATCCCGCGCAGATCCCACGCGGATCCCACCCGGGTCCCGCGCAGATCCCACCCTCCCTGGGGGCAGCCCCCGCTGGTCAGTGTGGTGCGGATCGGGGCGGCCCGGTGGGCGGGCTGTGGACGACGCCCCACTGTGGAAACCGCCGGAGACCGTCACCGAACTGTCAGCGTTCCGTGGACGAACGAACATCGCCGCTCACGACGATGGGTGCACCCGTCGCGCCGAGCTCGTCGTCAGGAGCTACCCATGAATCAGAACGCAGGCTGGCAGCGCGACGCGAACATCACCACTCGGCACCGCAACCCGCCCCGCGCCCGCTCGCAACGGATCGTCGCGTCCGCCGGCGACCTCGCGGCAGCCGACCGGGCCGTGCAGCAGCTGACCGAGGGCGGTATCCCGGCCCGGTCGGCGACCGTCGTCGGATGCGACCTGCGCACCCACCCCCGCCCGGCCGCCCGATGGCCCTCGTCCACGGCGCTCGTCCACGGCGGCGCGCTGGGCCTGGCCGCCGGCGCGCTGACGCTGGGCCTGCTGGTAACCACCGACCTCGTCGAGGCGACCGCCGAGCCCACCAGGGTGGCAGTGTCAGCGGCGGTAGGCGGCGCGGTGACCGGCAGCGCCCTGCGCGTGGTGGGTCACGGCCTGTCCCGCGGCCGCCGGGCGGTGCCCATCAAGGTCCACCCTCACCGGTACGCGGTACTGGTCGACACCGCCCACGCCGACCACGCCACCCACCTGCTGCGTCAGGGCCGCGCCACCTTCCACGCGCGATAGTGCCGCTCCGGCGCGTCGGTGAAGCCCGAACGCCGCACCCGCCGTCGGTCCGCACCTGCGGTCGGTCCGCACCCGCCATTGGCCCTGCCTCGACCCACCCGCTTCCGCTTCCGGTGCTGGGGCGGTGAGAATCCGCGATCGCGGGGGCACGGGCACCAGTGCCCCGCGTTTGGCCGATTCTGGGCTCCGGCGCCCGCAAGCGGCTGTTCCAGGGGCGCCAACAACCCGCGATCATGGGCGATGCGCGCGATGGCTGCCTACGCCGGGGCGGCGGCAATCCGCAATCCCACAGTGCGTGCGCCCACCGCCCATCTGGGGGCGGCCGGCGTCCGCGATCTGTCATTGCGAACCCGCCCCGCCCCGCCGCATCGCCCGGCCCCAGACAAGTGCCCCCGCGACTGGCCCCCAGCCCGCCGCTCCCGACCCCGGGTGAGGCCAGGAAGCCGGCTGGCGCTGAGGGCTGCCAAACCGAGCGTGAAACGACCCTGACCACCAGCCGGGCCCGATCGGCTGGTGGTCAGGGCTGCCTCGAGGGTGTTGAGGTGACCCTCAGCGCCAGCTGCGGGAGCCGGGCTGGTGCTGAGGGTTGTTTCGAGGGTGTTGAGGGGGCCGTGGGCGCCAGCTGGGACCGATCAGCTGGCGCTGAGGGGTCTCTCGGGAGCGTCGAGACACCTCTCAGTGCCAGCTGGGCGTGACGGGCTGGTGGTGAGGGGTCTCTCGGGAGTATCGAGACACCTCTCAGTGCCAGCTGGGCTCGAGGGGCTGGTGGTGAGGGGGGGGCGTCGGGGTGGGCTCTCGGCGTCAGTTGCGGGAGCCGGGCTGGTGCTGAGGGTTGTTTTGAGGGTGTTGAGGGGGCCGTGGGCGCCAGCTGGGACCGATCAGCTGGCGCTGAGGGGTCTCTCGGGAGCGTCGAGACACCCCTCACCACCAGCTGGGCGTGACGGGCTGGCGCTCAGAGGTCTCTCGGGAGTATCGAGACACCCCTCAGCGCCAGCCGGGCACGGTCACCGGCCGGCGCCAGCCAGCCCACCGGTCGGCGCCGCCCCGCTGGCCGGCGCTGCCCCGCGAGAGGGCGGGACGGGCCGCTACCGCGGGTGGGGCTGGGACCGCCCCGGCTCCGATGCGTGGAGGGACTCGCGGCCCGCGCACACCTGCCGCTGGTGCCGGTCCAGGTAGGCGGTGTCGTCGCCGCTGCGCATCGACAGGGCCAGCGCCGCCGCCGCGGGGTCCAGGCTGATCTCGCAGAGCAGGTCGGCCAGGTCGTCGAAGCGGCCGCAGCTCTTCAGCATCCGCAGGTAGCCGCGCAGGATGGGCTGCCCGATCGTGTCGTCGCCCGGGTGGTTCTGCCAGGTGAGCCAGGCGCGGTCGGCGGCGCGCACGGCTTCGCCGCAGTGTCCGGCGGCGTGCAGGCTGGCGGCGAGTTCACTGTGGGCCTCGGCGGTGCTGGGCGGGATGTCGAGCTGCCGATGGGCGTCCAGGATGCTTTTTCGTACGGTGATGGCTTCGTCGAAATGCCCCCGCCGGTGCAGCAGGTTCCCGAGCACGCGAGCCGCTGCCAGGCGCCGGGGGTGCAGCTCGGTGTGCAGCCGGCGGCTGGCCTGCTCGGCGTAGCGGGCCGCGGCCAGTTGCCGGTCGTCGTGGCGCAGCGTCGCATAGAGGGTGAACGCGTCGACCAGGATCGGGTCGTCGGGCAGCCACGCGATGTCGAGCGCGTCGAGGTACCGGCCGAGCAGCGTCGCCGCGGGGTAGGTGTTGCCGGCGGCGATCAGGTGATGGGCGGCGATGACGGCGGCCGGCAGCCCGGTGAGTTCCGCGACGCCGGAGTCGGCCCGGCGCGGGGCGGGGGTGAGAGCGGGGCAGCGCCAGGCCCGGAGCGGGCGGCGGGGAGCGGGGACAGCCATGGCCAGTTCTCCTTCGGCGAGCAGCCTGGGTGAGAGGGCCATCGTCTGTGCTGAATCGGACACCGTGCCGCCGTTGTGTCCGTCGCGCAAAACAAAGTGCGCAAAAACAACGTCCGTCGTACGAAACAAAATCGGCCGGTGTGAAAGCGGTCCGCAAGTGGATCTCTAAGCTGTGGTGATGAAGGTTCTCTCCATCCAGTCGTCGGTCGCGCACGGTCATGTCGGCAATTCCGCGGCCGTGTTCCCGCTGCAGCGCATCGGTGTCGAGGTCGTCCCGGTCCCCACGGTGGCCTTCTCCAACCACACCGGGTACGGCGCGTGGCGTGGCCCGCTGCTCCCGCCGGCGGACGTGGCCGAGATCCTGCTCGGTGTCGAGGAGCGCGGCGTGTTCCCGCAGGTCGACGCGGTGCTCTCCGGCTATCAGGGCGGCGCGGGCATCGCGGACGTCATCGTCGACGCGGTGCGCCGGGTGAAGGCCACGAACCCGGCGGCGGTCTACGCGTGCGACCCGGTGATGGGCAACGCCAAGTCCGGTTGTTTCGTCGCGCCGGAGATCCCGGTGCTGCTGCGCGACCGGGTGGTGCCGGTGGCCGACATCATCACGCCGAACCAGTTCGAGCTGGGGTTCCTGACCGGCACCGAACCGGCGAGCATCGCGTCGACGCTGGACTCCGCCGACCTGGCCCGCGCCATGGGCCCGTCGACCGTGCTGGTGACCAGTGTGGAGCGTCCGGACCGGGCGCCGGGCACGATCGAGATGCTGGTCGTGGACGGCGCCGGCGCGTGGCTGGTGAGCACCCCGCACCTGCCGTTCAAGGCGAACGGCTCCGGTGACGTGACGGCCGCGCTGTTCACCGCGCACTACGTGGCGACCAAGGACGCGGCGGTGGCCCTGGAGCGCACCGCCTCCAGCGTCTTCGATCTGATCGAGCTCACCTACACCTCCGGGGAGCGGGAGCTGCGGCTGGTGCAGGCGCAGGAGTTCTACGCGACGCCGCGGATGCAGTTCCGCGCGGAGAAGGTGCGCTGAGCAGGAGCCAGCAGGCCACGCGGCGGGATCGAGTAGACCTGCGCCTGCCGCACGCCGTGCCGGTGCAGGATCGTGTTGACGGCCGTCGCCGCCGAGGCGGCCGAGCGTTCCATCAGCGCGCACGGGAACGGCATCCGGACCCAGTCGCCGGCCAGGAACAACCCGTCGGCGTCGGTGGTCACGCCCGGGCGGGTGGCGTCGCTGCCGACGTCGAACGCGGGCGCGTCGTACCCGATCCGGGTGTCGCCGTCGACCGCCCGCAATCCGCGCGCCTCCGGCCAGACCGCGGCGAGCTGCGACCACATGTCGCGCGCCGCGGTCGGCGCGTCGATGCCGGCGTCCGCGGCGTAGGCGTGCAGTTCCACGACGGCGCCGCCGGTCTTCCGCGCCCACCGGGCCGAGCCTCGTTCGACCCGGTGGAACAGGCTGATCGAGTCCAGCAGCGGTTCCCGGGCGACGCTGCTGAACCCCGCGCGGTGCGGCGCGAGGTCGCGGTCGGTCCAGATCCGGCTGACCGCGTACGGTGCGGTGGTCCGTACCGTCGCGATGTCGCTCGCCAGGCGCGGTGCCAGCCGGGCCAGGTCGGGGGACGCCGCGACCAGGTCCCGCGCCGACGCCGGATCGGTGGCCAGCACGACGTGGTCGGCGCGGATCCGGGCGCCGCCGGTGAGCGTGACGGTCCAGCCCGGTTCGATCCGGTCGACGGTGGCGCCGGTACGGATGTCGCCGCCGAACGCCTGCAACCGTTCGCACAGCGGCGTCCAGATCGTGCTCTGGTAGTCGTCCTCCGGAGCGTCGAAGTCCAGCCCTTCGGCGTTGCGCAGGAAGTAGAAGTGGAACTGCATGATCATCTCAGCGGCCGACATCTGCGCCGCGGGGTTGAAGAACGAGTGCGCGAACACGTCGAACAGCAGCGCGCGAGCCCGGTCCGGCATGGCGAGCCGGTCGAGGAACTCCGCGGCCGGCAGGGTGTCGAAGTCCCGGTACGTCTGCTCCCGCGAGTACCGCAGCAGCGCCATCGCGGTCGGCCCGTCGACGTCGCGCATCTCCCGCATCCGCAGGCTGGGCGAGCGGGCGATCAGCGCGAGCAGGCTCCACGGGGGCTGGCCCGGCAGGCCGCCGAAGTCCTCGTCCGGCCAGGCCCGCGACACCACCGGATAGTGCTCGGCCGGGCGCAGGAACGACAGTGTCGGATCGATCCGGCGCAGGATGCCCCGCCAGTTGTAGTACTGCCGGAAGAACGCGTGGAACCCGTGGCCGACCATCTGGGTGGTGCCGTCGGCCAGCTGTTTGGGCCACGCGGCGAGCCGGCCGCCGAGCCGGTCGTCGCGTTCCAGCAGGGTCACCGCGACACCGCGTTCGGCGAGCAGCAGGGCCGCGGTCATCCCGGCGATCCCGCCGCCGACCACCACGGTGTGCACCGGGTGCTCCACCGTGTGCGGCAGCGACGGGTCGATCGGGGTGCGGCGGTGGGCGTGCCGGCTCAGCGAGCCGGGCCCGCGCGAAGGTGTCATGCTCCGGGAATGCCCGGCCACCCGTGATCCAACCCGGCTGTCACCGGCCGGTCTGCCGGGCCGCCCGCAGGTCGGTGTGCATCTCCCACGGTGCCTGCGGCAGCACGTGTCCGGTTTCCAGCAGCGACTTCAGGTTGGCCAGCACCGCCGGCCACCCGGCCGAGGCGGCCTCGAGGTCCTCCGCGCTCGGGAGGTCCACGTGCGTGACGGTCAGCCGGACGATGTCCTGGTGCGGCTCGATCAGGAAGGTGACCGTCGAGGCGTCGGCGCCGGCGTCCGGGTCGCCGAACGTCATGACCAGCCGGTGCGGCGGGGCCGTCTCGAGCACGACACCACCGGCGTCGGCGATGCCGGAGCCGTCGGTGCGCTGATGGTCCCACCGCGATCCGGGCTGCCAGTCGGAGACGTTGTGATGCCCCCAGTAGGCGCCGGTCAGCTCGGCGTCGGTGAGCGCCTGCCAGACCTGGTCGGGGGTGGCGTGGATGTAGGTCACGTACACAAAATCGGGTTTTGTCGTGGTCATGTGGGCCTCCTCTGCGTGCTGGCGGATCGTGTCGAGGGCCCGTAGCCGGGGCTGCTCGAACGGGGCGATCCAGCGCTGCCGCACCTCATCGATGGGGACCGGGTTGAGGTAGTGCCACTTCTCCCGGCCGTGCCGGACCGAACTGATCAGGTTTGCCTCGTGCAGCACGGCGAGGTGCTGCGTCACCGTCTGCCGGGTCATGGCCAGGCCCGCGCAGAGCCGCCCCAGGGTCTGGCCGCCCTCGCCGCGCAGGCTGTCGAGCAGCCGGCGGCGGGTCGGGTCGGCGAGCGCCTTGAACACCTTGTCCATGTCACCGGCCATGACCTGCATTATGCAGTCGTCAGACTGCATGTTGTCAAGCCGTCGCGGCGGCCCGGCGGCCACGGATCCGGACGACCGCCGCGGTGGTCAGTCCCACCGCCGCCCACAGGTAGACCGCGAAGAAGCAGGCGAACTTGAGCGCCGCCGCGCTGGAATACAGCAGCGCCACCACCGGTGAGATCGCACCGGGGTCCGGCAGCATCACGAACGAGAGCAGATTTTCCAGTACGTCGAGCAGCGGCGCGGCCAGTCCGAACCAGATCAGCCGCCGGGCGAACGTGCGCCCCCCGCTGCCCGCCGGAAAGGCCCGCGCCACGGCGAACAGCAGCGCCGTGAAGAACAGCGCGGTCGCGGCGATGAAGGCGAAGTCGACGAACTGGGTCTGCCAGTAGACGTCGAGGGTGCCGTCGCGCTCCATCCCGGTGTACCACCCGGAGAGCTTGCTCGCGCTGAACGACAGCTGGCCGGTGTAGTAGGGCACCGGGTAGCCGGAGCGGGCGTAGAACCCGTCCAGCACGGTCTGGGTGACGCGCTGTGCGGCGAAACCCGCGGCGACCAGGGAAACTGTTTTCCATTCCATGGAATGTATTTTGGTGGCCGCGTCGGCTCCCCGTCAAGTATTCCGTGGAATATTGTTGACGGATGGAGCGCCCGCAGACCCAGGGGCGAGCTGTCCGCGAGCTCGCCGTCGTCCACCAGCTGAGCACCACCCGGCTCAACCGCGCGTTACGCCCGCACGGCGTCACGCTGACCCACGTCGCCGTGCTGTCGCACCTGGCCGGGGCGCCGCAGGGCTGCTCGGTCGGCGAGATCGCGGCCGCCATGGAGGTCAACCAGCCAGCCGTCTCCAAGACCCTGCGCACCCTCACCGAGCTGGGCGCGGTCACCGCCGAGGTGGCCGGCGACGACAGCCGCCGGCGGGAGGTGCGGCTCACCGCGCGCGGCGGGGAACTGCTGACCACCGCGATGCTGGCGATGCACCCCGAGGCGACGATCGCCTTCGCCGGGCTCTCCGACGAACGGCTCGGCCTGCTGGTGGACCTGCTCACCGAGGTGCGCGCCGGCCTCGACGCCGCCCGCCACGAGCGGCCCTGACCGCTCTCGCCCTCATCCGGCCCTGATCCCCGCCGATGAGCCGGAGGTGAAGGAGAACGACACGGACACCCCCGCCGAGCTGCAGCGCGCGCGCAGCGTGGTGTCGTCGGCGGTGACCGTGCTCGCGGTGAGCATGGTGGTCGCCTTGATCTCGTACGCGTGGGACTGGCTCGAAGTGTGGATCAAGGGGGAGACCCCCGAGCTCGACGAGTGGCTCGGCCTGATCGGGGTCGCCTGGCTGCCGCTGGCCGCCGCCACCACGGTCCGGCTGGTGCGGTTCCACCGCAGTCTCGCGGCCCGGGCCGAGGAGGCGGTGGAGGCGTTCCGCGACACCGTGCACACCGCGCACGGCTGGGTCTGGCAGGTCGACGCCGACCTGCGGATCGCCTACAGCAGCGACGGCGTGGGCGAGCTGCTCGGCTACGACGCGCAGCAGCTCACCGGGCGCGACGTCCGGGACCTGCTGGACCGTGATCCGGCCGCGAGTGAGCACGTCTTCGACACCTCGGCGCGCCAGGACTGGATCAGCAGCGCCGTGCACCGCGACGGCACGACGCGCACCCTCAGCAGCAGCGCCACCCCGATGTACGGCGCCGGCGGCTGCATCGTCGGCTACCGCGGCTTCAGCGCCGACGTCACCGTGGAGATGGCCGCCGCCTCGGCCGAGCAGCAGCTGCGACAGGAGCAGGACGCCATCCGGGCCCGCGTCGAGCACAGCATGCGCGACCCCGGCGCGCTGCAGATCGTCCTGCAGCCGATCGTCGACGTCGACCGCAACGAGATCTCCGGGATGGAGGCGCTGGCCCGGTTCGCCGCGGAGCCGTACCGCACGCCCGACGTCTGGTTCGCCGAGGCGTGGCAGGTCGGCCTGGGCATCGACCTGGAGATGCACGCGGTCGCCGCGGCCTGCCGGCGGCTGCCCAGCGTGCCCGCCCAGGCGTACCTGTCGGTGAACGTGTCGGCCCAGACGATCCTGGACCAGCGGTTCCACCAGCTGCTCGCCGGCCTCGGCGCCCAGGCGGCCCGGCTGGTGATCGAGGTGACCGAGCATACGGCGGTCGACGACTACGACACGCTGGCCGACTCGATGCGGCTGGTCCGCGCGACCGGCGCGCGCCTGGCCGTCGACGACGCCGGCGCCGGGTACGCCTCGATGCAGCACATCCTGCGACTGCGCCCGGACATCGTCAAACTCGACCGCAGCATCATCGCCGACAGCGACCAGGATCCGGCCCGGCGGGCGCTGATCGGGGCGATGTGCAACTTCGGGGCCTCGCTCGGCGTGACCGTGGTGGCCGAGGGGGTGGAGACCGGCGCCGAACTCGCCGTGCTGACCGAGGAGGGCCTGCACCACGTGCAGGGCTATTACCTGAGCCGGCCGGCCACCGACCCGCAGGTGGACTGGCCCGCCGACCGCCTGGCGGCCTGACTTCCGGCGCCAGCCGAGTTCTTACCGAACGCTTACCTGAGCGGGCCACGGCCATCCGGTCCCGGCCGGCCCGCGTATCGAGGGGCGACACCGACCACCACGGCGGTGCGTCCCACGATGAGGAGAAGCGCGTGAGAGCTCGCTACCGACGGCCGTCGCCGAAGAGTTCGACCCTGGTGCGGGTCGCCGCGGCCGGCACCGCGCTGGTCGCGGCCGGAGTCCTGACCGTCACGTTCGTCTCCGGCGGCGGCAAGGGCACGGCCGACGCCTCGACCAGCCTGAACCAGTACGTCCCGATCGACCGGGTCGCCGCGAACGTGGTGAACCCGCGGCCGGGCCGGGACGCGTCCCGCGGCCGGTTCACCGTGGACTGCGGCACCAACGGCAACGGCAAGTTCAGCCCGGACAACCCGGTCGCCCAGCCGGGCATCCGCAACGGCGCGGAACACGTGCACGACTTCGTCGGCAACAAGGCGATCACCGCGTTCTCCTCCGACGCCGACCTGGCCGCGTCCGGGACGACCTGCCGCAACGGCGACCGCTCGTCGTACTTCTGGCCGGTGGTCCGGATCGATCCCGCGGTCCGGGCCGACGGTGCTCAGGTCCGCGACGCCCTTTCCGGTACGTCCGGAGCCGTTGTCTGCCCGGCCGTCCGTGACCGCCTCCCCGCCGTCCCGGACCGGGCGAAAGTCGCCGTTGATCAGCTGCTGTCCGATCTGGATCAGATGGAGTCCACCGCGGACCGGCGCATCCTCGCCGTCAAGGGCGTGAACGCCGGCCTCAACAACGACGTCCTGCGCCGGCTGGGCTCGGACCGCGCCGCTGCCCTGGCCACCATCGGTGACGCGATCCGCCGCGCCGGTGGCAGCTGGCCGAGCGGCATGGTGTCGATGGCCGACTGCGACATCAGCTACGACGGCGTCCACGCCGCCCTGCACACCGCGTCGGCGAAGGCCGGCCCGGTCGCGACTCCGCAGGTCCGCTGTCCGGGCGTGCGCGACAAACTCCCCGGCGTGCCCCGGCAGGCCCTCGCCGAGGTCGACCGGAACCTCGCCGAACTGGACCGGCAGATCTCCGAGGCCAACGAGCGCCTCGTCGCCACCCGGGGGCAGGGCGGCGCGAACTTCGTCGACAACGCGATCCTCGGCCCGCTGAAGGCCAAGCGGACCGCGGTCCTGGACCGGATCGCCACCGCCATCGGCCGCAACGCCGCCCGCCCGCAGGACCTCGGCAAGCTGGCCGGCTGCACCCTCGACGGCCGGCCGGGCACCGGGCAGCCCCCGGCCGCGCCGTCGGCGTCACCGACCGCCGCCGCGCTGCCCGACCCGCAGGGCCCCGACCTGGAACTGCCGAACAACACCGGCGGCATCGTGCGTCCCGCGTCGGTACTGATCGAGTACCGGGGCAACCCGGTGAGCAAGGTCGTACCCATGCCGAAGTTCCTCCGCACGCTGACCGGCGACGCGAAGCCGACCAGTCGCGGCCCGGCCAACGCCCGCGCCACCTGGACCTGCTCCGGGTTCACCGACCGGCTCGCCGACAAGTACCCGATCTGCCCGGCCGGCCGCCAGGTCCAGCGGGTCCAGGACTTCCCCGGCTGCTGGGACGGCAAGAACACCGACAGCGCCAACCACCGCGCCCACGTCGCCTTCGCCGACGCGAAGACCGGCGCCTGCCCGGCCGGCTTCGTCGCCATCCCGCAGCTGCGGATCACCGTCTCCTACCGGCTGTCGCAGGAGGTCCAGCGCAAGGGCCAGTACGCCCTGGACTCGTTCCCGGAGGAGAACCACAACCCGTTCTCCGACCACAACGACTTCGTCAACGTCAACTCCGACCGCACCATGCAGCGGATCGCGGCCTGCCTCAACAAGGGCCGGACCTGCCGCTGACCGGCGGTCGCCGCCGAGTCCGAAACCGATCGGCAATCCGGTGGATCTTCAGGTGTCACCGGCCGCGCGCAGAATTCCTGTCGGTCGACAGGAATTGGGTGGTGGGGTGATCGCCGGATCGGGCCGCAGGTGGGCACGGCCGAGCGCCGTGCTCACCGGGGTCTGCGTGCGCGCGCACCTCGCGATGGCGCGGTCCGCGGCCGCGCACGGCAGCGTGACCGCCACCGCGGTCGCGGCCGGCGTCACGGCGCTGCTCACCACGGGCCACACCCCCCGGCCGTCAGAGCTTCGTGGTCGACCTGGCCGGTGGCGGCGGCTACGTCTTCGCCTGCGACGCCGCCGACCTGACCGAGAACATCACCGGGGAGCGCGCCATCGGCTCGTTCCGCGGCGTCACCCCGGAACAGACGATCACCCAGATCCGCCGCCTCAAGGACATCGGTGCGTCCCGCGGCTACCCGGTCGTCCCGGGCCACGACCCGCTCGCCTGGCCCGCCCTGACCGCCGAGCCGGCCGACCGCTTCCGCCCCTGACCCGGTGTGGATCTTACGGAGGGTCACTCGGGCGGAAAAGGGCCCCGGCGGCACTGAGATAACTCCAGGTAGTTGAACGATTGCCCAGAAGAATTGTCGCTCTGCGTCCTGTGGCGATAACTTTCGGACGTCATTGCTGCTGAAAGCCATGATCGAGGATCATGAGCAGGAATGTGGACGGTCGCCCATCTACATCGAGGCCGCCACACGGACAGTTACCTGTGAGGTGATGGTGACGAGGGGGCGTTGTGGAAGAGATGATGTGGGGACCAGCCTCTGATTACCGAGTGTTGGGTCTGGTGCTGGCCGCGGGGGCGGTGGCGGGGTTGGCGCGGGCCTACATCGCGCACCGCACGCGATGCCATGCCGAGCGCGAGGCGTCGGTGCGTGCCGCGGCCCGGGCGACCGGGTTGATGGGTCTGGCCGAGCGGCACCGCGGTGTCGTCCGGATCGTCGAGCGGGACCGGGACGGGCATCGTGAGGTGGAGTTCGGGGGCCGGGAGCCGGCGGCCGGCGGCAACGACGAGGAGGCGGCGTGAGCGGGGTGGACGGCTCGGCCGCGTTGCTGCCGGAGCCGGTGGACGGGGAGGCGGCGCAGAGAGCGGAGGCTCTGCGTCTGAAGAAGAGTCACGACGAGGAGTTCCGGGTCTTCACCGAGCAGAGCTATCACACCGTGGAACGGATCCTGCGCGCGCGGCGCTGGGACCGGGAGGCGATCAAGGACGCCTTGCAGGAGGCCTACCTGCAGGGCCGGGTGCAGTGGCCGAAGATCCGGACCTACACCGAGCCGATGGCCTGGACCATCGCCACCGCCCGCAACAAGCTTCTCAAGGAGCACGACCGGCGTCAGCGCGAGCGGGCGATGCCACCGGAGGACCTGCCGCCGGAGGCGAAGCCGGATATCGCTGACGCGTGGGAGGCGCAGGAGACGCTGCGCACCTGGCTGCAGCAGTTGCCGGCCCGGCAGGCCGAGGTCTTCCAGATGTCGCGGGAGGGTTTCTCCAACCAGGAGATCGCCCGCATCCTCGGGCTGGCCGACATCAGCGTCCGCCGCTACAAGGCGGCCGCCCGGCAGCACCTGCGTCAGTTGGCCGAACAAGCCGGCTACACCGACTCGGACAACCGGCGGCGCCCGGGAGGTGCTCATGGACCTCGATGACATCCTGGCTCTGGCCGAGACGGCCGAGCCGAGCCCGCTGGAAATCGCCCGGGCCCGCCGGGTCGCGCGGACCGTGCAGAGCGCGTACGACCTCTCGCTCGCCGACGGCTATCAGATCCTCGTCGACGCCGACCTCGTCGATCCGCTCACGGCGAAGGTCGACGAGGCGAGCCGGATCGCCCGCGCCGCACAGCTCGCGAAGCGCGGCACGATCACCTGGACGATCGGCGCCGGCGAGGCCCAGGGCCAGCTGAAGTGGTCCGACGAGATGTCCATGATCTTCGGCAACGCGCCGGGAACGCTGACCCTCACCCCCGAGGTGCTCGGGGAGTTCGTTCACCCGGCCGACGCGCCGGCCGTCCGGGAGGCCGTGGAGACCGCCTGGGCGCAGCATCGCCCCGGCGACGTCACCTTTCGTGTGATCCACCCGAGCGGCAGCGTTCACCACGTCCACTGCGACATCGAGATCCTGACCACCGCGGGCGAGCCGTCCGGCATCGTGGCCACCGGAGTGGACGTCACCACCCTCGAAACCGATCGGCAGGAGCGCCGGCGGCTCGCCACGCGCAGGGCGATGCTCTGCGCCGATCTGGCCGCCCGGGACCTGGTCACCGGGCTGCCGACGCGGAGCTACCTCACCGACGAGGTCGATCGGGCCCGGCGCACCACCGACGGTGCCCTGATCGTCGTGGCGACGGAGCCCGCCACCCTCCTGTCCGCGAAGGTCACCGATCACGATCGTGAGCGGTTGACCTCGGACATCGCCGGGCTGCTGCGGACGATCGCCGGACCCGGCCAGACCTGTGGACTGGTCGGTCCGGGTCTGTGGGGTGTGCTGGTCTGCTCCCCGGAGCAGGGCGCCGACGCCGCCGACGACCTGGCGCACCGGATCGTCGACACGTTCCGGCGTCACCTGTTCACCGTCCAGCAGAAGGCACTGCGGCTCAGCACGTGTGCCGGCGTGGTGCGGTTCACCGCCGGCGCCACCGCCACCGGATTCGACCTGCTCGTCGACGGCGAACACGCGGCTCGCGAGGCCGGCCGGACGGGCATGGCCGTCCAGGTCCTCGACCGGCCGGCCCCGCGGGAGGACCGGACGGAGCGGTGCCGGTCCCGGGTGCTGCACGCGGTGGCGACCGACCGGTTCGCGCTCTACGCCCAGCCCCTCGTCGATCTCGGCCTCAACCAGGTCACCCGGCACGAGATCCTGCTGCGGGTGCGTGGCGACACCGGGGAACTGCTCGCGCCGTGGGCGTTCCTGGACATGGCCGAACGGGTCGGCGAGATCCTCGCGGTGGACAAGTGGGTCATCGATCACGCCCTGGAACTGATCGGGCAGGGTGCGCAGACCTCGCACTACCAGGTCAACATCTCCGGGAAGTCGCTTGCCGATCCCGGGCTGCTGACCTATGTGACCGAGGCGATCCGCCGGCACCGGGTGAAGGCGGAGTGCCTGACCTTCGAGATCACCGAGACCGCGCTGATCGAGAACCGCAACGAAGCCCTCGCCTTCGCCACGGGTATCCGGGAGATCGGCTGCCAGCTGGCCCTCGACGATTTCGGGACCGGGTACGCCGCCCTGGCCTACCTGAAGTATCTGCCCGTCGATCTGGTCAAGATCGACGGCGTGTTCGTCGTCGACATCTGCCAGTCGCCGCCGGACCAGGCCGTCGTGTCCAAACTGGTGGAGCTGTGCCACGCCCTCGGCATCCGGGTCGCCGCCGAGTGCGTGCAGGACCAGGGGACCGTCGATCTGCTGAGGGCGTACGGGGTCGACTTCGCCCAGGGTTACCGACTGGGCAGACCCGAGCCCCTCGCGGCGAGCCTGACGACCGGGCCGACCACGATCGAGCTGGAGATCCGGTTCCCCGACCGGCACACCGCGCTGGGCTAGTGCGCCGGCCGCGAACGTTCACCGGGTCGGCGACACCCCGGTTCGCGGTCGCGCCGTGCTCGCCGTCGTCGTCGAGGGAGGAGCCGGCGGCGGGCGCCGGCCGGTCAGGCGGTGTCCACGGCGTGGTGCCACTGCTGGCGGCGGCTGAACGAGCCGGCGATCCGCGCCACGGTGGTGCGGGGCAGCAGCCGCGCGGCCCAGGTCATCACGCGGGTCGCCGTGCGGCCGGGGTAGGAGGCGCCGCGGCGCCGGCTGTAGTCGTCGAGAGTGCGGCCGGCGACCGTCTCCGGGTTGTCCGCGCCCGGGTCCATGGTGACCGAGCTGCCGTCGAAGAAGCCCGTCGCGGTGGCGCCCGGATGGGTGGCCATGACGTGGACCCCGGTGCCACGTAGTTCTTCGGCGAGTGCCTCGGTGAAGGAGAGCACGAAGGCCTTGGTCGCGGCGTAACTGGCCTGGTAGGGCACGGGCTGGAAGGCTCCGTTGGACGACACGTTGATGATGCCGCCGGCGCCCCGGGCGACCATCTCGGCGCCGATCGCGTGGGTCAGCGCGAGCAGGCCGGCGACGTTGAGGCCGACGGTGCGCAGCTGTGGCTCGATCGCCCGCTGCAGGAACGGGCCGGTGATGCCCGCTCCGGCGTTGTTGAGCAGCAGGTCGATGGTCAGGCCGCGGTCACGCAGCTCGTGCAGGACGCGCTGCGGGCCGTCGGGTGCGGAGAGGTCGCCGGTGATCACTTCGGCCGGTGTCCCGCCGTGCCGGGCCCGGATCTCGGCGGCGAGGGCGTGCAGCTCGGGCTCCGAGCGGGCCAGCAGGACCACCCGCGATCCCCGGCGGGCCAATTCCATCGCATACGCGCGGCCCAGCCCTTTGGACGCACCGGTCACGAGCGCCGTCCGGCCCTGATAGTCGTCTCCCACGGAAACCTCCATTAGTTCGAGTCTCGAAGCACTGACGGTAGCACGATACTTCGAGACTCGAACGAACGGTAGGATGGCGACATGACCACGCCTCGACTCGCCGCCACGGCTACCGCGATCTACGAGGCGTGGATGCGGACCGTCGACCTGGCCGGCCCGGCCCTGGCCGGGCACGGCCTGACGTCGTCGACGTTCCAGGTGCTGTGGGCGATCGACCCCGACGAGCCGCCGCCCCCGATGAAGGTGATGGCCGAACGGCTGCACTGCAACGCGCCGAACCTGAGCTTCATGGCCAACCAGCTCGCCGACCGGGGTCTGGTGGAACGCGCCGTGGACCCGGCCGACCGCCGTTCGCGGGTGCTGGTGCTGACCGCCGAGGGCCGTCAGGTTCGTGACGAGGTGCTCCGGGCGGCCCTGGAGAACAACCCGCTGGCGGCACTGACCGACAGCGAACTCGGCCAGCTGATGACGCTGCTGACCCGCGCCCTGGGTCCCGGCTGGCCGGCCGGCTGACCGTCACCACCGGTCGCCGGTTCTCACTCGCCCCGGGGGAGCGCCCCCGGGACGGCGGCTCCGGTCGTACCGGAAAAAATGGGGTCAGAGGGCGCGGACGAGCAGCACCGTGCCCACGGTCAGGCCGAAAGCGACGATCACCGTGCGCAGGACAGCGGCCGGGAGCCGGCGCGCGACCCGGGCGCCCAGGTAGCCGCCGACGATCGTGGCCGGGGCGATCACCGCGACCGCCGCCCAGTTCACCGGGCCGAAGATGCTGTAGACCGCGATGGTGACCACCCCGATCAGGGCGGAGAGCAGGTTCTTCAGCGCGCTCACCCGGGCCAGCGTCTCGTCGAGCACCAGGGCCAGCCCGGCGACGAGCAGCACGCCGAGGGCCGCGTTGAAGTAGCCGCCGTAGAGCGCGCAGAGGAACACCGCGGTGTGCAGCATGACCGTCGCCCGGCGCGGGCTCACCTGCTGCGGGTGGCCGACCAGCGCGCGCAACCGGGTCTGGCCGGCCAGGGTCAGCGCCGCGCCGATCACCAGGAACGGCACCACGAGGTCGAACACCCGGCGGGGCGTGTTGAGCAGCAGCAGGCACCCGCCGAGCGCGCCGAGCAACGCGGTCGGGATCACCCGCAGGATCCGCCGGCCCTGACCGATCAGGTCGGCGCGGCTGCCGAGCACACTGGCGCCGTAGCCGGGGGCGACCGCGAGTGCGTTGCTCACGTTCGCCGCGACCGGCGGCATGCCGATCGCCAGCATGGCCGGGAAGGTCAGCAGCGAGCCACCACCGGCGATCGCGTTCACCGTCCCCGCGCCCAGCCCCGCCACCAGCAACAGGACCGCCTCAGCCAGGGTCACCGCGTCCCACTCTCCCATCAAGATCATTTTTTGGTACGAGGGAAGCCGGCCGGGGTCCCTGGACGAGCAGGGCGGCCGAGCCGTCGGCGCGCGGGTCGCTGGCCGCCGTCAGCAGACCACCGCTGAGCCGGGCCACCTGGACGTGCCCGGCGTCGTCGTGCAGCCCCCGGGTCGTCTCGGCCAGCAGGCCCAGCCCGGCGGCCGTGGACGCCAGCTCGTACGCCGCCGGGGTGCCCGGCTCCAGCAGCAGCGTCGGCACCTCCCGGTCGATCTTCCGGGCCCCGATGATCCACCGTGGCCGGGCCAGCACCCCGGCCAGGTCCGCCGAGGTGAGCACGTCCCCGGCGACCTGCGCCAGGATCCACGGCTGGGACCGGCCGCCCTGGCAGCCGAGCGCCACCACGGTGTCGCCGGTCACGGCGAGCACCGGGCAGAGCGTGTGCGGCGGCCGGGCGCCCGGCGCGAGCCGCCCGGGGTGCGCCGGGTCGAGGCTGAACGACGAGCCCCGGTTGTGCAGCACGATGCCGGTGCCCGGCTCCAGCAGCCCCGAGCCGAAACTCTGGAAGACGCTCTGGATCAGGGTCACCGCGGTGCCGTCCGCGTCGACGGCGGTGACCGCCACGGTGTCCCCGGCCGGTTTCGGGCCGGTGCCGGCGGCACCCGGTGCCGGGGTGCGCAGCAGCAGGCCGTCGAGGTCGACCGGCCCGATCCGCGGGTCGCCGAGCAGCGTGTCCCGGGCGATCTGGGCGCGGCGCGCGTCGGCCAGCAGCGCCGGCGAGCCGTTGATCGCCAGGAAGGTGGCGCCCTGCACCGGGGGCGGGGCGGCGTACCAGGTCGCCCCGCCGGCCGCCTGCACCAGCGGCGCGGTCAGCTCGGCGCCGTGCGCCCGGAAGTCGGCGGTGGTCAACGGGCTGCCCAGCGCGGTGAGCCCGGCGACCAGGCGGGCGGCGAGCGCTCCGGTGTAGAACGAGCGCCAGTTCGCGGCGAGCTCGTCGAGGGTGGCCGCGAGCGCCGGCTGCACCAGCCGGGTGACCGGCTCGCCGACGTCGTCGAGCAGCAGCGCGCGCAGCCCGGGGTCGGCCCGGATGCCGTCGAGCCGGCCCCGGATCGCCCGGTGCAGCCCGGGACTGACTGACACACCACCGGCCGCCAGCGCGCGGGCCGGGGCGAGCAGCTCGGCCAGGGGCAGCCGGGCGCCGAGCCCGGCGAGCGTCGCCCACCCGGCGACCACACCCGGCACGGTCACCGTCTGCGGCCCGCCGAACGGCATCCGGGGCCCGGCGGCCCGCAGCGCGCCGACGTCGACGGCGGTGGCGGCCGCGCCGATGGAGAGCACCGCGCGGGGCTCGCCACCGGCCGGGCGCACGACGGCGACCAGGTCACCGCCGATCGAGCACTGATGCGGATAGGCCACGGTCAGCGCGACGGCGGCCGCCAGCGCCGCGTCCAGCGCGTTGCCTCCGGCCGCCACCACCTCACCGGCCGCGTCGACGGCCGCCGGGTGGGGTGCGGCGACGGCGACGGCCATCAGGCGTCCCGCCCGATCATGTCGAAGATCTCCATGGGAGGGCCTTTCACTCGGGCCGGCGCGGATCCATCCTGCCACCGCGAACGATCACGAGGAGAGGGTCACCACCAGCTTGGTGGCCGAGACGCCCTTGCGCTGCCGGTCCATGGCCTGCTGGAGGTCGGCCAGCGAGCTGCCGGCCACGGACGCCGCGGGCAGTGCCAGGTAGCGGCCCTCGGCCAGGGCGGCCGGCAGGAAGTCCCGGAAGATCGCCGGTCCGACCTCGTTGTTCTTCAGATCCGACCCGAAGACGAATTTCGTACGTACGCCGCGGCGCCGGGCGGCGATCTCCAGGCGCAGCACCCCGCCGAGCATGCCGGTCACCGTCCGGGGCAGCGAGAACCCGTTCTCGAACGTGACCGGGGCGGTGGCCACCGAGACGATCCGGTTCCCGCGGGCGGCCCCGGCGATCCGTACGCAGGCGGGCGCCGACCCGGACCCGATCGCCACCGCCCCGGCCAGCGTGCGGCCGTCGAGCGCCGCGACGACGTCGGCCTCGACGGTGGGGCTGCGATAGTCGAAGACCCGGGACGCGCCGAGGTCGGTGAGCCATCCGGCGTTGCGCGGCGACGCCGTGGTGATCACGTCGTAGCCGGCCGCCACGGCCAGCTGGACGGCGTTGCTGCCGACGCTTGTCGCGCCGCCCCACACCAGGACGGTCTCCCCGGCCGGCGCGGCGCCCGCGACCGGGTGCCGCAGCCCGAGGTGATCGGTCTGGAACAGCGCGCAGGCCGCGGTGGACACGCCCAGCGGCAGCACGGCGGCGTCCGGATAGGCCATCGCCGCCGGGATCGGGCTGGCCAGCCGTTCCAGCACCACCGTGTACTGCTGGAACGCGCCCTGCGCCGGGCTGTTGGCGTCCCGGTCGGTGCCGACGGCGAGGGCCAGGACCCGGTCGCCGGCCCGGAACCGGGTGACCGCCGAGCCGACCTCGACCACCTCGCCGGCCACGTCGGCGCCCAGCACGGCCGGGTACTTCAGCCAGGCGTACGCCACCCGGCCGGCCACCTGGATGACCCAGTCGAGCGGGTTGATCGCGACGGCGTGGTTGCGGATCAGGATCTGGTCCGGGCCGGGCGCGGGGTACGGGGCCGGTCCGACGGCGAGGGTGCCGTTGCGGGCCGGGATCCAGGCTGCGGTGTTCGTGGGCATGGCGACACACTCCTTGTCAGTGCACTTGGTGCAATCAGAGTGTGGCACGTGAGTGCACCAAGTGCAATCGCGGGTAGGATCACCGGATGGCACGATGGGAACCGGACGCGCGGGGCCGGCTGCAGCAGGCCGCCATGGAGCTGTTCCGGGAGCGTGGCTTCGGCGAGGTGACGGTGGTCGAGATCGCCGAGCGGGCCGGGCTGACCAAGCGGACGTTCTTCAACCACTTCGCCGACAAGCGCGAGGTGTTCTTCGCCAACGCGCAGATGTTCGAGCAGAGCGTGCTGGCCCACCTGGCCGAGGCCGACCCGGAGCTCGACACGATCGGCGCCGTGATGGCCGCGCTGACCCGCGCCGGGCTGGAGCTGGCCCCGTACTACGAGTTCGCCAAGGCCCGGCTGGCGGTCCTCGCGGTCACCCCGGAGCTGCGCGAACGCGACCTGATCAAGTCGGCCCGGCTGGCCGCGGCGATGACCGCGACGCTCGTCGGCCGCGGCGCCGAGGAGCGGGCCGCCGCGTTCGCCGCGCAGTCGGCCCTGGCCGTCTTCGCGGTGGCCGCCGCCGACTGGATCGCCACCCCGTCCGCGGACTTCCCGGCCCTGATGCACCAGAATCTGGCCCAGCTGCGCGCCGCGCTCGGTTAGCCCGCCGTCGATGGCTCCGGCGCCCGACGCATGGTCATCTTGCCATTAGACGATAAAAGTTGAAAACGATTATCGTTTCACTCCTCAGGTACGGGAGTGAAGGACATGATGAACAAGCAGCGCTTACTCCGGATCACGGCAGCCGCCGCGGCCCTCACCGTCATCGCCGGCTGCGGCGCGAAGGCCGCAGGCTCCGAGCCCGCGTCGACCGGCGCTCTCGCGGTCGTCGCCACCACCCCGGAGGTGGCGGACTTCGTCCGGAACATCGGCGGCGCGGACGTCACCGTCACCCAGATCATCAAGCCGAACGTCGACCCGCACGAGTACGAGCCCACCCCGGCCGACCTGCAGGCCATCGCGACCGCGAAGGTCGTCGTGAAGAGCGGCGTCGGCCTCGAGGAGTGGCTCGGCACCACCATCACGTCGGCCGGCTTCACCGGCGCGGTCGTCGACTCCAGCTCCGGCGTGACGCTGCGCGAGGGCGAGGAGGGCGGCGAGCACGGGCCGGATCCGCACATCTGGCACGACCCGCGCAACGCCAAGATCATGGTGACGAACATCGAGAAGGGCCTGGCCGCGGCCGAGCCCGGCAAGGCGGCGGCCTTCGCGGCGAACCTGACCACGTACACCGCGGAGCTGGACAAGCTCGACGCCGACACCGTGGCCGCCTTCGCCACGCTGCCGGCGCAGGACCGCAAGCTGGTCACCAACCACGACGCGTTCGGCTACTACGTGGCCCGCTACCAGCTGCAGTTCGTCGGTTCGGTGATCCCGAGCATGGACACCTCGGCGGAGCTGTCCGGCAAGCAGCTCACCGACCTGGTCGCGAAGATCAGGGCGACCGGGACGAAGGCGATCTTCGCGGAGAGCTCGCTGCCGCCGAAGACCGCCGAGGCGATCGCGCAGCAGGCCGGCGTCAAGGTGGTCGCCGGCGAGGACGCGCTGTTCGGCGACAGCCTCGGCGCGGCCGGCACGCCGGAGGGCACCTACCTCGGCGCCGAGCGGCACAACACGCAGGTCATCCTCGAGGCGCTGGCCGGCTGAGATGGCGTCCGCCGCACTGCGATACACCGGGGCCAGCGTGGGCTACCAGGGCGTACCCGTGCTCACCGGCATCGATCTGGACCTGCGCGCCGGACAGCGGCTGGCCCTGGTCGGCCCGAACGGCGCCGGCAAGTCCACGCTGATCAAGTCGATGCTCGGCCTGACCCCGCTGCTCGGCGGGACCGCGACGGTGCTGGGCCGCCCGCCCGCCCGGGCCCGCGGCCTGGCCGGGTACGTGCCGCAGACCGACACCCTGGACGCCGACTTCCCGGTCAGCGTGCGGCAGGTGGTGATGATGGGCCGCTACCGGCACCTCGGCTGGTGGCGCCCGGCCCGGGCGGCCGACCGGGGCGCGGTGGACGAGGCCCTCGATCGCGTCGGCCTGGCCGATCGGGCCGGTCGCCGGTTCGGCGCGCTCTCCGGTGGCCAGCGCCAGCGGGTGCTGCTGGCCCGGGCGATCGTGTCCGAGCCACGGCTGCTGCTGCTCGACGAGCCGTTCAACGGCGTCGACGTGGTCAGTCAGGAGGCGATCGTCCGGGTGCTGCGGGAGCTGAGCGCGGCCGGCACCGCACTGGTGATCAGCACGCACGACCTGGCGGTGGCCCGGGATCTCGCCGACCTGATCTGCCTGATCAACGGGCGGCAGTGGGCGGTGGGCCCGGTCGGCGAGACGCTCACGGCCGCCACACTGCGTCAGGCGTACGGCAGCGCCGCGATCGAGGTGGCCGACGGCCGGCTGGTCGTGGTGGAACCGTGATCGAGCCGTTCGCGGTGCCGTTCATGGGCCGGGCGCTCGCCGAGATCGTGCTGCTCGCGCTGGTCTGCGGCCCGATCAGCGTGTTCGTCTTCGTCCGCGGGCTGTCGTTCGTCTCCGACGCGCTCACCCACACGGTCTTCCCCGGCGTGGTGATCGGCTTCGTCGCCGGGGGAGTGGAGGGCCTGTTCGCCGGGGCGCTGGTGGCCGGCGTGGTCACCGCGGTGGCGCTGACCGTGCTGACCCGCGGCGCCCGGCTGTCCGACGACGCGGCCACCGCCGTGGTGCTCACCGCGATGTTCTCGATCGGGGTGGTGCTGGTGTCGCGGCGCTCCTCGTACACCTCGGATCTGACCTCGTTGATGTTCGGCCGGCTGCTGACCGTGACGCCACGCCAGCTCGCCGAGACCGCGGTGCTGGTGGTGGTGATCCTGGTGGCGCTGCTGGTCACCGCCCGGGGGCTGCTGTTCCGGTCGTTCGACCCGGGCGGCGCGGCCGCGGCCGGCTTCCGGGTCGGCCGGCTGGACCTGTGGCTCAACGTGCTGCTCGCGCTGGTGGTGGTCGCCGCGGTCCGCGCGGTCGGCACGATCCTGGTGGTGGCGCTGCTGATCGTCCCGGCGGCGGCGGCCCGGATGGTCAGCGACCGGCTGGCGGTGATGGCGGTGCTGGGCACCGTGCTGGTCGCCGCGGCCGGGTACGCCGGTCTGCTGCTGAGCTGGACCGCCTCGGTGCACTACGGCGTCGCGCTGACCTCGGCGTCGTCGGTGGTGCTGCTGCTCGTGCTGGGCTATCTGGTCCTGCTGCCGGCCCGGCTGTGGCGCGGGCGGCGCACCGTCCGCGTGCCGCGTCAGCGGGAGAGGAGCTCACCGCATGAACTGGTGGGATGACGTGCTGCACCGCGCCGTCGCCGAGGTGGTCCTGGTCGGCGCGCTGGCCGGGCTGATCGGCGTGCAGGTGGTGCTGCGCCGGTTGTCGTTTTTCACGATGGCGCTGACCCACGCGACCTTCCCGGGCGTGGTGGCCGCCTCGATCATCGGGGTGAACATCCTGCTCGGCGGGGTGGTGGCCGGCGCGGTGGTGGCGCTGGGGGTGGCGGCGCTGAGCCGGCGGCGCGGTCAGGACGCCGCAGCGGCGACCGGGGTGCTGCTCTCCGGCGGGTTCGCGCTGGGTGCGGCGCTGGTGGCCACGCAGAGCGGGTTCAGCCGGGACCTGTCGTCGTTCCTGGTCGGCTCGATCCTCACGGTGGACACCACCGACCTGATCACCACGGCGGTGGTGCTGGCCGCGGTGGCCGGGGTGCTCACCGGGTGTGCCAGGCCGCTGCTGCTGACCGGTTTCGATCGGGCCGGTGCGGAGGCGGCGGGGCTGTCGACCGGGTTCTGGGACGTGGTCCTGCTGCTGACCATCGAGGTGGTCGCGGTGACGATCGTGCCGGCGGCCGGCACGATCCTGGCGCTGTCGCTGATCGTCGCGCCGGCGGCGGCCGCCCGGCTGTGGTCGGACCGGCTCGCGGTGGCCTCCGGGCTGTCCGTGCTGTTCGCCGTGGTCAGCGGGCTCGCCGGTCTCTACGCCTCGACCCGGTGGAACGTCGCGGCCGGCGCGGCCATCTCGCTGGCCGCCACCGGCGTCCTGCTGCTCTCCTGGCTGCTGGTGCGCGCCCGGGCCGGGCTCGCCCGCGGCGCCGGCGTGACCGCCTGACCACCGCTCCGGTGGCCGGCAGCGGTCACGGCTGGGCGCAGAGCACCTCGGACAGCCCGGTGATGTCGAGGACCTGCTGGACCAGACCGCGGCCGTTGACCACGGTGAAGCTCCGGCCGGCGGAGGTGGCGGCCTGATACCCGGCGACCAGCCCGGCGATGGCGTGCGAGTCGATCAGCCGGGTATGCGTCAGGTCGACGAGCACCCGGGTGACGCCGGGCCGGCCGGCCGCCTCCAGCAGCGCGCGGGAGAGGGCGTCGCCGACGCTCATGTCGAATTCGCCGGCCAGGCAGACCCGCAGCACACCATCGGGCTCCGTGTGGTGGGCGATGGTGAAGACAGGGGTAGTCACAACCGGCATTTCTAGCACATTCGTACGACGTCAGCCCGTCGGCTCGGCCGGGAAGGGGAAGGACGCCCAGATGTGCTTGGTGCGATCACCCGGATACCAGCACACCTGCTGCGCCAGGGTGCTCGCGATGAGCAGCCCCCGGCCGCCGGGCAGGACGGAGCCGGTCGCCGCGACGAACCGCGGGATGTGCTCCGGGGCGTGGTCGGCCACGTCGAGCAGGTAGCAGTCGGCGTCCTGGAGCACCCGGACCACGATCGGTGGCCGGCCGTGCCGCAGCGCGTTGCCGGCCAGCTCGGTGACCACCAGGGCCATCCGGCCGGCGAGCTCGGTCAGGCCGTCCTCGAAGTGCCGGTGGATCCCGGCCCGGATCTCGCCGAGGTCGTCGCCACCGGTCAGGTTCCAGGAGAGCAGCTGCACGGCATGCGCAGGGGGCGCCAGCAACCGCAAGGAACTCATGGGCCAGGTGTTGCCCCTGGACCCAGATCGAAAACCCCCACATCACGATCGAACGTGATGATTGCTCACATCGCAGGACGGGGCAGGCCCGTCCTGCGATGTGCGGGCCGTCCGGGTCAGGCCACCGGAGCCGGGAATCGTTCCCAGACCCGGTGCGCGGCCAGCAGCTCGTGCACGGCCGCGAACGCCTCCTCGCCGGTCTTCGCCGTGACCACGCCCGGGGTGTCGGCCACCCCGGTCTCGCGCAGCACGGTGGCACCGGCGCCCCAGGCGCCGACCGCCTTGGCGTGCCGCCAGCACTCCTCGACGAGCAGGAGTACGCGCGGGTCCACGGTGGCGCTGCCGCCGGCCTTCGCGTCGCGGGCGGGCAGCGCGTCCGGTGCCGGTAGCGGTGCGCCGGCGAGCAGCACGGCGTCGAACTCCACCGAGCGGGTGGCCGCGAACGTCCGCTGCACCGCCACGCCGCCGACCTTGCCGCCGTGCGGCGCGATCACCAGCGGCACCATCCCGGCCGCGAAGACCGCGCCGCGGACCGCTTCGAGGTCGTCGAGGTCGCCGTCCGGGTCGACGACGATCCCGATCGTACGACCGTCGCCGGGCCAGGTCTGACCGAGCTGGGACAGCACCGGGCTGGGCGTGACCTCGGCGAGCGGCACGGTGGGCTCGGGCGCGGGCAGGCCCAGCCCGGTGGCCACCCGCTGGCACAGCACCGGATCGACGTTGGCCAGCGACAGCAGCTGACGTTGTTTGATCGCCTGCTCGTAGCACTTGGCGAGTTCGAAGGTGTACGCGCTGATGATGTGTTCCTGCTCGACCGGCGTCATGCTCAGCCAGAACAGTCGTACCTGGCTGTAGTGGTCGTCGAACGACGCCGGGTTCTGCCGGATCTTGGGTGCCTCGGTGACGGTGACCGGCACGTCGACGAACGCGGTCTCGGCGTCGCCGGCCTCGGACGGGTTGCCCCCGTCGAGGGAGTTCGGGTGGTACGGCGCGACACCCCCGTGCACGGCGTGCTGGTGCATCCCGTCGCGGAGCATGTCGTTGACCGGGGCGTGCGGCCGGTTGATCGGGATCTGGTGGAAGTTCGGCCCGCCGAGCCGGGTCAGCTGGGTGTCCAGGTAGGAGAAGAGCCGGCCCTGCAGCAGCGGGTCGTTCGTCACGTCGATGCCCGGCACCAGGTGACCGAGGTGGAAGGCGACCTGCTCGACCTCGGCGTGGTAGTTCGTCGGCGTCCGGTCCAGCACCATCGTGCCGATCGGCTGCACCGGCGCGAGTTCCTCCGGTACGAACTTGGTCGGGTCGAGCAGGTCGATCCCGGCGAAGGTCTCCTCCGGGGTGTCCGGGAAGACCTGCACGCCCAGCTCCCACTCGGGGTACGCGCCGGACTCGATCGCGTCGTAGAGGTCCCGGCGGTGGAAGTCCGGGTCGACGCCCGCGGCGAGCTGCGCCTCCTCCCAGACCAGCGAGTGCACGCCGAGCTTCGGCTTCCAGTGGAACTTCACCAGCACCGTCTCGCCCGCGTCGTTCACCAGCCGGAACGTGTGGACGCCGAAACCCTCCATGGTCCGGTAGGAGCGCGGGATGCCCCGGTCGGACATGTTCCAGATGGTGTGGTGCTGCGCCTCGGTGTGCAGCGAGACGAAGTCCCAGAACGTGTCGTGCGCGCTCTGCGCCTGCGGGATCTCCCGGTCCGGGTGCGGTTTGCCGGCGTGGATGATGTCCGGGAACTTGATCGCGTCCTGGATGAAGAACACCGGGATGTTGTTGCCGACCAGGTCGAACGTGCCCTCGTCGGTGTAGAACTTCGTGGCGAACCCGCGGGTGTCCCGGACCGTGTCCGCCGAACCCCGCGACCCCAGGACGGTCGAGAATCGTACGAAAACCGGGGTTTCCTTGTTCTTCTTCAGGAACCCGGCCCGGCTGAGCTTCGTGGCGGTGCCGTAACCGGTGAACGTGCCGTGCGCGCCGGCGCCGCGGGCGTGCACCACGCGCTCCGGGATCCGTTCGTGGTCGAAGTGGGTGATCTTCTCGCGCAGGTGGTGGTCCTGCAACAGGACCGGTCCGCGCGGCCCGGCCTTGAGCGAGTGGTCGGTGTCGCGCAGCCGCGCGCCCTGCGCGGTGGTGAGGAAGGCGCCCTGCTGACCGTTGTCGGTCGGCGGCGCGCCGGTCTCCGCGCCGGTCGGGGTCCGGGTCTGCGGCGCGCCCTGTTCCGGCTTCGGCGGCAGCGGCTCGCGGGGCGTGGTCGGCTCCTCGAGCGTGGCCGGCGCGCTGCCCGGTGCACCCGGGACCTCGGCGCGGAGAGCGTCGGCGACCTTCTCGGCGGTCTTCGCCACGGCCTTCTTCGCTGCCTTGACGGGCTTGCTGGCATCCATGGTGATGAGATCCTTCGGACGGCGGATTTCCTGACGGAACGGTCAGCGGCTACCCGAGGTCGCGCCCGGCAAACGGCCTTTCCGCGACAAACTCTCCGCCGTCACGCCCAGGCAGTGGTGGCGCGTCGTTCAGGCCAGCAGGTGCCGCAGCGTCCCGGCGTCCCGGACGGCGTCGCCCGCGCCGTCGTTGTCGAAGTAGACGTAGACCTCCCGGTCCCGGCCCGCCCACTCCCGGATGACGGTGTCGAACCGCCGCAGGTAGTGGCCGAGGCGGTCCCGGGCCGGCGTGCCCGGCGGGTAGAGCACGCCGTCCCGGTGCGGGTGACTCCACCCGGAGGTCCCGATCCGTACGGTCATGGGTCAGTGCGGCGCGGACGTCCCGGCCAGCGCGGCGGTCATCGCCTGCGGGACGGTGGCGAACGTGGTGAAGACCGCGCCGAGCCGTGCCGCGTGCAGGACCGCGGTGAAGAACGGTGGCGCACCGGCCAGCAGCACGTCGCCGGATCGCCTGCGGGCCACCTGGGCGGCGGCGACCAGCACGCCGAGCCCGATCGAGTCCACCGCGCCGGCCCGGGTCAGATCCACGATGACCCACGGGTGTGCCGCCAGCGCGGTCTCGAAGGTCGTTCGCAGGCGGGCCGCCACCGACAGGTCGACGTCGCCGATGAGCCGGACCAGGGAAACGCCGTCCAGGGTGTGCGTGACCACCTGGAAATCGTCCGTTTCGTGCTCGTCCGCGACCGGAGTGGCATTCATCGTCAGCCTCCGCTCTTCCCGCGGGCTCCGGTGAGCCGCATGGATAGACATGCCCCGTAAGTCACCTGGTCAATCCCGGGTGTGGCGGTCGTTTTCGCTGGCCGGGCGGCCGATCCCTTGATCCACTTCTCGGTGTCCAAGATCAGCCGAAAGTACTAGATGTCCTTTTAGTCTTACCGATCATCTTCTGTGATGGTTAGTCCAGTCCTGGGGAGGCGGAAAAGAAGGGAAAGACATGACGAAGACGATGCGCCTGCTCACCATGGCAGGCATGGGCCTCCTCGCCGGAGCGACGCTCGCGGCGGGCCCGGCGCAGGCCGCGCCGGCCGCGGGTCAGGCCAAGAACACCACGACGGCGACCACCCAGGGGGCCCGCTGGGGCAGCGACGAGGTCGTCGGTTACTACCGCGATTTCTGGAGCTGCGAGCAGGCCGGCCGCACCGGTGACCGGTTCGGCGCCTGGGAGGACTACGACTGCGTGCGGGTTCGCGTGGGCTTCCGGGGCGGCGCCTTCGCCCTGGTCGTCGACGACAACGACTGGGACGACCGGTGGGACAGCCGGTGGCGTGGCGGTTACTGGCCGAGCAACTGGTCGTACCGTCCGCAGTGGCCGGGCCACCACCGTGGCGGCGACCACCGGGGTCCGGGTGGGCACCGCGGCGGTCCGGGTCACTTCGGTAACCGCTGACCGGCTGCCGGTCCTGCAGATGCGCGCTTGAGTAGAAGCGGGCAGCGGCCCCTCCTCACCACGAGGAGGGGCCGCGTTGCGTTCAGCCCGCCGCGGTCAGCACTTCTTCCAGGCGACCCGGTAGACGGTGTCCAGGTTCCCGTCGGTGGAGTCCATCGTGACGAAGCTGGTCTTCTTCTTGTCCGACGAGCCCGCGGCGACCCGCAGCTCGGTGTTCACGTTGAGGTAGCGCTGCTCCCCGCAGGGCAGGAACGACAACGAGCTGACCGCCACAGTGTCGGTGCGCTGCCAGTCGCTGTCCACCGGCCCGGTGAACGTGTTGCGGCTCTTGGTGGTCTGCCGCTCGCCCTGGAAGTAGTAGAACGCGGTCTGCGTCGCGGACGCGCCGCGCTCCAGGTGCGCGAAACCCCGGTAGTCGGTGTTCGCGATCGCGTACGTGTAGCCCTGCGGCACGTGCACGTTCAACCCGAGCTGACAGTTCTTGCGGAAGTCGGTCGGCTTGGCGCCCGCGCCGACCTGCGCGGTGAACTCGCTGTAGCTGACCGTGAACGCCTTGTTGTCCGGCGAGACGGTCACCGCCGCGGTGCCGAGCGGGCAGCCGGAGCCGTTCGCGGACACCACGTCGATGACCATGTCGTCGCTCGGCACCGGCGGTCGGGCCGGTGCGGCGCTTGCCGGTGTGGCGGCGCCGGCGAGGGTGGCGAGGAGGGCGGCGCCGGTGGCGAGTGCGATACGCATGGTGGAACCTTTCCGAGCTGGCGGTCGTGACGATCGTGGTTGGCCAACCGCAACGGAACGTACTTTCCACCCGCATATCCCGCAAAAGCCCCGATGCCTGCTCGCGGCGCGTAAAGGTAATACTGTCGCAAATCGTGCATGATCGACTCGTTGGTAGTGTCTGTTTGGCGGATCGTCGACGAAGGGTCTGGTTCATGCAGCGGAGAGCACTGCTCAAGGGCGTCGCGGGCGCCCTGATGTTCTCCGGGGTCGCGGCCTGCTCGGCGCAGTCCGGCACGGTGGCCGCCAACACGAGCGCCATCGCGATCACCCGGGTCGACGGCGACGGGCAGAAGTTCATCGCGGTCGCGGTGCAGTTCACCGAGCCGATCGCCACCGCGAAGCTGAGCGCCGCGGCGTTCACCGTCGACGGCCGGACCGTGACGAAGGTGTACGCGAACACCGCCGCGGCGGTCGCCGAGCAGGGCGCCGACGGCCGGTTCGTGATCGTCGAGCTGTCCCCGGACGACGAGGGCGCCGCGCTGTGGACACCGGCCTCGGGCGGTGCGGCACCGAAGATCACGATGGCGGCCACCTCGGTCACCAAGGTCGGCGCGGTCACCGCGGTCAGCGGCACGGTCTTCGAGCCCACCGACACCGCCGTGCCGGTCAGTTCGGTGGTCAGCCCGATCGTGGACGACTTCAAGCAGCTGTCCTTCGCGGACCCGGCCACCGGGCAGACCCTGCCGTACAACCTGTTCGTGCCGAAGGGCTACGACCCGGCCAAGGCGTACCCGCTGGTGCTCTACCTGCACGGTGCGAGCGTGGCCGGTGCCGGGGCCAAGGGCGCGCTGGTGCAGGGCCTCGGCGCGGTCGCCTGGGCGAGCCCCGCCGACCAGGCGAAGAACCCGGCGTTCGTGCTCGCCCCGCAGTACGCCACCGCCGCGAGCGGCGACGCCGGCACCACACTGAACCTGCTCACCGCGCTCGCCGGGCAGTACAACCTCGACAAGTCGCGGCGGTACGTCACGGGTCAGTCGACGGGCGCGACCCTGGCGCTCGGCATCACCGCCGCGCACCCGGACCTGTTCGCCGCCGCCTATGTGGTGGCCGGCCAGTGGCCCGCCACGCTGCCGAAGAAGCCCCTGTGGATCCTGGCCGGCGAGGGTGCCACCCCGGCCTCCCCGAGTCCGGCCGCCCACGCCACCTGGCCGAGCACCGCCACCGCCGCCGACGTGGCCGCCCTGGAAGCGAAGAAGGCCACCGTCAACGTCGTGGGCATCACCGGCGGCTCGGCGGAGCAGGTGGCCTACACCCTCCCCGGCATCCGCGAATGGATCATGAAACAGGCCACCGCTCCGACCCCAGCACAGTGAGCAGCGCGAGGGCCTCGGCGCTGGGTGAGCCCACCGGCGCGGTGTAGAGCACCAGGTGCTGGTCCCGGTCGTCGAGGGTGAGCGTGTCGCAGTCCACCGTCACCTCGCCGACGACCGGGTGCCGGAACGTCTTGGTGAGCATCGGCGCGGCCTGCACGTCGTGCCGCTCCCAGAGCCGCGCGAAATCGGCGCTGCCGTCGCGCAGCTCGTCGACGAGTGAGGTGACCGCCGGATCGGACGGGTACCGGGCCAGGGTGAGCCGCAACTGCATGACGACGTGGTGCCGGAACTCGGAGGCGTCGCTGACGCCGTAGAGCGGGCCCGGCTCCAGGAACGCTCGGCGGGCCAGGTTGCGGTCGCGGGGCGCGAGCTCGGTGAAGTCCTCCATCAGCGCCGCCGCGAGCGGGTTGCAGGCGAGCACCTCGAACGCCGCGGACGTCACCAGCCCGGCGGTCTGCGGCAGCCGTTCCAGCAGCGCGAGGATGCTCGGCCGCACGTCGCGCCGGTGCAGCCCGGTGCGGCTCGGCGCGGTCCCGGCGAGCACGTGCAGGTGATCGGACTCGGCGCCGGTGAGCCGCAGCGCCCCGGCGATCCCGGCCAGGACCTCACCCGACGGCCGTGGTGCCCGCCCCTGCTCGAGCCGCACGTAGTACTCGGTGGAGATGTGCGCGAGCACCGCGACCTCCTCCCGGCGCAGCCCCGGCGTGCGGCGTCGCGCCCCGGACGGCAGAGACACGTCCTCGGGCCGCAGCCGCTCCCGGCGGGTCCGGAGGAACGCCCCGAGTTCCTGCTTGTTCATGTCGCAAGTGTGCCCGGCGCCCGGCGGCCGAGCCTGGTACCACTTGTGCCTGTATCCACCCGGCCGGCCGCACCAGCCTTGTCGGCATGACCCAGCACAGCGACTCCACCCCGATCGGCCTGCTCACCGGCAAGGTCGTCTTCATCACCGGCGCCAGCCGAGGCATCGGCGCGGCGGCGGCCCGGCTCTTCGCCGCCGAGGGTGCCGCGGTCGTCCTCGCCGCCCGCTCCACCGATGCGCTCGATCAGATCGTCAAACAGATCCGCGCCGACGGCGGCACCGCGGACGCCGTACCGATGGATCTGGCCGATCGTGGCAGCATCCGCGCCGCCGTCGACCGGGTCGCCCAGCTGCACGGCCGTCTGGACGGCGCCTTCAACAACGCCGCCGCGATCCAGCAGCCCGGCCCTCTCGACACCACCAGCGACGAGGACATCGACCTGCAGTTCACGGTCAACTTCCGCGCGCACTGGACCGCGATGACCGCCGAGGCCGAGCTGATGCGCGGCACCGGTGGCGGCGCGATCGTCAACACGTCCAGCATCGGCAGCCGGCGCGCCAACCCGGCGCTCCCCGCGTACGGCGCGATGAAACGCGCCCTGAACAGCATCACCGAGACGGCCGCGGTCACCTGGGCCGGCCAGGGCATCCGGGTCAACGGGATCACCCCGGGCGGCACCGCGACCGAGATGATCGACGCGTGGGAGGCGGCCACCCCGGGGATCAAAGCGCAGATCAACGCGAGTTCCCCGACCGGCCGGATGGCCGAGCCCCGGGAGGTCGCCGAGGTGGCCGCGTGGCTGCTGAGCGACCGGGCCTCGATGGTCACCGGCGCGATCGTCCCGGTCGACGGCGGCGCCGGAGCCTGACCGCGCCTCTCCAGGTCCGCCGCCGGCTTGCGATCGCGGCGCCGTCCGGGTCACCGCCATTGATCGTACGATCAGAAAAGCGCACCCTCCCGTCACCCGGCGGCGGACCTCGCCCGCACCTGGTCGATGTCAGTCGACGTGCAGGGCCTGGCGCTCGGCGCCGGACAGCTCGCCGACCCGCCCCCGACCGGCGCGCTTGGCCGCGTAGAGGGCGGTGTCGGCGCTGATGTAGAGGTCACGCACCGAACCGGTGTGCTGGTGGGCGTGCGCGGCGCCGGCGCTGATCGACAGGGCGAGCCGGCGCCCGTCGGCCAGCGGCAACGGCTGGTCGTGGATGGTGCTGACGAAGTCCCGGGCGCGGCTGAGCGCGGTCTCGTAACTGCAGCCCGTCATCAGGACGGCGAGTTCGTCCCCGCCCATCCGGGCCAGCACGTCCTGCGGCCGGCACCGGGCGGACAGCACCGCTGCGATGTGCACCAGCGCGTCGTCGCCGACGGCGTGCCCGTACGTGTCGTTGATGGTCTTGAACTTGTCGACGTCGATCAGGACGAGCGCGGTGCCGGTGTCCGAGGTGGCGCTGGAGATCGCGCTGACCGCGTCGTCGAGGACCCGCCGGGTGACCAGGCCGGTCAGCGGATCGACCGACGCCTGCCGGCGCAGCTTCTCGACGAGTCGCTGCTGGGTGACCATGGCCCGGGTCAGCACCGAGCCCATCAGGATCAGCATGCCGCCGGTGAACGCCAGGTCGGTGAGCGCCTCCTCGAGCGGGAGCAGCCGGCCGACCACGATCGCGTCACCGCCGATCGCGGCCGCGGTGACCAGCACGGACCCCGGCACGCGCAGGTGCACGGCGGCGTAGAGCACCGGCATGGTGAAGAAGATCTGCCCGGTCACCCCGGCGTCGGCGGTGCCCAGGTCCAGCACGACGACACCGGCCACGCCGAGCAGCGGCCCGGCCACGCAGAGGCTGGCGGCGCGCTCCGGTCGCAGCGCGAGCACGGTCAGGCAGAACAGGGCGAGCACGATGCCGCACCCGAGCTGCAGCGGGTCGAGCCCGCCGTCGCCGAGCAGCGCGGCGGTGAAGAACACCGCGGTACACGTACCGATCATGATCATGATCCACAGGCGGGCCGGTGCCGCCTGTCGCGGCCCGAGCCCGCGCAGCACGACCGCGGGCCAGGTGGACGGTCGCGTCACAGCACCCATACCCACACCATCGGCCCCGGCAGCCGCCACCTGACCGGTTGGGTCTCGGTGGCGGCGCGGCTCACGGCGCGAGGAAGCCGAGCAGTGCCTCGGCCACCTGGCCGGGCGCCTGCTCGGCCTGGTGATGCCCGGAGTCGACGACCCGGTGGGTCAGCGGCCGGGCCAGCCACGGCGCCCAGATCGCCGCCGGGTCGCCGTGGATGTCCAGGTCGTCGCCGGCGGCCTCCAGCAACAGCACGGGGCAGGTGACCTGACGGCCGGCGGCCCGGTCGGCCTCGTCGTGCTCCCGGTCGATGCCCAGGCCGGCCCGGTAGTCCTCGCACATGCCGTGCACGACGGCCGGGTCGGTCAGGGCCGCCAGAGGTCGGCGTGGTTGCCGGCGCCCATCGCGCCGGGCTCCGGTGTGGTGTACCAGGCGTGCGGGTCGGCGCAGATCACTCGCTCGGCGGGCTTGTCGGTCTGGCCCAGGAACCACCAGTGCCACCAGGCCTGGGCGAACGTCGCGTCGGTGCGCTCCAGATGCTCGACCAGCGGCAAGGAGTCCATCACCACCAGGTGCGATACCAGGTCGGGACGGTCCATCGCGGTCCGGAACGCCACCGGGGCACCCCGGTCGTGGCCGACGACGGCGAACCGCTGATGACCGAGACGGGCCATCAACCGCACCACGTCGAGGGCCATCGCGCGCTTGCTGGACTGGGCATGCCGCGGCTCGTCCGGCGGGAGCGTCGATCCGCCGTAGCCGCGGAGGTCGGGTGCCACCACCAGGTGCCGCTCGGCGAGCAGTGGGGCGACCCGATGCCACGTGGTGTGGGTCCGCGGATGGCCGTGCAGCAGGACCACCGGGGTGCCGGCGCCGCCGTACCGTACCCGGACGCTCACCTCGCCGAGGTCGACGTGCTCGAGCCGGAAACCGTCGAACATCGTCATGAACCGCGGATGACCGCTCCCACTCCCGGCCAAACCGGTTTCACGCGGGAAACTTCCCGCCGGTGGATGCGTGAGGGACGATCCGCCGCCTGACAAGCGAGCCGGTGCGGGCGAGACGGGTGGCCGTGGCGATCACCGGTTGCGGACGATAATCGGAACGTCGATCTGGCCGACCGCGCCGCCGGAAACCTTAACCCATTTATCGGTGCTGCACGTCACGGTGCTGGAGAATACCTGGAAGCTCCGGTGGCTCAGGCAGTAGAAGCCGTCAGAATCGGGCCAGCCGTATCTGCCCTTGGTGCTCTCGCCCGGGTTGAGCGTGCCGATACCATTACTCAGAATGCACGTCGTGGTATTGAAGTCCTTGCAGGCATTGAAAGAACCGCCGGCGATGGACGACCGGCTGTTGACGATGTTGGCGTCGCCCGGTGCCAGCGCGCTGCGCGGTGCGGCGCTGGTGGTGACCGGGGTGGGTGCCTTCGCACCGGCGGTGGCCGGGGTGATCTGGAAAGCGCCCGCACCCTCGGCGGTGAGCTGCACCGCTCCGATGAGAACGGTCGTGAATTGCGGGCTGTCGGGAGTCGCGGCCGCGGCCGGTGTGGCTACCGTGGCGCCGACAACAATGCTGAGGGCCGCTGTGGCGTACCGCGGGATGCGTTGATGAGTCATAGGGCCAATCTACCTTTGGCATAGAGACTTAACAATATTGAAACATGATAATGGCGCTGGTAGGGTGCCGCGACCATGCCTCGGCGCCCCCGACGTGAATGAGAGAATAGGAACCTGTGGTCGCCATTCTCCGCGGCCTGACCTGCGGCCTGATCCGTCGCACAATTGATCAACCAGACCGGCTGGCTAACCTTGGCGCTCATGAGTTACGCGGGAAGCATCAGGCCGGTCGTCGATCGGCTCTACATCGGGGTCCGGGCGAGCGCCCGCGAGCGGGTCCTCGCCGTCTACGCCGCGCACGGCCTGCGGCCCGGCTTCGAGTCCAGCTTCTACTTCGGTCTGCTGGCCCGGCCGATGCCGGCCGACGGTTTCGCCGCGGCGACCACCTACGGCGGGGCGGACATGACCGGCGAGCTGGAGCAGGGCATCGCGGAGGTCGACGCCGACGGGACCTGGCGGCTCACCGACCGGGGCCGGGCCGCGGCCCTGGCCGTGCAGCAGGCGCTCGGCGACACCGCGGCCGAGCGCTGGAGTCCCGGCCCGCCCTTCGACACCGTGCTCCCCGGCCCGGCCTCGGTGCCCCGCCTGGCCGACCTGGTCGGCCGCCTCCTGGCAGCAGGTCAGGCCACCGGCGGCCCGGCCTTCCGCGCGCTGGCCCCGGTCCACGAGCCCCCGGACGCGTCCCCCGCGGTCCGCTTGACCACGAGGCTGGGCGCGCTCCGCCACCACCGCGCCGACGCCCACCGCGCGGCCTGGCAAGCGGCCGGTCTGACCGTCGACCAGGTGCGCGCCCTGCCCGCCGGCCCGGAACGCCAAGCCCTCGAGGACGAGACCAACCGCCGCGACGAGCCGATCTACCAGGCCCTCGACCAGCACGAACGCCTCGAGCTGCTGGCCGGCCTAGGCGCCCTGCCCTAACCCCTCGACCCCGGACCACCGTCCCCTTCCCGGCACGGCAACAAAGCACTCGCCCGCAACCCAAGTCCCGCAGTGCCCGCGCGCCAGCCCCCTGCCACCCCGGACCGCAGCGCGCTCCAGGGTCCCCGGCTGGCTCTCAGGGGTGTCTCACGGCCCGTGAGACACCCCTGAGAGCCAGCCAGAACCGCGACGTGCGTGGCGGCCCGGACCGGTTGCGGTCTCGGCTGGTGTTGATGGCCGTCTCGGGAGCCGTGAGGCGACCGTGACCACCAGCCGGGGTCGGGAGGCGCCAAGCGGTCCCGGGTGGTGCGGACGTGGCGCGCGACCGGCCCGGAGCGTGGCTTGTAGCCCGCGGCGGGGCGCTCCACGGTCGTACCGAAAAAAGCGAAGCGGTCAGGACCTGCGCTTCCAAGCGGCGAGCAGCAGCGGCAGCAGCACGGCGTGGTCGGGATGCTCGGCGGTGTCGTGGTGCAGCGTGGCGATGGCCTGCTCGGACGCGGCCGGGGTGATCAGGCCGCGTGCGTGGGCGAGCGGGAGCAGGCTGCGGTAGACGGATTCCAGGATCGGGGCGCCGGCCGCGATCGGCACCAGCCGGCCGGCGACGTCGGTGCCGTCCGGGGCGCCGACGCCGGAACGGGCCATCAGGTAGGGCAGCCGGGCGCCGGCGTGCACGTCGCAGCCGGCCAGCCCGAACGCGTCGATCAGCAGGCGGGTCATCGCGTCCGCGTTGGCCAGCGGCGGCATGACGCCCGCGGTGCGCATGTCGTAGTCCTGGATCAGCAGGTGGCCGCCGGGCGCGACCGCCTGCCAGAGCCGGCGCAGCGCCGCGGCCTGGTCGTGCAGGTGGAACAGCAGCAGCCGGGCGTAGACCAGGTCGTACGGCCCGCCGGGTACCGGTTCGTCGGCGGTCAGGTCGTGGACCCGCACGTGGCACTGGGTGTGGCCGTCCCGGTGCAGCGCGGCCTCGGCCGCCGCGCCCATCGCCGGGTCGATGTCCAGGCCGGTGACCGTGCCGGACGGGCCGGTACGGTCGGCCATCTGGCGCATCGTCTCGCCCGGCCCGCACCCGGCGTCCAGGCAGCGGGCGCCGGGCTTGACGCCGATGTGGTCCAGCAGCCGGGCGGTGTCGGACTCCCAGAGGCGGGCCTGGGCGCGGACACGGTCGTATTCGGCGGGCGTGTGGCCCAGCGCGTAGTCAGTGGTGTTCATCCTCTGAGACTCGGCACCGGCCGGCCGGGTTGAATCGTGGATCCGACCACGAGGTTACGGGCGGGGCCGGCACCCCGTACGGTCGGCGGCATGCCGCGCACCCTGGTGCAGCGCGATGCCGAGCTGGCGATGCTCGATCTCCGGCTCGGGCAGGTGCGCGCGGGCGCCGGTGCGGTGATCGTCGTGGACGGGCCGGCCGGGATCGGCAAGTCCAGTCTGCTGGCCGCGGCCGGGAGCCGCGCGGCGGCGAGCGGGCTGCGGGTGCTGACCGCGTGGGGTGGTCCGCTGGAACACGACGCCGGGTGGGGGATCGCCCGGCAGCTGTTCGCTCCGCTGTGGCAGAGCCGGGAGTGGGACGCGCTGGTGATGGGTGCCGCGGCGCCGGCCCGGCGAGCGCTGGACGCCGACCTGGCCGCGCCCGCGCCGACCGGTGACGCCATGCACGCCGCGGCACACGGGCTGACCTGGCTGACCTGCGGTCTCGCCGCGCGGTCCGGGACCGTGCTGGTCGTCGACGACGTGCACTGGGCCGACGCGCCGTCGCTGCGCTGGCTCGGGCAGCTGTCCCGGCGGCTGGCCGGTCTGCCGCTGGGCATCCTGTGCGCGGTGCGCTCCGGTGAGCCGCCGGCCGAACCGGATCTGCTCGCCGAACTGCTGGCGGCGGCCGGCCCGCCGGTGCGGCCCGCGGCGCTGCGGCCGGACGCGGTACGACTGATCCTGCGCGAGCGGCTGCCCGCGGCGGGGCCGGAGTTCGTGCTCGCCTGTCACGCGGCGACGGCCGGCAACCCGTTCCTGCTCGGGGCACTGCTCGGCCACCTCGCCGCGGAGGGGCTGGCGCCGAACGGCGACGTCGCGGCGCGGATCGGGCGCCTCGGCGACTTCAGCGCCGACCCGATCGCGGTCGCCGCCGCGGTCGCCGCGCCCCGATCCGCCGGCCCGATCCGCGACTTCGGGCCGGAGCAGGTGGGCCGGGCCGTGGAGCGCCAGCTCGCCCGGATGCCGGCCGGGGCCGCGGAGCTGGCGCGGGCGTTCACCGTTCTCGGGCGGGGTGCGCTGCTCCGGCACGCCCGGGACCTGTCCGGTTGTGACCATGAGCGAGCGGTGCTGCTCGCGGACCGGCTGCGGGTGGCGGGGCTGCTGACCGGCGGTGCCGACGGGTACCGGCTGGTCCATCCACTGGTGGCCGGGGCAATCTACGGCGGGCTGCCGCCGGGGGAGCGGGCGCTGTGGCACGCCCGGGCGGCGCGCCTGCTGACCCGGGAGCGGGCCGACCCGGAGACCGTCGCGCTGCACCTGCTGCGCACCGAACCCGCTGGTGAGGCCAGTACGGTCAGCGCGCTGAGCACGGCCGCCGACCGGGCCTGGCGCCGCGGGGCGCCGCAGAACGCCGCGACGTTCCTGCGGCGGGCGCTGGCCGAGCCGCCGGCCGGGACGGACGACGAGGCCGAGCTGCGCGGACGGCTCGGCCTTCTCGCCGCCGAGCAGGTCCAGCCGCAGGCATGCCGGTTGCTCGCCGACGCCGTGGACCATGCGACCGATCCTGATCAGCGTGCCCGGATCTCGCTGGCCGGGGCGCGGGCGCTGGGGCTGGCCGGGTACGCCGACGAGGCGCTGCGCCTGTGCCGCACCGTCCTGGACCACCCGGCCGGCGCGGATCCGGAGCTGCTCGACCGGCTCGAGGCGGAACTGGTCGCCGACGCGTGGCTGGACGCCACCGAGGCCGCCGACGCGCGCGAGCGCACGGCGCGGGCGGCGGCGTCGGCGCTGCCGCTCTGGAACGTGCACCGCGGTCACCTGGCGACGATCGAGGGCCGCCCGGCGCGTGAGGCGCTGGCCCTGCTGCGCAGCGTGACGGACGTGGAGAGCGACTCGCTGCTGGCAACGTTCGTCAAGTTCGGCCTGGTCGCGGCGGAGGACCTGGACACCGTACGGGCGCTGTGCGACGCCCTGATCGAGCAGGCGCGCCCGCGGGGGTGGATGACCGCGCTCGCGCACGGCAGCTTCATCCGGGCGCATGCGCTGGTGCAGGCCGGCCGGGTGCGGGAGGCGGTGACCGACGCCCGGTTCGCGTTCGAGTTCAAACTCGCCAACAGCCCGGCGCCGGGTGTGGTGTGGGCGCTGTTCCCGCTGGTGGACGCGCTGGTCGAGGCGGACGAGCCGGCCGCGGCGCAGGCGGCGCTGGTCGCGGCGGGGATGACCGGTGCGGCGGCCGCGCCCGCGCCCGGGTCGCTGCCGGGCACCGCGGCCGAACCACAGCCCGGCAAGCTGCGGACCGCGATGTTCCTGGAGCGCCGGGCCCGGCTGCACCTGGCCCGGCACCGCCCCGCCGACGCGCACGCCGACCTGACCGCGGCGGCCGCGAGCTGGCACGCTCTGGGCGTACGCCATCCTGGTCTCGCCTCCTGGCGGGTCGACGACAGCCTGGCGCTGACCGCCCTCGGTGACCCACCGGCGGCCCGCCGTCGTGCCGAGGAGCACCTCGGCCTCGCGGCCCGCCTCGGCCTGCCCGGCCCGCGGGGCGCCGGACTGCGCGCGCTGGCCCGCACGGTGGCTCCGGCCGAGGCGATCCCGCTGCTCACCCAGGCCGCGCACCTGCTCGCCGGGTCACCGGTCCGGCTGGAGTACGCCCGCATCCTGGTCGACCTCGGCGCCGCGATGCGCCGCACCAACCAGCGCGCCGCCGCCCGCGAACCGCTGACCCAGGCCCTCGACCTGGCCGACCGCGGCGGCATGCGGCTGATCGCGGCCCGGGCCCGGCAGGAGCTGCTCGCCGCCGGCGGCCGCCCCCGGCGCGCGGTGGTCACCGGGCCGGGCGCGCTGACCCCGTCCGAGCACCGGGTCGCGGTACTGGCCGCGCTCGGGCACACCAACCGGGAGATCGCCGATCAGCTCTTCGTGACCCGGCGGACGGTGGAGACCCACCTGACCCACGCGTTCCAGAAACTCGCCGTGACGAGCCGCGCCCAGCTCGCCACCAGCCTGCCGGGAGCGCTGACGGCAACGTCTTGACAATGTTCTGGAAACGATTCCAGACTGGCCTCATCAATCGATCGTCATCGAATGATCAGGGAGCCGGGCGTGGCGGTGACCATCAAGGACGTGGCGCGGCTCGCCGGGGTATCGGCGTCCTCGGTGTGCCGGGCGCTGGCCGATCCCGATCGGGTCCGGCCGGAGACCCGGGACCGGGTGCAGACCGCGGCCCGGCAGCTCGGCTACCACCCCAACCGGGTCGCCCGCAGCCTGATCACCGGCCGGACCGCGAACATCGGCGTGGTACTGCCGGACCTGGGCAACCCGTTCTTCCCGACCGTGGTCAAGGCGATACAGACGCAGGCGCGCCGCGGCGACTACGCGGTGCTGCTGACCGATACCGACGAGGACCCGGCGGTCGAGGTGCCGGCCATCCGGGCGCTCGCCATGCAGGTCGACGGGTTCCTGCTCTGCTCGCCGCGGGCCGCCGACGACGAACTGCGGGCGGTCGCCGAGAAACCGATGGTGGTGCTGAACCGGCGGATCTCACCGTTCCCGTCGGTCACCGCCGACAACTCCGGCGGGATGCGGCAGGCGGTCGGCCACCTGCACGCTCTGGGTCATCGGACCATTTCGTACGTCGCCGGGCCGCGCACCTCGTGGTCCAACCGCGACCGGCTCCGCGGACTGCGGGCCGCCACGTCGGCGCTCGGGATGACCCTGATCGAGATCGGCAACGTGGCACCCACCGTGGCGGGTGGCGCGGCCGCCGCCGACCTGGTCGCCGCGGCGCCGGTCACCGCGGTGCTCGCCTACAACGACCTGGTCGCGCTCGGCCTGGTGCAACGGTTCCAGGCCCGGGGGATCGCGGTGCCCGGGCAGCTCAGCGTCGTCGGCTTCGACGACATCCTGGTCGCCGCGCTGGTCGGCCCGCCGCTGACCACCGTCGCGATCGGCAAGGAGCAGATCGGCCGGGTCGGTGTGGACCTGCTGCTCGCCCTGATGGCCGCCCCGGGGACCGCCGGGCTTGCCCGCGCCGGCTCCGAGCGCGCCGGCTCCGAGCGCGCCGGCTCCGAGCGCGCCGGCTCCGGCCAGGCCGGGCGCGCCCGCCGGGTGGTGCCCACCCAGCTCATCGTGCGTGGTTCGACGGGCCCCGTGGCTCGCTGAGGAGAGGACCGACATGTCGCCCAACCGCCGTCAATTTCTCGTTCTGGGAGCCGCCGCCGCCACCGTGGCCGCGTGCAGCCCGCCGGACAACAACAGCCCGGCCACCAGCGCCACCGGCGCGGTCCCGGACAAGCCGTCGAAAGCGGTCACGCTCAACGTGCTCGACGTGGCCGGCAACCTGCAGCTCACCCAGGGCATGATCGACGACTTCGTGGCGAAGAACGCCGGCGTGGTCGAGCGGGTCACCTACACCAAGGCGACCGCTCCGGAACTGGTCGGCAAGATCAAGGCGCAGCAGGCGGCGAACCGGGTGGACATCGACCTGGTGCTGACCGGAGTGGACGGGCTGGCCGCCGGGATCGCCCAGCAGCTGTGGGTGCCGCTGCTGCCGGCGTACGCGGACCGGCTGTCCGGGATGAAGCAGTACCTGCCCGGCGCCGCCGCCATGCAGAAGCTCGCCGGCAACGACGGGGTGACCGTCACCTACTACCCGTCCGGCCCGCTGATCGAATACCTGCCGGCCAAGGTGCCGAGCCCGCCCAAGACCGCGGCGGCGCTGCTGGAGTACGCCAAGGCCAACCCGGGCGCGGTCCAGTACGCGCGCCCGTCCAACTCCGGGCCGGGGCGCACGCTGCTGATGGGGCTGCCGTACCTGCTCGGCGACACCAACCCGAAGGACCCGGTCAACGGCTGGGACAAGACCTGGGCCTACCTCAAGCAGCTCGGCGAGTCGATCACGCTCTACCCGTCGGCGACCAGCGAGACGATGAAGAACCTGGCCAACGGCTCCGCGAAGATCATCGCGACCACCACCGGCTGGGACATCAACCCGCGGGTGCTCGGCACCGTGCCCAAGGAGGCGCAGGTCGGCGCGCTGGAAGGCTTCAACTGGGTGACCGACGCGCACTACGCGGTCGTGCCGAAGGGCGTCTCGACGGACAAGCAGGCCGCCGTGCTCACCCTGCTCGCCTGGATGCTCACCCCGGAACAGCAGGCCAAAGCGTACGACAAGGGCTACTTCTACCCCGGCCCCGCGATCGCCGACGTGCCGATCACGATGGCCCCGCCGGAGAGCCAGCAGGCGATCGCCGAGTACGGCCGCCCGGAGTACCACACGCTGCTGATCGAGCACCCGCTGCAGATCCCGCTCGAGGCGACAGCACTGGTGGCCGCTTTCGATCGCTGGGACCGGGAAATCGGCGGCGCCAAGGTCAAGAAGTGACGGCCTTCACGACGCTGCGCCTGGACGGGGTGACCCGCCGGTTCGGCGGCGCCGACGCGCTGACCGGGCTCGACCTGGAGATCCGGCGCGGCGAGTTCATCGCGCTGCTCGGGCCGTCCGGCTGCGGCAAGTCCACCGCGCTGAACTGCCTGGCCGGGCTGCTGCCGCTCAGCGACGGCAGCATCTGGCGCGACGGCACCCGGCTCGACACCCTGCCACCGGAGCGCCGGGGCTTCGGGATGGTGTTCCAGAACTACGCGCTGTTCCCGCACATGTCCGTACGGAAAAATATCTCTTTCGGTCTGCAGATGCGCGGCGTGCCGCGCGCCGAAGCGCGGCGCCGGACCGACGAGGCGATCCGGCTGGTGCACCTCGAGGAGCACGCCGGCAAGCTGCCCGGCCAGCTCTCCGGCGGTCAGCAGCAGCGGGTCGCGATCGCCCGCGCGGTCGTGGTCGAGCCGTCGCTGGTGCTGATGGACGAGCCGCTGAGCAACCTGGACGCGAAACTGCGCCTGGAGATGCGCACCGAGATCCGCCGCCTGCACCAGAACCTCGGACTGACCACGGTCTATGTCACGCACGATCAGGAGGAGGCGCTGTCGATGGCGGATCGCCTGGTGGTGCTGCGCGCCGGCCGGGTGCAGCAGATCGGCAGTCCGGAACAGGTGCACAACCGCCCCGCGAACCGGCACGTCGCCGACTTCCTGGGTTTCCGCAATCTGCTGCCCGGCAAAGCGGTCTCCGCCTCATCCATCAAGATCAACGGCTTTGGGGTACGACCGTCCGCCTCGTTCGTCGGCGCCATCGGTGTCGGTGATCCGGTGGTGGCCGCGATCCGCCCCGAGGACGTCGAGATCGGCTCCGGGCTGGAGGTGACCGTCGACGTCGCCGAGTACCACGGCCGGGAGATCGCCGCCGAGGTCCGCACGGCCGACGGCCTGACCCTGCACCTGCGCACGTCGCAGCGGCTGGCCCCGGGTGACAAGGTGGAGGTCACCCTCCCGCCGTCGCGGCTGCTGGTGTTCCCCGGATGACCACCTCGACGCTCGCGATCCGGCACCGGCTCGCCGAGCGGGGCATCGACCCGCAACTGTTCCTGCTGGTCCCGGCGACGGTGTTCGTGATCGCACTGTTCGTCTACCCGTTCTGTTACGGCATCGCGGTCTCGCTGCAGCCGGCCCAGGGCGGTGCGCTCGCCGCCTACCGGGCGTTCTTCACCGACGCCTACCAGCGCGACACGATCACCACCACGCTCGGCATCGCGCTGCCGGCCGCGCTGGTCAACGTGCTCGCCGCGGTGCCGATCGCGTACCGGATGCGCGGGAAGTTCCGCGGCAAGCGGCTGCTGACCACGGTGCTGGTCGTGCCGATCACGCTGGGTACGGTGCTCACCGCCGAGGGGCTGCTGGGCTTTCTCGGACCGACCGGCTGGTTCAACCGGGCACTGCTGTCACTGGGTGTGATCGACCAGCCGGTCACGCTCACCCACAACTACACCGGCGTGTTCCTCTCCCTGATCATCACGGGGTTCCCGTTCGCGTTCCTGCTGGTGCTGTCCTACCTGTCCGGAATCGATCCCAGCCTGGAACGGGCCGCGGCCACCCTGGGCGCGGGCTGGGCGCAGCGGTTCTTCCGGATCACGCTGCCGCTGCTCGCGCCCGGGCTGGCCACCACGTTCTGCCTGACGTTCGTGCTGGCGTTCAGCGTGTTCCCGTCCGCGATCCTGGTCGGCGACCCGACCGGCAGCACCCGGGTGATCAGCATCGCCGCGTACGAGGCGGCTTACGTGCGCTACGACTACGCGGCCGCGTCGGCTGCCGCGATCGTGATGGGTGTGGTCGAGCTCGTCGTGATCAGCGTGGTGCTCGGGCTGCGCAGCCTGCTCTACACCGGATCGACAGCCGGAGGTAAAGGGTGAGACGCCGGATCGTGGCCCGCCCCGGGGCCTGGGTGGTGTGGGGACTCGTGACGATCTTCTTCGTCGGGCTCGCCGGGGTGATCGGGTCGGTCGTGGTCAACTCGTTCGGGGTGCGCTGGTTCGACACGTGGCTGCCCGAGGCGTACACGACCCAGTGGTACGGCCAGGCGTGGACCGACTTCACCCTGCTGCCGGTGCTCACCGTGACGCTCGTGGTGTGCCTGCTGGTGGCCGGCATCTCCGTACTCATCGGGGTCCCCGCGGCCTATGTGCTCGCCCGCCGCAAGTTTCCCGGTGGCCGGTTGCTGTATCTGTTGTTCCTGCTCCCGATCCTGATGCCGCCGATCACCTACGGCATCCCGCTGGCCACCGTCCTCTACAAGTACGGCCTGGCCGGGCACCTGTCCGGTGTCGTGCTGGCGAACCTGGTCCCGTCGGTGCCGTTCGTGATCCTCACGATGACGCCGTTCATCGAGCAGATCGACCCGGCCGTCGAACGGGCCGCGCGGATGTGCGGGGCGCGGACCCGGCACGTGTTCGGCCGGATCCTGGCGCCGCTGCTGGTACCCGGGATCCTGGCCGCGTCGATCCTGGTCGTGGTCCGCACCGTCGGGATGTTCGAGCTGACGTTCCTGACGGCGGGGCCGGACTCGCAGACCCTGGTCGTGGCGCTGTTCTACTCGATGTCGGCGGCCGGGATCCGGGCGCAGCAGTCGGTGGACGCGATGGCGGTCATCTACTGCGTGATGATGGTGATCCTGCTGGTGGTGGCGCTGCGGTTCGTGAACCCGACCCAGCTGGTGGCCCGGGTCAAGGACGACAGCGAATGAGGATCACCGAGGCGCGGGTGATCGTGTGCAGCCCGGGGCGGAACTTCGTGACCCTGAAGATCGTCACGGAGGACGGGGTCAGCGGGGTGGGGGACGCGACCCTGAACGGCAGGGAGCTCGCGGTGGCGGCGTATCTGCGCGAGCACGTGGTGCCGGTGCTGATCGGGCGGGATGCTCGGAACATCGAGGATATGTGGCAGTACCTCTACAAAGGGGCGTACTGGCGGCGGGGGCCGGTGACGATGAGTGCTGTCGCGGCGGTGGACACCGCGTTGTGGGACATCCTCGGGAAGGTCGCGGGGGTGCCGGTGTATCGGCTGCTCGGGGGTCGGTCGCGGGAGGGGGTGACCGTTTATGGCCACGCTAGCGGTTCCACCAGCGACGCCTTGCTTTCGGAAATCTCACACTATGTCCGTCTTGGGTATCGCGCGGTCCGGGTGCAGAGCGGCGTGCCGGGACTGCCCTCGGTCTATGGGGTCAGCGAGGGGAGGGCCTACGAGCCGGCCTCCGCGGCGGTGCCTGTCGAGAGCGTGTGGGACACCGATCGGTACCTCGATCACCTGCCGCGGGTCTTCGCGGACGTGCGCGCCGAGTTCGGGCCGGGGTTGAAGCTGCTGCACGACGTGCACCACCGGCTGACGCCGATCGAGGCGGCGCGGCTGGGCAAGAGCCTCGAACCGTACGCGCTGACCTGGCTGGAGGACCCGGTGCCGGCCGAGTTGCAGGAGGGGTTCCGGCTGATCCGGCAGCACACCACGACACCCCTGGCGGTGGGGGAGGTGTTCAACAGCATCTGGGACTGCCGCCAGCTGATCACCGAGCAGCTCGTCGACTACATCCGGGCCACCGTGGTGCACGCCGGGGGGATCACCCATCTGCGACGGATCTTCGACTTGGCGGCTATCTATCACGTACGCAGTGGGTCGCACGGCGCCACCGATCTGTCGCCGGTGTGCATGGCCGCGGCGCTGCACGTGGACGTGGCGATCCCGAACTTCGGGCTGCAGGAGTACATGCCGCACAGCGCGGAGACCGACGCGGTGTTCCCGCATGGGTACCGGTTCGAGGGCGGGTATCTGCACCCGGGCGAGGTGCCGGGGCTGGGTGTGGACATCGATGAGGAGCTGGCGGGGTCGTATCCGTACCGGGCGGCGTCGTTGCCGGTCAGCCGCTTGACGGACGGGACGTTGCACAGCTGGTGAGCCCTTACGGGTGGTGCTCTCCGCGGCCGGTGAGGCCGGTGACCAGGCGGCGGACGTCCGGGCCGGCCGGGCCGGTGGTGAAGTCGGTGAGCCGGTGCAGGATCAGCCCCTCCACGGCGGCCAGCAGGGTCGAGGCGATGCCGGCCGGCGCGCCGACAGCGGTGAGCGCGGCGGCGGTCCAGTCGGCCAGCAACCGGCGGTCGGCGTTCAGCTGTTCGAGCAGGGCGGGCTCGACCACACCCTGGATGAAGATGACGTACCGCGCGACGGTCCGGGCCCGCGACGGCCCGGTCGCGTCGTCGACGAACGCCGCGTACGCGTCGGCCAGCTCGTCCAGGCTGGCCGGCAGCCCCGCGGCGAGCCGCGCCTGATAGTTCTCGGCGTCGATCTCCCGCAGCCGGGCGACAGTGGCCGTGACCAGCGCCGCCCTGGTCCGGAAATGATTAGAGGTGGAACCGGTCGGCAGCCCGGCGGTCGCGTCGACCCGGGTGTGACTCAGCGCGTGCAGACCACCGGCGCCGAGCACCTCCAACGCCGCATCGGTGATCCGGACAGCGGTGGGGTGCGGCACGGTCCCACCTTACCGAAAGCGCTTTCCGCCAGACCCCGGCGGAAGCTCCGCGCTGTCGGATTCCGGGGTGGCTGTCGTCCGCCGGCGGATCTCGGTGATCGCGGCGCCGATGCCGTCCTCGGTCGCCAGTCGCCGCGCGATCGCCTCGGCGCCCTCCCGATATGCGGCGGCGGCCTCGATCGCGGCCACCAACCGCCCCGCGGTCAGCCGCCGCAGCGGAATCGGCGGCGGCCCGGCACCCAGCGTGGCCACCCGCGAAGCCCAGAACGGCTGGTCGGCCGTGAGCGGCGTGACCACCGACGGCACACCGGCCCGCAGCGCCGCCGCGGTCGTACCGGCCCCGCCGTGATGCACCACCACGGCCATCCGCGGAAACAGCTCGGCATGCGGCTCCGCGTCGACGACCAGGACGTTCGCGCCGTCAGCCGACAGGTCCGCCGTCCCCCGTTGAACGACGGCCCTCCGGCCGAGACGAGCCAGCGCCGCACCGACGATCGCGGTGAGGCCGGGCCACGCCATGCTGCCGAAGCCGACGAAGATCGGAGGCTCGCCGCCGTCCAGGAAGGCGCGAACCCGGGAGGAAAGCCCGCCCTGTCCCGTCGGGGCCGGCCACCAGTAGCCGGTGATCGGGCGGTGCGCCGGCCAATCCTCCGGCGGCGGCACGACCGACGGGCTGAAGCCGTGCACCACCGGCCACCGCTCCTCCTCCATCCGCCGGAACGTCGCCCGCACCCCGAGCGGATGCAATCCCAGCTCCCGGCGGAACTTCGCAGTGGCCCGCGCGAACGGCACCTGCCCCGCCACCCGGAACGCTCGAGCGGCAACCCGGTTACCCCACCCGCCGAGCGACCGGGTGGTCAACAGCGGCGGCGGGAACGCGCGGGTCGGTTCGAGCGGCTGCAGGAACGCGCCCATGCTCGGGATCCGCCGCGCCTCGGCCACGTGGTAGCCGAGTGTGCCCATCGGCGCGAGGACCAGCAGGTCCGCGTCGCCGGAAGCTGCCGCGATCGCCCGGCCGACGTCGAGCCAGCGCCCGGCCAGGGTCCGCGCGAACCGCACGGAAGTCAGTGGTCCCGCGCCGAATTCGACGGGCACGGCGGCATGTCCCAGTCCGGCTTCTTCGACGTACGCCCGGAGCGATGCGTGGGTCACGACCGTCACCCGGTCACCGGCCGCGGTGAGGGCGGCACCAAGGCTTGCGTACGGGACGACGTCACCCCGAGTCCCGATCGTCACGATCACCACGTGTGCCATGCCCCGAAGCTACTACGATCGTAGTAGCCAGGCAACGGTCGTTCCCTCGCGCAATCGGAACCATGTTCCGTATAGTGATTACCGGAACCACGTTCCGGAAAGAGAGGCGGAGCCATGCCCAGCTTCGGGATCATGACAGCGCCGCAGCAGGTCGCGTACCAGGCGGTCCCACGGCTGGCGCTGAGGGGTGTCTCGAGACGCCGGTGGCACCCCTGACCGCCAGCCGAGACCCGCGACCGCTCGACGTCGCAGCGCAGCTCGCGGTCCCCGGCTGGCGCTGAGGGGTGTCTCGAGGCGCCGGAGGCACCCCTGACCGCCAGCCGAGACCCGCGACCGCCCGCGGTCCCAGTGCAGCTCGCGGTCTTTGGCTGGTCCTCAGGGGTGCCTCCGGCGCCCGGAGGCACCCCTGAGGAGCAGCCGAAGACCTGGCGGTCAGCGCCAGGGGTGCAGCTTCTCCGGGTTGCGGATGGACCAGATGTTCTTGATGAGGTGGCCGGTTAGTTCGAAGGCCAGGACGGCGGTGGTTTGGCCGTTCACCTGGGCTATCAGGCCGGGCTCGCCGTTGACCGTGCGTTCCAGGAAGTGCATGTCGGGGGCGCGGTCGGCGATGGTGACGGCGTAGCGGGCGATCTGGGTGCGGCCCTCGATCGGGTGCAGGGCCGCGGCGGCCAGGCCGCCGCCGTCGGCGATCACCGTGGCGGCCGGGTCGAGCAGGCTGATCAGGGCTTTGATGTTCTTCGCTTCCCAGGCGTCCTTGAAGTCGCGGACCACCCGGGCCTGCTGGTCGGCCGGGGTGGGCAGCACCGGCTGGGCCGCGATCCGGCGGCGGGCCGAGGAGGCGAGCTGGCGGCAGGCCTCGGGTGTGCGGCCGGCGACCTCGGCCACCTCGGCGAACGAGTACCGGAAGATGTCGTGCAGCACGAACGCCACCCGTTCGGCCGGGGTCATCGCGTCCAGGACGATCAGGAACGCCATGCTGACCGATTCGTCGAGGGTGATCCGGTCGGCGGGGTCGCTGCCGTCCGGTGCGGGGAGCGGTTCCGGGATCCACGAGCCGACGTAGCGTTCGCGGCGGACCCGGGCCGAGCGCAGCTGGTCGAGGCAGATCCGGCTGGCGACCTTGGTCAGCCAGGCGCCGGGGACGTCGATCGCGTCCTGCTGGGCGGGGGTCAGGGCATACCAGCGGGCGTACGTCTCCTGGACCACGTCCTCGGCGTCGGCGAGGGAGCCGAGCAGCCGGTAGGCCACGTTGATCAGCTGGCGTCGCTCGTTCAGCGGGACGGTCATGGTGGTGCGCATGTCCTTCCGACGGAACAGCGCGCGGGAATGTGAGGCCTCACGTTAGCCGGGGCTGTCTCGTCGAGCGGACATGACCGAGACTTCACGCCTGAGCGACCCCGCCGGCTACTTCCCGGAGATGGCCGGGTTCGCCGCGTCGCTGACCAAGGCCACTCTCAACGGAGCGATCCCGCCGATCACCATCGGACTGGTGCAGTTGCGGGCCGGGCAGATCGTCGGGAACACCTATCACACGGTCCGGCAGACCGGGAACCTGCGCCGGGCGGGGGAGACCGAGGAACGGATCACGGCGGTGGCGTCGTGGGTGGACGCGCCGTTCTTCACCCCGGCCGAACGGGTCGCTTTGGAGCTGGTGGAGGCGGTGCTGACGGTTCCTTCGTACGGTGAAAGGGTTTCTGATCGGCTTTTCGCCCGCGTGGCGGAGCACTATGACGAGCGGGCACTGTGGACGTTGACGCTGGTCATCGCGCAGATCTGTTTCTTCGTGCCGGTGGCGTTGATCGCGAAGCCGGTCCCGGGGGCGCCGCCCGGCAGGAACTACCGGACGGCTGAGCCCGGTTAGGTCGCGCTCACCAGCACTCGGACGAGCCCGGTGCCGTGGTCGAGTTCGGTCAGCGCCTTGCCCACCATGGCGCCGATGGCGCTGGCCGGATCGGTGACCCGGCGGGCGTGTCCCGGCGTCGACGACGTGGTCAGCAGGTCCCCGCATCGGATCGGCCCGGACGTGGCATCCGCCAGCACCCACAGTTTGCCCATCAGGGCGACCGGTACGCCGCCGTCGTGCCGGTCCAGGACGATGGCGGGTTTGACGCCGCCGGCGCCGGAGACGACCCCGGCGACCCGGGTGTCGTATTCGGTCACGCACGGCCGGATCCTGCCCTCGGCGTCGATGACGACGACCATGCCGGCGGTGACCGCCGGATCCGCGACGGTCAGCGACTCGGCGTAGTCGGCGCCGTTCAGCCGGAGATCGCCGGTGATCACGACGTCGCCGTCGAACGTCCCGGCGGTTCCCTCGTCGGCCTTGGCGTAGAGGGCGTTGCCCTTCTTGACGATGGCGACCACCCCGGTGCCGTTGTCGCAGGTGCCGTAGACGCCGTGGCCGCCGGCGGCCAGGCTGACCCCGACCACGCCGCCGTGCTGGGCGTTGTTGGATTCGCCGCGCACGCCTTCGCTCTGCTCGGATCGGCCGAACACGCCGTGCGAGGTGACGCTGACCCCGGAGACACCCTGCCCCTTGTCGGCGACTCCGGCGACGCCCCGGCCGCCTTCGCCCTGGTGAACCCCGAGCACGCCGGTCTTGGCGGTGGTCGAGGAGTAGCCGCGTACGCCGTCGTTGTGGTCGCTGACGCCGCAGACGCCGACCGCGTCGGCCTGGACGGCTCCGTGCCCCCAGACGCCCTGGCCGGATCCGCGGCCGTAGATGCCGTTGCCGGTTCCGCCGGTGGTGTTCTCGTTGACGCCGGCGACGCCCGCCTGGCCTGGTGCGACGCTCACCCCGAACACGCCGTTCCACCGGTCACTGGTGCCCTTGACGCCGGCGGTCCCGGGTTCGGTCGTGGTGCCTTCGATCTCCGTACCCATGATGATTTTGTCCTTGCTTCTCAGCTTGCCAGGAACCAGTCGTATTCGATGGTGTAGTGCGCTCCCAGCTCCTTGATCTCCAGGACCTGAGGTTTGCCGATGGCGGTGTGCCGGCGCACCTGGCCGGGATCGGGAAACGTGATCCCGACGGGTAGCGGCGAGAAGATGTCGTTCTTGAGGCCGTTCGTGACCGCCGTGACGAGTTCGTCGTACGCGGACACCGCCAGCGCGCCGACGGCGGCACCCACGACCGTGCCGATGCCCGGGATCACCGTGCCGATCGTTGCGCCTGCGATGGCCCCCGCTCCGGCGGCGGCCGCACTCTCCACGGCACTTCTGATCTTGCCGCCGACCTGTCCCAGGAGCTCCTGGAACGAGTTGGCGAGGTCCTCGTCGTCTTTTTCGACGAGCAACAGGGTCACCACGAACGCCCGGGGCCAGTTGGCCGGATGCCGCAGGTCGAAGCTCATCAGCACGTGTGGGTTCTGCTTCCACGCGTTCCTGATCGAATCGTCGGAGACGTCACCGAACGACGGCGTGATGATCGTTCGAGCCCGCGGCTTTCCGTCGGCGTCGAGGGTGACGTCGCTGGAGTCGGTGCCCACAGCGGACAGATAGACCTCGTCGTTCACGCCGTTGATCCATTTGTCGTTCGAGGCGTGCTCGGAGAAGCCGCGGAGCCGGAACTGCAGTTGCGGCGGCAACTCCCGGGCGGTCCGGGCCTGGTCGAGGAGTTCGCGGACGGTGTGCACGTGCGCCTGGGCCAGGACGGCGCGCATGCCGCGGGGCCGCACACCCTCGAGACCCAACTGGGTGATCGCGGTGCGGAGCGACGGCACGGCACCCCGCACGGCGAGCTCCGGTGCGGCGGCGACATCGGCGTGAGCCGCCGTGCCGTGGACCGTGATGCCGCCGCTGAGGACCAGCCCGCCGCTGGTGGCCGCGGCGAGCAGCAGCGTGCGCCGCGACGAGGTCTTCTGAGACAGCGAGGTGTCGTCCATGTCGGCCGCTCCGGTGTTGGCAGGGTTCATCGCAGGGTGACAACGATGGACAGCAGCCCGGTGCCCTCGGGCAACGCGGCCATCGCCTTTCCGATCACGGCGCCGAACGCCCGGGACGGGTCGGTCGCCTTCATCGCGTGTCCCTCGGTGGGCGAGGCGGTCAGCAGATCCCCGACCTCGATCGGCGCGTAGGACGCGTCGGCGCGGCAGTACGCCTTCCCGACCATGGCGATGGGCCGGGCCTGCTCCCCGCAGCCGGCGTCGAGGATCACGCCGGGCCGGTAGCTGCCGGCGCCGGCGATCACGCCGACGACCTTCTTGTCGTAGGCGGCGGCGCTGGGTGCGATCGTGCCGTTCTCGTCGAGGCTCATCACGGTGCCGGGCTCGGCGGGGCGGGTGGCGGTCCGGCTGGCGAACAGTTCGGCGAGGTCCCCGCCGAGCAGCTTGATGTCGCCGGCCACGTCCAGGTCGCCGCGCACCTCGAGCTTGCCGTCGAAGATGCCGGCCGCTCCGGTGTCACTCTTGCCGTAGACGCCGGTGCCGTGGGCGCTGTGCCCGACGACGCCGGTGCCGTCGGCTTTGTTCTCGCCCCACACCGCGGCCGCGCCGGTGGTTCCGGCTGCCGACGTCTCGCCGTACACGCCGTGCCAGTGCTGGCTCTTGCCGAGTACGCCGGGGCCGCCGGCGGCGCCCTCGCCCATCACGCCGGCGCCGCCGATGGTGCTGTCGGTCTTGCCGTAGATCCCGTGCCAGCGCTCGCTCTCGCCGACCACCCCCGCGCCGACCTTGCCGACACCCTGCACGCCGGGCCCGGCCTGTGGGCTCGCCGCGTCGTTGATGCCGATCACACCGCTCTTGTAGGGCGCGTGGCTGATGCCGCGGACCCCGTCGGCGAGGGCGGCCTCACCGAGGACCCCGATTTCCTCTGCTTGCGTGCCGTGCCCCTCGAGTGCTGCCGGCATGACGTCTCCACCCGTTGCGGTTGGCCGCGCAATGAGCTATATGCGCGTTTTGCCTGAAGCTAGCAACGGTGGCGCCGAGGGGCGGCGGGAGTGGGGAATCTTCAGCCGGATCCCGCATGTGATGGGATGAGCGCGTGGGGATCGACGTGGTGCCGGTGGTGCTCGACGGCGGGGATCGGCGCTGTGTGCTGCTGCTGATCGAGCTGCGGCGGCTGATCGCGACGCTGACGCCGGGCGCGGTGGTGCACCTGATCGCCACGGATCCGGCGGCGCCGCTGGACCTGCCGGCCTGGTGCCATCTGACCGGTCACCGTTATCTCGGGCCGGTGGCGGGAGAGCGGCCGGGGGAGCGGCCGGGGGAACGGCCCACCTATGCCGTCGAGGTTGTCGCGGGGGCGCAGCCGACCGAGGCGGGGCACCCGTGGCGCCCGGCCGGTGCTGGCTGACCGATGAGAAGCAGGCCAGTGCTGGCTGACCGAAAAGAATCAGGCCGGGATCGCTGATGGTTCAGCGTCCCCGGCCCGCGGCAGAAATCCGGTTCAGTTGGCCTTGGTGTCGGTGACCGTACCGGGGGTGGCGTCCTCAGAGTCGCTGACCGTGGACGGCGTGGTGATGCTCGCCTTCACGGCCTCGGTGTCCTTGCAGACCGTCTGGACCTTCAGGATCGCGGAGCTGACCTCGGCGGTCAGGACCGCCTCGTTCGGTTCGCCGGCCGCGGCCTGCGCCCTGGCCACCGAACTGTTCAGCACCTCGGTGGCCGCGGTGATGATCGTGCTCTTCGAGGTCTTACCGAAAGTGACGATGTCCCTGGCGGTAGCCAGGTCCAGGTCGCGTCCTTCCTCGCCGTGGGTGGCCTGGTCGGCCACCGTGCAGGCGCCCGCCGTGCCCTTGTCGAAACCGGCCATGTTCGCAGACCCGGCCGCGGTGGCGGCGGGAGCTGACTCGTCACTGTTTGCGCAGCCGGTGATCGCCAGGAGGGTAAACGTGGCGACAGCTGCGATGGTGGATCCACGCATGGTCGGGGAGGCTACCTGCTCCGCGTGGTGCGGAAGCGGATCGGGGTAGCTCAGTGTGATGCACGGAACGTCCGATCTGCCCCTCCCGGCCGACGGAATGAGCGCTTTTTGCAGGCTGGTGCATGGTTATAACCTCACGGACAGTAAAGATAGACGGGTTGAACTGCGCCGATAGGATGTTGATCATGACGCTGATCGACGTGCTGATCCGTGCGGCCACCCACGCCCCCGAGCAGGTGGTGGTGCACGTCGGCGGCGACGGTGCGGAGCGGCACACCGGCTACGCGCAGTTGTATGCCGATGCGCTGCGGGTCGGCGGTGGACTCCGCGCCGCCGGGCTCACGCAGGGTGACTTCCTGCTCCTGGTGGCCGAGGACAGCGCGGAGTTCCTGCCGTTGTTCTGGGGCGCGGTGCTGGCCGGGGTCGTACCCGTGCCGTTGCCGCCGGAACCGGAGCGGATCGAGGCCGTCTGGCGGCATCTGGGTGAGCCGGCCCTGGCCGGCGATCTGGCACCGGACGGCGGGCGGCTGTTCACGATCGGTCAGTTGCTGGCCGGTCCGGCGTTGACCGAGCCGGTCTCGGCCGGGCCTGACGACCTGGCGTTCCTGCAGTTCTCGTCGGGGAGCACCGGCGCGCCGAAGGGCGTCGAACTCACCCACGGCAACCTGGTGGCGAACCTGGAGCAGGCCTCCCAGGCGGCCGGCACCGGACCGGACGACGTGATCCTGACCTGGATGCCGTACTTCCACGACATGGGCCTGATCGGCACCCATCTCGGGCCGCTTTTTGTCCGGTGCCGGCAGATCCGGATCAGTCCGATGACCTTCGCGAAGCGACCCGAGGTGTGGCTGCGGGCCGCGCACGCGCACCGGGCGACCGTACTGACCGCGGCGAACTTCGCGCTCGCGCTGACCGTGCGCCGGGTCCGCGACGAGGTCCTCGCCGAGCTGGATCTGAGCCGGGTCCGCCTGGTCATGGTCGGCGCGGAGCCGATCGTGCCGGCGGTCTGGCGGGCGTTCGCGGACAAGCTGGCGCGGGCCCGGCTCGACCCGCGGGCGTTGCAGCCGGTCTACGGGCTGGCCGAGGCGACCGTAGCGGTCGCGTTCCCGCCGATGTTCTCGCTGGCCGAGCCGGTCCGGCTCAGCCGTGCCGCGCTGTCCCGGGGTGTCGCCGTGGAGGTCGCCGAGTTGTCGGACGACACGGTCGAGCTGATGGATGTCGGTCATCCGGTGCCGGGCTGCGAGATCCGGATCGTCGACGACGCCGGCCGTCCGGTGGCGGACGGCCTGACCGGTGGCATCCAGCTGCGCGGCCCGAACGTGATGCGCGGCTACCACCGGGATCCGGCCGCGACCGCGGATGCTCTGGTGGACGGCTGGCTGCGGACCGGCGACGTCGGTTTCCTGCGCGCCGGTCGGCTCTGCGTCTCCGGTCGCGCCAAGGACGTGCTGTTCATCCATGGCCGCAACTTCCACGCGGCCGATGTGGAACAGCTCGTGGCGGCGACCCCGGGTCTGGGCGCCGGTCCGGTCGCGGTGGTCGGGGTGACCGATCCGGGCACCGGCGGCGAACGCGTGGCCGTCTTCCTATCCGCGCCGGCGGTGCGCGACGAGCCGGCCGCCGCCGAACACGCCCGGGTCCGGGTCGCCGAGGCGCTCGGCTACGACCGGGTCGAGGTCCACGTCGTGCCGCGCGGCACGTTCGCCCGCACCACCAGCGGAAAGCTGCGCCGCAACCGGCTTCGCGACCACCTGCTGACGACGGTTGCGACCGCTTTTGACCAGACGCCCGCGGTCTCTCCGCCACCCACGTCTTCGGTACGACCTCCGCGCACCCGTCACGACGCCGAGCAGCTCATCCGCGCCGCCTGGTCCCGGGTGCTGCGCCTGCCCACGGAGCAGATCGGTCCCGACGACCGGTTCCTGGCGATCGGCGGGACGTCGCTGGCCGCCATGGAAGTGCTCGCCGAGTTGGAGGACGCGTTCGGCCGCTCGCTGCACCCGGCTGACCTGCGTGACTGTGCCACCGTGCCGGCCCTGGCCGCCCGCCTGCTCACCCCCGGCGCCGCACCCGCCGAGCGGCCCGCCCCGGTGGCGCGCCCGGGCGGTGGGGAACTGGCGGTGATCGGGATGGCCTGCCGGTTCCCGGACGCCGACACCCCGGAGCAGTTCTGGGCCAACCTGCTCGCCGGCCGCGACAGCGTCACCCGGGCCACCGGCTGGGACGGTCATGGCGCGTTCCTGTCCGATCCGGCCCAGTTCGACGCCGGCTACTTCGGGATCGGCGAGACCGAGGCCCGCTACCTCGACCCGCACGCCCGGATCCTGCTCGAACTCGCACACGAGGCCCTGGAACGCTCCGGGTACGCCGGCCCGCGCCGCCGTGGCCGCCGGATCGGGGTGTTCGCGGCGGTCGGCGAGAGCGCCTACCCGGAACTGTTCGACGACACCGACCTCGACCAGGCGCACGCGCTGACCGGCACGCTGCGCAACCTCACCGCCGCCCGGGTCGCCCACCTGCTCGACCTGCACGGCCCGGCGCTCGCCGTCGACACCGCGTGTTCGTCCGCGCTGGTCGCCCTGCACCTGGCCCGCCGCAGCCTCGCCGCCGGTGACTGCGACATCGCCGTGGTCGGCGGCGTCAACCTGAACCTGACCGGAACCGCCCATCGTCTGCTGGCCGGCGCGCAGGCGCTCTCGCCGACCGGGCGCTGCCGGGCCTTCGACGCCGGCGCGGACGGGTTCGTCCCCGGCGAGGGCGGTGCGGCGCTCGTGCTGACCCGGCTCGCCGACGCGACCGGTGACCGGGTGCTGGCCGTGGTGCGGGGCACCGCGGTCAACAACGACGGCCGCTCGCTGAGCCTGATGGCTCCGAACCCGCTGCTGCAACAGCAGGTGATCAGCGAGGCGTATGCGGAGTGCGGGGTGGATCCGGCCGAGGTCGGCTATGTGGAGGCGCACGGGACCGGGACCGCGGTCGGCGATCCGATCGAGGCGCGGTCGCTCGCGCACGCATTTGCGCCGCTGCCGGAGGGGCGGGTGCGGTGGCTCGGTTCGGTGAAGACCAATATCGGTCATCTGCTCAACGCCGCGGGGATGCCGGGGCTGGTGAAGCTGGTGCTGTCGCTGCAGCACGGTGAGTTGCCGCCGTCGCTGCATCACCGCCGGCCGTCGCCGCGGTTCGATCTGGCCGGGGCGGGGTTCGCGGTGGTCACCGAGCGTCGTCCGTGGGTGGGGCCGCGGGTGGGCGCGATCAACAGCTTCGGTTTCGGCGGCACCAACGCCCACGCGATCCTCTCCGCGCCCGCCTCGGGGCCGGCCGGACCTGCCGTGCCGGCCGGTGCCGGGGCGCGTCTGCTGACTCTGTCGGCGCGGTCGGCGGCGGGGCTGCGGGCCGCGGCGGATGACCTGGTCGCGCACCTGCGCGCCCATCCGGAACTCCGCGATGCCGAGGTCTGTGCGACGGCGTCGACGGCGCGTGACGACGGCCCCTACCGGATCGCGGTCGTCGCTGACGGTGACCTCGCCGACCGCCTCGCGTCGGCGCCCACCGGGCCTCCGGTGCTCCGGACCGCCCGGACGTTTCTGCTGTTCAGCGCGCCGGCGCCGGGTCAGGCCAGTCATCTGTACGCGACAACGCCCGCGGTCCGCGCCGCCGTCGACCAGCTGTCCGCCGAGGTCGGCCCGGTGGCCGGGCGATCCCTCACGTCCTGGTTCGCTGACCCGGACGCCGCAGCGAAACCCGAGGTCAGCGGCCTGGTCACGGTCGCTTTCGGGATCGCGGTGGGCGATCGGTTGCGGACTTCCGGGGTACGCCCGGACGCCGTCACCGGGCTCGGAGCGGCCGCCCTGGCCGCGGCCGTGTTCACCGGTGCGCTCCGCCCGGCGGCCGCGATCCGGCTGGCGATGCCGCCCGAGTCCGACGGTGGGGAGTCGGGTCCGGCCCGGCCGGTGGCACCGGACGTGTCCGTCGGCGGTGAGCCGGGCACGGCCCGGATCCCACTGCTCGACCCTGCCACCGGCGACCACGTCACACTCCTCGATCCGGCGCGGTGCGCGCCCGGCTGCCACAGCGACGGCGACGGGGCGGTGCGGTGGCTCGTGACGGCGGGTTATGACCTGGCCGTCGTGATCGGCGCGGGCGTCCCGGCGGGGCGGTCGAGCGGCGCCGTGGTGCTGGTCGCCGACGAGCAACTGCTGACGACGGCGGGGAAGTGGTGGCGGCTCGGGGGTGTGCTGGATCGGTCAGAACTGGACCGGGGCACCCGCCGCGTGGCGCTGCCGACCTATCCCTATCAGCGCCGCCGGTACTGGGTGACCGACCCGCGCCCGCCGGTCCTGTCGACGGTCCGCTGGGTCGACACGCCGCTGGCGCCGCCGTCGTCCGCGCCCCCGACGGCCTCGGTGCTGCGACTTGATCACGGCGGGCCGGACGCGATCGCCACGCTGCCCACGCTGCCGCGATCCGGGCACCTGCTGGTCGTCACCGAGGATCTCTACGCGACCGGGAACCCCGGCGAAACTCCGAGCCCGGCGCACGCGGTCTGGTCCGGGCTGCTGATGGCCCTGGCCGACGAGAACCACACCCTCGGGGTACGCATCATCGACGTCACCTCCGGCACCCCCGAAGCCGTCCGGCTCGCCGCCGTCGACGAGGAGGCGCAGGTCCCGCCCGCGCCCGGTCCCGCGGAGATCGTGGCGTGGCGGGGCGGGCGGCGGCTCACTCGTACCTTAAATGCGGTTTTGTCGGGTGAATCATTGGTGCTGCCGCCGGACGGGAACTACCTGATCACCGGTGGCGCGGGTGCGGCCGGCGCGGCGATCGCCCGGCACCTCGCCCGGCGCGGGCACCCGGACCTGCTGCTGGCCGGGCGTTCGGCCGAGCCGGTCGCCTTGCTGGCCGAGCTGCGCGGACTGGGCGCGAACGCGGAGTATCGGCGTGCGGACATTTCGCTCGAAGAGGACGTGGCGGCGCTGGTGGCCGGCCGCTCGTTCGATGTGGTGGTGCACGCGGCTGGGGTGGTGCGCCCGGGAAGCCTGCGCGCGAAGACCGATTCCGATCTGGCTGCCGGGCTGGCGGCAAAGGTCCGCGGCACCGATGTGCTGGCCCGAGCCGTCCTCGGCGACCGCCAAGCACCCGACTTAACCGAAATAATCGGTGTATCCGGTGTATCCGGTGTATCCGGTGTATCCGGTGTATCCGGTGTATCCGGTGTTTCCGGCACGCCGCAGCTGCAACCGCAGCCACTGTCGGGACAGCCGCCGCAGCCGCAGCCGCAGCTCCCAGCACTGCCGCTGGTGATCGCGCTGTCCTCGGTGTCGTCGGTGCTGCCAGGCCTGGCCGGCGCGGTCGGCGACTACGTTGCCGGGAACGCGTACCTCGATGCTTTCGCGGCGGCCGAGCGCGCCGCCGGCCGTAGATTCGTCGCGGTGAATCTGCCGGCCCTGGCCGGTGGCGGCCTGGCCGCCGGCCACGGTGTCGGCGGCGACGCTCTCGCTCTCGACCTGCTGCCCGACCTGCTGTGGGCCGCAGCCGCCCTCGACGTCGCCCAGGTCCTGGTCTCCCTCCCGGAAGCACGGACCGGCGCCGACGCGCGGGCTGCCGCGGCATTGCGGGGATCGCCGCCTGTCGCCGCACGCCCGGAGCCGTCCGGCCTGGCCCGAGCGCTGCCGGAGGGGATGGCCCGGGTGGCGGTGCGGACCGCGAGCCCCGCGGTGGCGCCGATGGAGGGCAACCGGACCACGGCGGGTTCGACGGGCACCGTTGCGGCCCGCGGGCAGGCCGAGACGGGGGCGCCGGGCCGGGACGGGTTGGCGTCGATCATCCGGGAGCTCCTGGCCGGGGCGCTCGAGCGGGAACCCGGGACGATCGGGATGGACGAGCCGTTCCTGACGCTGGGGCTCGACTCGCTGACCGCGGTCGACCTGGTCAAGGAGCTGGAGACGCGGCTCGGGCGGACGCTGTCGACGACGCTGTTCTTCGAGTTCCGGACGGTGGCCGAACTGGCCGGGCACCTCAGCGTCGGCGAGACTCCGGTCGGTGCCGTCGCCGGCCCGGAGTTTCCGCTCAGTCCGGTGCAGCGGGCGTTCCACACCAACGGGCGGTTGTATCCCGAGGTGCCGTCGTACGCCTACGTGCGGCAGGCCCTGGCCGGGCCGATCGACGTGCAGCGCCTGGCGGCTGCCTTCGCCGACCTGGAACAACGGCATCCGATGCTGCGGGTGCGCCTCGGCGCGGGCGGCCAGCACGTCGAACCCGCAAGCAGTGGCGAATGGCCGACGTGGTTCACCGTCACCGACCTGCGCGGCCCGGCAGCGGATCCCGCGCCCGCCCTGCGCGGATCGGTCGGGGACCGTCCCGCTGACCTGCCCGGCCCGGTTGCGGAGCTTGACGCGGCGCTGCGGAACCGGACCTTCGCCCTGGACCGGGAAGCGCCCCTGCGGGCGGTGCTCGCGATCGCTGGCCCGGCCACCGCATACCTGATCCTGGTGGCGCATCACGCCGCGGCCGACGGCTACAGCCTGGCGATTCTCGGCGACGAACTCTGGGCCCGCTACGCCGGTGGCGAGCCGGCCGCGGCGCCGGTAGCCACGTTCGCGGACCACGAGGCGCTCCGCGTCCCGCCCGAGACCGCCGATCTGCGCTGGTGGCAGACCGAGCTCACCCGATATCCCGCCCTGGCCCTCCCGTTCGACGGGGACCCCGGCACGGATCCGGAGCCGCCCTACGCCGTGCACCAGGTCGCCATCGACGCCGAGCTGAGCGCCCGGCTGCAGCAGCGGGCCCGCGCCGCCGGGGTCTCGCTGTTCCACCTGCTCCTGGCCGGATATGTGCGCTGCCTGGCCCGCTGGAGCGGCCAGGACGACATACCGGTGCAGGTCGCCCGCGCGGGCCGGACCGCACGGCTGGCCGACATCGACCGGATCGTCGGGCCGTTCGCGGACACCCTGCCGGTACTCGCCCGGATCGTGCCCGGCGAGCCCGCGGTGGCGCTCGCCGACCGCCTGCGGCAGGCGTGGCTGGACAGCGAACGCCACGGCTCGGTCGCCACCGTGGACCTGGCCCGGATGCTGGCCACCGGTCCGGCCGGTCCGCGCACGGCCAGCCCGGCGAGCTTCAGCTTCGCCCGCTTCCCGGGCGCGGGCGGCGCGGCGGCACCGGTGCTGGCGACCACCGCCGGCACCGCGTCGGCGGCGACCCGGCTGGGCCTGGTCTGCTTCGAATCCCACCAGACCCTGCACTTCTCCTGGAACTATCCGACCGCCCTGTTCCACCCCGCCACCATCAAACGCTTCGCCGCGGACCACCTGGCCGAAATCGTGTCGCTGGCCCTGCCCGACGAGGGCGCGGAGCCGATCGCCGCGGAACATCCGACGGCAACGACGCCGCCCGCGGAAAGCGCGCCGCCCGCGGAAATCACGCCGGTCGTGGATCCCGCGCCGACCGCACAGACTGCGGTGATCGACCGGATCCGGGAGCAGAGCCGCCGCACCCCGGATGCGACAGCCGTCCTCGCCGACGGGCAACCGTTCACCTACCGTGACCTCGACGAAGCCTCGGATCGGCTGGCGGATCGGCTGGCGAGCCATCGAGCCCGCCGGATCGGCCTGATCACCGGCCCGGGGTTCGCCACGGTGGCCGGCGTAGTCGGGATCCTCAAGGCGAGCGCGGCCTGGGTGCCCCTCGACCCCGCGCACCCGCCCGCGCGCCTGGCCGGCCAGCTGGAACGTGCCGGCGTCACCGTGCTCGTCTGCGACACCACCACCGCACCGCTCCTCAACGGATTCACGCTGGTCAACGTCGACGACGACAGGCCGCTGGGGGTCTCCGCAGGCGACCGGAGGCAGGTCCGCCCACGACCGACAATCACCCTCGATGGTACGAAGGGCAAGCGCCCGGCCGTCACCACCCACCCCGACGACGACGCATACGTGATCTTCACGTCGGGGTCGACCGGCCGCCCGAAAGGTGTCGCCATCAGTCAGCGGGCGATGGCCAACTACCTGGACTGGGCGATCACGGAGTTCGGCTATCGTGCCGGCGACCGCCTGGCGCAGACCGCGTCGCCGTGTTTCGACGCCTCGGTACGGCAGCTGCTCGCCCCACTGCTGGTCGGCGCGACAGTGGTGTGCTGGGGGCGCGACACCGTCCGCGATCCGGCCGAGCTGGTGCGCCGGCTCGTCGCGGACCGGGTGACGGTGTGGAGTTCGGTGCCGACGCTGTGGGAGCAGCTGCTGGCGGCGGCCGAGCGGCAGCACGCCGACCTGTCCGCGCTGCGGTGGGTGCACGTCGGCGGCGAGGAGCTGTCCCCGGCGCACGTACGGCGCTGGTTCGACCTGGTCGGGCCGGGTCAGCGGGTCGCCAACCTGTACGGCCCGACCGAGACGACGATCAACGCGACGTTCCAGGTGATCGCGGAGCGGCCGGGCGACGACGTACGGCACCTGCCGATCGGGCGCGCGGTCGGCGGTGCGGTCGTCGAGGTGGTCGGCGTGGACGGGCGGGTGTGCGCGCCGGGTGAGGTCGGGGAGCTGTGGATCGGCGGTGCCGGGGTGGCAGCCGGGTACCTGGACGATCCGGAGCAGACCGCGGCGGTGTTCGTGGAGCGCGACGGGCGGCGCTGGTATCGCAGCGGCGACCGGGCGGTGTGCGACCGCGACGGGGTGCTGTGGTTCCGCGGGCGGCTCGACGACCAGGTCAAACTGCACGGGTACCGGGTGGAGCCGGGTGAGGTCGAGGCCGTGCTGCGCGGGCACCCCGACGTGGACCGGGTCGCCGTGCGGGTGGACGGGAAACGGCTGATCGCGTGGGTGCAGGCCCGGGGCGCGGGGGTGACCGGAGCGGAGCTGCGATCGTACGCGGAAAGGTTTGTGCCGTTTTATCTCGTGCCGGCGCGGATCGAGATCGTGGCGGAGCTGCGGCTCACCGCCACCGGCAAGATCGACCGGACGGTGCTGGTGGCGGGTGCGGAACCGGTGCGAGCGGCTCCGGTCACCGCGACCGAGCGGCTGCTGGCGCGGATCTGGGCGCGGCAGCTGGACGTGCCGGTGGTCGGGCGCGACGACGACTTCTTCGCGCTGGGCGGTGACTCGATCGGGGTCCTGGAGATGTTCGCGGCCCTGGAACCAGAGTGTCCGATTCTGCCCCGGCCCACCGTGATCTATCAGCACCGCACCGTGCTGGCCCTGGCCGCAGCGATCGATGCGGCACAGGCGGCGTCGGAGACCGGCTCGGGTGACCGGGCAGCCGCAGCGGGCGGCACGGCGGCTCCCGACAACGCGGAGTTTTCGCTGACGCCGAGCCAACGCGGGTTCCTGTTGGCCGACGCGGTCGGCGCCGACTCGACCTGGCTGGCCGCGCCGCGTCTGCACGGCCCGATCGATCGGGAACGTCTGCAGCAGGCGGTGAACACCCTGGTGGAGCGGCACGCGATGCTGCGAACGGTGTTCCGCCGGCACGCCCGCCCACCGGTGCAGCGAGAGCTGTCAGCAACAGCCCGGTTGACCGTGGAATACGTCGCGGCCGCCGAGCCGGGAGCAGCGCAGGCGGCGATCGCGGCCGAGCGGGCACACCGTTTCGACCCTGCGCGCTGGCCACTGGTGCGGTTGCGGCTGATCCAGGTCGGTCCGGAGGAGCACGCCCTGCTGCTGCACGCGCACCACCTGGTCGGTGACGGGTACAGCGTGGCGCTGCTCGCGCGGGAACTGTTGACCGTTTACGACCAGGAAGAGCTGGCACCGCTGCGGTCGTCGTTCCGGGACTACGTCGGGCTGCTCGACGGGCTGGCGCCGGAGTCCGCACCCTATGACGGGGTGCCGCTCGGGCACGGCACGGCGACCGCGACGGCCGGGATCACGCTCGACGCGGCGACGGTGTCCCGGCTGCGGGCCCTCGCCGTGGCGGCGGGCACCACCCCGATGGCGCCGGTCCTCACCGCCTACCACCGGGCGCTCAGCCGGGTGCTGGACCGCCCGGACCCGGCGATCGGTGTCGCGGTGACCGGTCGCGATCACGCCCTCCCGGACCTGGCCCGGATCTTCGGACCGTGCGCGACAGCGGTCGCCGTGCGGCCCGGCCCGCCCGCCGGGTTCCGCGCCGACCTGGAACGGATGGCGGCCGCGGTGACCGAGGCTCGCACTCGCAGCTTCGTCGCGCCACGCGGCTGGCAGTTCTTCTTCACCTACCTCGACTTCGCCGCACTCGGCCCACTGCAGGGCAAGACCCTGCGTCTGACCTGGGACGACGCGGACGCCGAAATGACCGTGCCACCCGGCACCGACGTGCTGCTGGCGGCCCGCCCGGTCGACGGCGGCCTACGCCTGACCTTCCGCGGCCGCCTCCCGGAGTCGACCCTGACCACCCTGGCCGAACACCTCCGCACCGACCTGGAATCCGCCGCACCGCTCGATGACCCGGATCCCGGCTTCGACTCCGGCTCGGGACCGGCAACGAGCACCACGGCCCGTCCCGCCTCCCGGCCATCGGGCACGACGACCGCCGCCGACCGCCTGGACGCCGCGCTCGTCGGCTACCTCCCGGCGCCGGCCCACCTCGCGGCACTCGCCGGCGACCTGCCCCCAGCCGTACGGGACATGCTGCCCACCCTCTCCCGGGAAGCGATCCGGGCCGCCCTCTTCCCCGGCAACGCTCCGCGGCTGCTCGAGACGATCGACACCCCGCTGGGGCGGTCCGGGTTCGTCTGCCTGCCCCGCTTCGACGACGAGCTGACCGCAACTGATCTGGCCCCCGACGCCGCGGCCGCCGCCGACCTGGCGGCCGGTCTCGGGGCCCGGACCGTCTCGCTGGCCGGCATGATCCCCGCGCACACCGGGTACGGCGCGGCGGTCACCCGGCTGATCCGCTCGGACGTGCAGGTCACCACCGGGCACGCGGTGACCGCCGCCTCGGTGGTCCGGACCACGTTCGCGGCGGCCGGTCGTTCCCTGGCCGGGCGGGTGCTGGGCGTGCTCGGGGTCGGCTCGATCGGGTCGTCGTCGCTGGCGTTGCTGCTGGCCCAGGCCGGTGAACCCCCGGCCGCGCTGGTGCTGTGCGACCTGCCGTCGGCTGCCGAGCGGCTGTTCGCCCTCGGCGCCGACCTGCGCCGGAACGGCTATCCGGGGCCGATCGAGATCGTCACCGACGGGGTCGGCGCGATCTACCGGGCCGACGTGATCGTGGCCGCCACCAGCGGTGGGCCCGGCACTCTCGACGTCGATCGGCTACGGCCCGGCACGATCCTGGTCGACGATTCGTTCCCGCACTGTTTCGACACCACGCGGGCGCTGGCGCGGATGCGCGCCCGGAACGACGTACTGATCGTCGGCGGGGGACTGCTCGACTGCGGGCCGTCGACCCGGACCATGGCCGCCGGGCTGCCGATCTCCGCGCATCCCGGCCGGCTGCCCGGGGCGATCGCGTCGTGCCAGCTCGAGTCGCTGCTGCACGCGGTCACCCCCGGGCTGCCTCTGGTGGGCGGGCCGGTCACGCCAGAGCACGCCATGGCGTACCAGAAAGCTCTTGATCTTGTGGGGGTCGTGGCCGCGCCGCTGCACCTTCTCGGGGAGGTCGTGGGCTGAAAATGTTCAGCTGAGCCGGCGGGTGATCCGGCCGCGGATGCGGGTCATGATGCCGCGTTCGGCGCGCTGGCTGAGCCCGTCGGCATACCCGATCATGCCGATCAGTGCCTCGACCGCGGCGTCCAGGATCTGCGACTCGGTGACCTCGTCCGGGGAGATCGCCGCCGTGAGGTCGGCCGGGCGCAACTCGGCGAGGTCGCCGACGATCTGGCAGGGGTACTCCTCGAGCTCCTTGATCCGCTCGTCGGTCAGGTCGAGGATCCACTGCCTGCGGTCCTGGCCGATGCCGAAGCGCAGCTCGTTGCGACCCTGCTTGAGCAGCGGGTTGACCAGGTGCCGCAGCACCCCGGCCCGGTACGGCGCGCGGTGCGGGTACCGGTCGCCGAGCGCCCGGTTCAGCCGGCGCAGCAACTCGATCTCGGCCGCGCCGAGTGACGCGTTCGCGGACTGTTCGCGGATCTCGCAGAGGCCGTCCGGGATCCCGGTCACGCCGGCGAACCGCTGCCAGAGCGTCAGGTGCGGCGAACCCGGCGGCGGCACGGTGATCAGATGCCGGCGCTCGGCCGGCACGAGGTCGCCCCAGCGGCGCAGCATCCGGTTCGCGGTGTGGTTCCAGAACGCGTCGTTCTTGCCCCGCTCGATCGCGCTGAGGAACGCGTCGAAGCCGCCGACGCTGCGGGACTTGACGTTCTCCTGCCACATCGACGGCAGGGTCCGCCACAGATCGCGGCCGATGACGATCACGTGCACCTCGGCCGGCTGCAGGCTGCGGATCGCCCGGGCGGCCTGCTCGGCGGTCGCGCCGCCCAGCCCCTCGTTCGTGATGATCACGTCGCCGGGCCAGCTTGCGGCACCCCCGACCAGCTGGTCCCAGGTCCAGGTGGCGTGCGGGTCGCGCCAGGAGACCTCGCGCAGATCGGTCATCGCCTGGTCCTGCGCGGTGCGGGTGGCGGGCAGCAGGATCCCGGCGCGTTTCAGGGCCGCGTGGTTGTCCCACAACACATTCTGTACAAAGGTGCTGCCCGCTTTCGGCGCGCCGATATGCACGAAAACGCGTCTGGTCATTCCGCTCCCTGGCCGTGATCCGGGCGTTCAGAGTGGCACACGACGCCGCCCCCGGAAAACGACAGAACCCCCCTCATGATCGTTTTATCCGGACGTTAATCACCCGGATATCTCTCATTCGACTGCCCGCCGACTAACCAGCAATCCAGCACCCCGGCTCCGGTCTCGGCCTCGGCCCCGGTCTCGGCCCCGGCCTCGGCGGCCCGGCCCGGCGGTTCGGCTTCGGGTCGTCGTTTTCGGTCAGCGGGCCAGCGCCGGTCAGCGCGCTCGGAGCGGCACGAGCCCGGAGCAGTTGCGGCGCGGGGTGACCTGGAGTCAGGGGGCGGCCTCGAGGCGCGGGCGGCCAGGAGTTCGAGGTGGCCCGGGGCGTGGGTGGCCTGGGGCCGCGGGGTGACCGGAGGTTTGGGTTGCGGGCGGCGAGGAACCCGGGAGGTCCGGAGATTCAAGGCGGCCCGGATCGCAGGCCGAATTCGGCAGTGGCGTCCGATCTGCGGCTATTGCATGGCACGCTGAGGATGACGGGCACGACCCACCGCGAGACGAGAGAACAGCGATGCAGATCGAATCGGAGCGCGAGGACGTGCTGCGGCACGCATATGCGGCTGTCGCCACCCACCACGCGCCGACCCTGACCGCCGCGCTGGAACGCCTGGACGCCGACGACCCGGAAGAAGCCCTGCGGCTCTCCGGCGCGGTACTGCTCCTGGCGATCTCCGCCACGGTCGGCGAACCGGACGACCCCGCCGCCCGGCAGCGAGCCGCCGACGCTCTCGCCGCCCGCATCTCGACCCGGCACGGCGACTGGCTGGGCCTGCCCGACCCCGCACAGGTAGCCGGGGCACTCTCCGCAACACTGGGCTTCGGCCAGCCCCCGCTGATCGGCCCGGCCGCCTACGGCCTGGTCCTGATCTCCGCCACCGCCGAGATGCTCGAGCAGTTGGCCGAGTCCCGCGGCGTCGCCTGGCCCGACGTCCTCGACGACCTCCTCGACCTCCTCGAACAACCAGCCTGACCGAAACCGCCCGCTGCTGCCCCATCACCCGCGGCAGGCGTCGCCCTCCGACCGCCCTTTTCCGGTACGAAGACGGAGCGCCCCTCCGCAGGCCACGAGCCACGCCCCGCGCCGGTCTCGCGCCACGCCCGCGCCACCCCAGACCGCCGCGCGCCCCACGATCCCCGGCTGGCCCTGAGGGCTGCCTCCCACCGCTCGAGACACCCCTCACCACCAGCCGGCCGTGCGTGGCTGGCGCTCAGGGTTGTCTCCGGCTGCTCGAGGCACCCCTCACCGCCAGCCGGTGAAGCAGCCGGTCAGCCGGCCGGCCAGCCGGCCGGTCAGCCGGGTCGGGCCGGGCTGGCTGCGGTCGCGCGTGGTGAGCGGTCCGGAAGTGTGAGCGGCGCGGACCTGACGGCGCGGCTGGGTCCGGAGGCGGGGCGGTGTCGCGCGAGACCAGCCCGGGACTCGGCTCGTAGCCTGCGGTCGGGCGCTCCGTACACGTACCGAATAGGGTTTAGCGGACCCTGAACTCGGCGGCGCGTTGCTGGACGCGGGCCTGGACCAGCGGGACCCGGGTCAGGTCACCGCGGAGCACGTCGGCGCCGTAGGCCCGCAGATTCTCCGCGAGGAGCAGGGCGTTTTCGGGGCTCGGGGAGTAGATGGCGTCGCCGACCTGCCGGGTGTGGCCGCTGAGCTCCTCGAAATCCTGCAGGTCGAACGCCTCCGGGCAGAGCAGCCAGACCGAGATCGGGTCGCGCGGGTACCAGTCGACCCGCACACCGGTGGAAACGCCCTGGTAGGTGAGGGCGAACCCGCCGTGGCGGAACTGGGGGCGGTCCGCGCGCAGGTCGAACTCCTCGGTCAGGAAGCCGAACGCGCGCTCGTAGGTCTCCGCGGTCTGCAGCAGGTATTCAGCCGTCACGATGATGCTCCCGCCGATGAATGCGGATCACCCTAAGCAAGCGGGTCAAGCGCGGCGATCAAGGAACCGCCCTCTACCCGGCGGTGTGGAGCGCTCGCCTAATCTATGGCCACCATGGCCACCTGGTTGCTGCCCGTCCTCCTCGCCGCGGGACAACTCGCCCTGCTGCCGCTGGACCCGCTGTCACGGTGGCAGAACGTGACGATCGTGCTCGCGTCACTGGCCGTGGCCGGCGGTCTCGGCCTGCGCCTGCGCCGCCCGGTCGGGAGCCTGCTGGTGGTCTCCGCGGCGCTCGCGGTCGCCACCACGGTGGTGTCCGCGGACGATCACGTTGCCGCCGTGCTGCTGATCGGTCTGGCCGACCTGATCGCGCTGTTCAGCGTCGCGGCCCGCTGTCCGATGCGGACCATGCTGCTCAGCCTCGGCGGCCTGGTCGTCTGGCAGGGCGCGCTGAGTGCCGTGCAGAGCGGCGTGACCAGCGATCTCGCCCTCGAGGTGCTGCTCTCGCTGGCGGTCAACGGGATGACCGCGGCGTTCGGGCGGGTCCGCCGGCGCTGGCACCGGGACCGGGCCGCGGCCGCCCGCCGGCTTGCTGCGGCCGAAACGGCACATCGGGAGGCTGCCGCGGAGGAACGCGGTCGGCTCGCCCGGGAACTGCACGACGTCACCGCGCACCACCTCACCTCGATCGTGGTCAACGCGCAGGCCGCCGACCTGCTCGCCGAGCAGCGCCCGGAGCTGCGCGACGAGGCGCTGTCGTTCGCGGCGCGCACCGGCCGGGACACCCTCGACGCGCTGCGCCGGCTGGTCGCGATCCTGCCCGCGGACGCGGCCGACGCGCAGGAGGAGGCACCGTCACTGACCGAGCTGGTGGCCGGTTTTGCCCAGCTGGGCCAGCAGGTCGTCCTGGACCTTCCGGATGGCGATCCGCCCGGGCCGCTCGCCGGCGCGCTGCACGGCATCGCCCGCGAGGCGCTCACCAACACGCTGCGTTACGCGCCAGGATCCACCATCAAAATCCGTTTTTGGTACGGACGGGACAGCGCCGAATTCACCGTCGACGACGACGGGACGGGCACCGAGGCCACCGGTGTCGTGGGGCTGGGCGGCGGGCGCGGCGTGACCGGGATGCGCGACCGGGCGCAGGCGCTCGGCGGGACGCTCACCGCCGGCCCACGCGACGGCGGCGGGTGGCGGGTGCGGGCCTCGCTGCCATTTGTGGAGAGCCGCAACCAGCGGGTCAACCGCTGGCTGCGCAGCCAAGCCGTGATCGACGCGGGCCTGGTCCTGCTGGCCGTACTGCTCCCGGCGGCCGGGTTGTTCGCACCGGACAGCGCGTTGAACACCGCGGCCACCCTGCTGGTGCTGGCGGCGCTGATCGCGCACGTGGTGCCGCTGCTGTGGCGCCGGCACGGGCCCTGGTGGGTGCTGCTCGCCGTCGCGGCGACCACCTGGCTCGGCCCGCTGCTGGGCGCGGCCGGGGTGGTCGGCGACGAGGACTCGTGGGTGTTCCTGTTCAGCGCGGGTGCCGAGGTGATCGCGGTCTATGCGGTCGCGGCGTACGGGGTCCGGCCGCGGTTGACCTGGCTGGCCGGGCTGGGTGCGGCGCTGTCGTCGGCGCTGGCGTTGTCCGTGCTGATGGTGGCGGTCTCGGCGGCGTCGTCGGGCAACCCGTTCGTGAACATTTTCGGGCTGGCGCTGCTGGCGGTCTTCACGGTGCTGATCGCGGTGCTGCTGGCGGCGCCGATGTTCGGCAGCTGGGCGGCCGGGCGGGCGGCCCGGGTACGGCGGGAGCGGCGGCGCAGCCGGGAGGAGTCCGGGGTGGCGTCGGCCACCGCGCTCGCGGGGTTGCGGGCGCGCGCGGAACGAGCCCGGTTCGCCGACGGGTTGCGCGCGGCGGTGCTGCAGCACGCGGCGGCGCTCCCGCAGGCCGCGGACCGGGGTGATCTGCCGACGGTGCTGACGTCTGCCCGGGAGGCGCTGAGGGCGATGCGCGCACTGCTCGACAATCTGACCACGGCGCCGGCGCGGCCCGCGCCCGTGTCGCTGTCCTCGGCTGTGGCGCCTTCCGCGCCTGCGCTGCCTTCCGGGGTCATGGAGTCCGGGGGCGCTACCGGGTCGCCGGGTGCGGCCGGCGCCGGCGAGGCGGGGGATGGTGGGGCCGCGATGACCGGATCGGATCGGGAGGTGCCGCCATCGGTGTTCGGGTGATGATCGTGGACGATCAAGTGATGGTCCGGGTCGGGCTGGCCGCGATCGTCGGCTCCCAGCCCGACCTGGACGTGGTCGGGGAGGCCGGCGACGGCGCTGCCGGGCTGGCCCTCGCCGCCCGGGTCGCTCCGGACGTCGTGTTGATGGACGTACGGATGCCGGGAATTGACGGATTGACCGCGACCGCGCGGCTGACCGCCGGGCCGCGCCCACCCAAGGTCCTGGTTCTGACCACTTTTCATCAGGACGCCTACGTCTTCGCGGCGCTGCGGGCCGGCGCGTCCGGATTCCTGCTCAAGGATGCCGAGCCGGCCGAGCTGGTCGCGGCGATCCGCACGGTCGCGGCCGGTGAGGCGATGCTGAGCCCGGCGGTCACCCGGCGGCTGATCGACGCGTTCGCCACCGGGGCCGTGACGTCCGTGCCCGAAAGCGATCCGCGGCTGGACGCGCTCACCCCGCGCGAGCGGGACGTGCTCGGGCAGATCGCGCAGGGGCTGTCCAACGCGGAGATCGGCGCGGCGCTGGGCATCGGGGTCGGCACGGTCAAGGCGCACGTCAACGCGCTGCTCACCAAGATCGGCGCGAGGGACCGGGTGCAGGCGACGATCATCGCCTACGACGTGGGCCTGGTCCGCCCGCGCTGACTGGTTCTGGTCAACCCGGGTCTGGGCCGCTGACCGATCAGGATCCCTTCGGGGCGACCATCGCGGCGACCGTGCGGAATGTGTCCGGCAGGGACGTCTCCGGGTGGTCGATCCAGTACTGGACCGAGGTGCGCATCGCGGTCATGAACGACGCCGCGAACACCCGGGCGCGCAGCTCCGCGCCGGGCCCGGTCACCCGGGACGCGATCTCGCCGGCCAGCTCCCGCTCGATCGCGGTGTACGCCGCGATCTGGTGCGCCAGATGATTCGGATCGCCGTGCAGCAGCCGCCGCTGGGTGATCCACGACGTGTCCGCGTCCGCGTACGCCTCGGTCAGCAACTCCAGGGCCGCGCCGGTCAGCACCGTCCACAGATCGGACCCCGGCTGCTGGCGGATCGCCGCGCACAGCCGGCGCATCCGGTAGGCGTCGCGGTAGTAGAAGACTTCTTCCTTGTTCGCGAAGTAGTTCGTGAACGTCCGCCGCGACACCCCGGCCGCTTCCGCGATCGCGTCGATCGTGACGTTGTCGGCGCCTCGCTCGGCGGCCAGGCGCACGGCGGCCTCATACAGCGCCATCCGGGTGGCCAGCTTCTTGCGCTCGCGCAGCCCGAGGTTCTCCTCCACGGCGCAACCCTAAACGACGTGATCCACTTCTCAAAGTGCAAACTTGCCGGAAGTGCAAGTTTGGGTGAAACTAGCTGCTGTGAAAACCCTGAGCACCGCGACCAGGCACTGGCTGTCACGGTCCGCCGTGCTGACGATCGCCGCGGCCGCCGTCGTGCTCACGCTCCGCGGTCGACTTCCGGCTCCCGGTGCGATTTGGACCATTCTTCGTACGGCGGACGCGCGCTGGGCGGCGTCCGCTCTGCTGGCCCAGGTGCTCTCCCAGGCGGCGTTCGCGTGGCAGCAACGCCGCCTGCTGCGCTCGGCCGGTGTGACCGTTTCCGCCCGCGATGCCCTGGCGATCACCTACAGCCGCTCGGCGATCAGCATGGCGCTGCCCGCCGGCTCGGCGATGTCGGCCGCCTTCGCCGTCCAGCAGTACCGGCGTCGCGGCGCCACCGGTACCACCGCGGCGACGGTCACCCTGCTGTCCCTGCTCGCGTCGTTCACCGGCCTGCTCACGGTGTGCGCGGTCGCGTTCGGCCCGTCCGCGGTCGTGACCTGGTGGGGTTCCGCTTCGTATGAGGCGTTCGCGGCCGCGGGCGTCCTGCTCGCCGCGCTGCTGATCGCGGTCCGCGCCCGCCCGCACATCGCCCCGGACGGCGCTCAGCCGCACCGAGCGCCCGGCCGCGCCCGGCCGGCGACCGTTGTCGCCCAGCGGCAGCGAACTGTTAGGCCCCGGCCGGCGACCGCTTTCACCCAGACAAGCCGAGCGGCCGGCGTCGATCGATCCCGCCCGGTCTCCGAGTTCGACCAGTCACTGCGGGCGGCAGGCCTCGCCCACGGCATCAAGCCGTCACACTCCGTCGACGCGGGTGCCCCGGCGAGGCCCGGCGCTGATGGCACTGCTGCGGGGCGGCCGATGAGGCGCGGGGTGCTTGCGGGGCGGACTGCTGGCGGTGGCTGGGTTGAAGCGGTCCGGCGGTGGGTGGATCGTGGGGCTGCAGCCGTGCGCGGGATTTCTGGGTGGCCGATCGTGGGCCGGATCCGGAAGGAAGCGGCGGCGGCCCTGATCGCGGCCCGGTCGATCCGTCCCCGCGACGCGGCCGCGGCCATCCTCTGGTCCGCGTTGAACTGGGCCGCTGACGCGTTCTGCCTGATCGCCGCGGCTCACGCGGTCGCGCTGCCGGTGAGCTGGCAGGCGATCGGGGCGGCCTACCTGATCGCGCAGGTGGTGCGGCAGATTCCGCTGAGCCCCGGCGGGCTCGGCTTCGTCGAGGCCAGCCTGGTCACCGCGCTGAGCCTGGGCGCCGCCCCGGCCACCGCGACCGCCGCGGTGCTGGTCTACCGCCTGCTGTCCTTCTGGCTGATCCTGCCCATCGGCCTGATCACGTATCTCGGGTTGCGCCGCGCCCCGGCCCGCCCGATGGACGACCTCCCCGAAGCGCCGCCGCTGCGGGTGCCGTCCCCTCCTCACCGCGAACGCGAACTCACGGCCGCCCACTGACCCACCTCTCGCCCGCCGGCCTGTCTAGCGGCTATGCGGCTATGCGGCTCGATCTTGGAGAGTTGCGGTTGATATGTGGGCGCAAGTCTCCAAGATCGCGGTGGGTTGAGGGGTGGCGCCGCCAGGGCAGGTGGTTAGGGCTCCGGGTGGTTCGTGGCGGCGTTCTTGGCGGCTGAGAACAGTGCGGTCAAGCGCGGGAGGCGTACCGGTATCAAGGCGGCGTCCTCCTGGCTGCCGAAGCGTCCTGACCACGGTTCATCTGTGCCCGATGAGTGCTCCTCGTCGTCCTCGGGGAGGGTGTCGAGGTCGTCCCAAAAGTCATCGTCGTCGCCGGCCTGACGGCCATAAGCAGTCGACGCGGCGTTGTCGATCGACTCGGCCGACAGAAGATACTTGTCCGCTCGGCCTGCGGCGATGGCCTGCACCAGAGGAATGTCCGCGAGTGCGTCGCCGTCAGCGACGACCTTCTCGAAGCTCGTCTGGCCCAGACCGATCAGGCCAGCCTTGAAATACGAGAAGCTGTCGTCGGACAGGTAGTCCTGGATCACGTAGGCGGCTGCGCACAACTCCCACCGATCGGCGCGGCTCTCGACACGTTCGAAACACAGGTGGAACTCGAGGATCCGGTCGAGCGGGAGTGCGATGAGCCGTTCGACCAGGGCCTCGGCGATCGCGGAGGGGAGCGGCCATTCGGGTCCGGCGGCGTCGGCTCGGGCCTGCTCGACAAGGGGCCAGAACTCGTCCGTCTGCACACCAGGAGTCTGGCATGCCGAGATCAGCCGGTTGGCCCACTCAGGTTGAAGGGCTGCGGGCCGAGGCGGTCAGGCGGGTGGCGAGGGCGGTGATCAGGGTGCGCAGTTCGGCGGGATGGTCGACGACGAAGGGGTGGTCGAGCGACGCGAGGACGCCGGGGATCCAGGTCAGGCTCGCGGCCCGGATGTCGACGTGCAGCCAGGGGCCGGCGGACTCGTGGATGGTGGCGACGGTGGCGGGTAGGCGGGTGCGGATCTGGGCGGCGGTGGCTTGGATGCGCAGGCGCACGTCGTAGCGGTAGTTCGCGGTGGCGAAGCCGGTGACCAGGCGCTCGGCCGGATCGAAATCGGCCGGCGGCTCGAAAGAGCCGGGCATCGCGCGGACCTGCCCGATGCGGTCCAGGCGAAGTGTTCGTTCCTCGCCGAACGCCGGGTCGAGGCCGATCACATACCAGCGCCCGGAGTGGACGACGAGCCCATATGGATGCAGCGTCCGCTCACGAAGAAAGCCGGAAGAACCCGGAGAGCCGGGGGAGTCCGGCGAACCGAGCGTGGCGGGCGTGCCGGGGGAGTTGGGCGTGCCGGGCGTGCCGGGAGAGCCGGAAAAACCCAGCGTGCCGGAAAAATCGGGCATGCGGGGAGAATCGGGTGAGGAGTGGGCGCCGGGAGCGCCGGGAGCGCCGGGAGCGGCGGCGGCCGGGGTGGCGTAGGTGAGGCGGATGGGCTGGTGGGTGCGGATGGCGGCGGCCAACGGCAGCAGGATTGCGGCGTCCGGTGGGGGAGCGGTCGGGGCGGTGGTCGCGGCCGTGGCAAGGACCGCGTCGAGGCGGAGCTGGAGCGGAGCGGGCAGGACCCGGCGCAGCTTGGCCGCCGCGGTCTCGCCGGCCGGGCCGGTGCCGCTGGTCAGGCCGGACAGGCTCAGCAGGACGGCCAGGGCCTCGTCCTCGGCGAGCATCAGCGGGGGCAGCCGGTGACCCCGGGCCACCCGGTACCCGCCGTAGCGGCCACGGACCGACTCGACCGGGACGTCCAGGTCGATCAGGTGCTGGACGTAGCGACGCACGGTGCGCTGGTCGACGCCGAGCCGGTCGGACAGGTCGGCCAGGGTGCGGACGCCACCGGACTGGAGCAGTTCCAGCAGGGTGAGCACGCGGGCGGTCGGGCGGGTCATCGGCTCACCGTAAATCTGATACTGGGCGGAATCTGTCCAGTATCAGTTCTAACGTCTCCGGCATGAACCTCGTTTCGATCCGCGCCATCACCGACGACACCGCCCGCCTCATCGCGTTCTACGAGCAGGTGACCGGGATCAAGGCGAACCAGATCACCCCGGAGTTCGCGGAGATCACCACCGGCGCCGCGACGCTCGCGATCGCCAGCACCAGGACAGTGCCGGAATCGGTCAAGGCGGACGAAAAGATCGTGGAATTCCTGGTGGATGACGTGGACGCCGTGCACGAGCGGCTCGACGCCGCGGTGCTGCTGCCGCCGACCACGATGCCGTGGGGCAACCGGTCCATGCTGCTGCGCGACCCGAGCGGAACCCTGGTCAACCTGTTCACCCCGGTCGCGCCGGCCGCGATCGCCAAGTTCGCGCGATTCCAATAAGCACCAGGAATTGGTGAAGCCCGGGGATATGGCCAATCCCCGGGCCTCCGTTTACCACTGAATTGCACACACCAGCACGTTTAACAGCCGGGATCATTCATAATGACATACGGGTTTTGCCGTTAAACTACCGCCGCTCGACAGCGCGGCGGGCCGGACTTGAACCGGCATCCGCTGTCTCCGTCCCGACTCGGTTGATCTGGTGATCAGTGGTGAATGCTGACGTTGGAGCGAGAATCTGAGTCTCACACCGGCTGCCTCTGCCCGTTGGGCTACCCCCGCGCGTGGTGCGGGGGGTGGGACTCGAACCCACACTGTCACCGGTCAATTCAGTTTCAGCCTCAGCTGTCAGCTTCACGCCGGATTCCCGGCGCCACCCCGCGCTCCCACGGGGAGATCATGAAGGTCACCCGAACAGGTAACCGAAGACGGCCGCGCCGACCCGCTGGTCGGTGACCTCGCTGTTGTTCGCCTCCTCGCGGGCGAACTTGACCGCGGTCTGCAGCGCCAGGACCCGCTCGAGGATCTCGTTGACCCGCCGGGCCGGCAGCGCACCGGAGAACTTCAGGGTCGTCCAGTACCCGACCGTGACGTCCTCGTAGTACACCTCGACCTGGGCCGGGTGCTTCTCGGTGGCCTCGGCCTTGACGTGGTTGCGCGGCACCTTCTTGGTCCGGTTGGTACGCACCGGCTCGGTCCGCCAGCTGTCGGTGGAGTCGTCGCGCACCCAGGTCTCGGACGCGTCCAGCACCGGCAGCTTCTTGACGAACGTGTGCAGGTCGACCAGCTGCTTCTCGAGGAACAGCAGATAGGTCACCGGCACCTGGGCGGCGATGGTGCGCCCGTCGACCACCACGTCGGCGCGGGCCACGCAGTTCGTCCAGTCCTTCGTCGCGGTCACGTCGAAGAGCCGGGTCAGCGTCACGCCGACGTCTCGCAGCACGTCCTCGGCCTTGATCTGCACCCGGGTGGACTCGGCGGGCAGCTGCTCGCCCTCCTCGTCCTTCGGCTGGTACGTCCGGGAGATGCCGGCGAGCGGGCCGGTCTTCTGCACGGCGTGGTGCGCCTCGCTGAGATCAGCGAACGCCTTGCTCTTGACGCCCTTCTCCACGGCGATGATCTGGTTCAGCTTCGGCACGGTGGTCCCCTTTCCGCCGCGAACCGTAGCAGCACCAGGCCACCATTTCCGACCCATTATTTCAACGACCAGGATCGACTCCATGCGTACGCAATAAGCGGTGCAGACGCCGCACCTCGGCCCGCAGCAGTTCCGCCTCCCGGACCACCCGGACCGTGTCCACCCAGCCGGACCATTCGCTCACCAGGTCACGGCGCCGGGCGAGCAACTCGTCGTCGGGCGCCTCGTGGTGCCGGGCGAGCACGCCGAGCTCGTCGTCCAGCGCCCGCAGCGCCGGCGGGACCGTCACGGCGTGGTGGCCGAAAGCCGGCGGTGGCCCGTAGACCGCGGAGCGGAACACCTGATAGGTGCCCTCGCGCAGCCGGTCGGGGGTGGCACCGGCCTCGTCGAGCAGCCCGTCGCCCTCGACCGCGACCCCGATCAGCAGGTGCTCGGTGCTCAGGTACCGGATCTCCTCGAGGTCCATCTCGAACCGCGCCGCCTCGAGCACCCGCGGCACGTCGGAGGTGCCGGGCAGCTCACCGGCGAGCACCTCGCCGACCCGGTGCCGCAGCCGGTCGACCGGCACGTCCAGCGTGGCCAGCACGGTGCGCGGCCCGTCCGCTTCGAGCAGCGCGTACAGATAGTGCTCGGAGCGCACACACCGGTGACCGCGGGTGACCGCCTCCCGTTCGGCGCGGGCGACGACCGTCAGCGCGTCAGCGGTCCATTCCGAATGCGGCGTGTATGCGGGCATCCGGACTGTTTAGCACGCCCGCGGCGGGCACGACACGCGGCTCCACGCCGTACCGGAAAAGGGTTTTAATGCAGGAACCCGGACAGGCGGGCGGCGATGAGGGCGGGGGCGTTCAGGTCGGGCGCGTTGTGGTCCAGGTCGTCGATCATCTCCAGGCGGGCGTCCGGGATGATCTGCGACAAGAGCGGGAGTACGCCGGTGAGATAAGCCGGGGTGCGGCCCCCGCCGAGCAGCAGGGTCGGGCAGGTGACCGCGGCGTAGCGGCTCCCGTCGGAGTCCAGCCGGACGACCTCGCCGATCTCCCGCGGCGTGGTCGCCATCATCGCCCTGGTGTCGGCGCCGTCCGAGCCGTGCAGCAGCAGGAACGCCAGCGCGTGGAAGACCGGCGCCGGGGCGTCGCCGACCGGGGCGAGCCGGGTCCGCCGCAGGAACAGCGTCATCGCCGCGTGGTGCCGGCCCCGCTCGACGAGCCGGGTGAAATCGGGCAGCCAGCCGGCGGTGAACGACCCGCCGAGGCTGACGCCGGGCTCGTAGACCGCGAGCCCTGCCGGGGGCTGACGCAGCGCGGCGTGCAGCGCGACCAGGCCGCCGTAACTGTGCCCGAACAGCCATTTCGCGCCGGTCGCCGCCAATACCGCCAGGACGTCGCCGGCCTCGCTCTCGACGCTGTAGTCCGGTCCCTGCGGTCCGGACGCGCCCCGGCCCCGCCGATCGATCACGGTCACCCGGTAGCGGTCCGCCAGCGCGACGGCCAGCTCCCGGTAATGGTGGGCGCGCCGGTTGTTGCCGGGCACCACGACCAGCCCGGGCCCGGCGCCGACCTCGAGAAACGTCACGGCCGTCCCGTCCGGCGCGGTGGTGCGCCCGGCCTGCCAGTTCGCGTTCGTCATCGCCGCAGCGTGCCGGGGCGCCCTGCCATCCGGCTGGCACGGTGCTGGCACGCGGGCGCTATACCCGGTTTTGCCGCGTCATTCGTGGTACGCATGTGATCAAGCGATGTCGAGGCTTGAGGAGAGTCGCAGCATGCTGGCTGGCCGTCTGAACGTGTCCACCGGGAAGTTCGCCGTCGAGGAGGTGGACGAGCCGCACGCCGGGCGCGGGCAGGTCCGGATCGCGGTGCGCGCAGCCGGGGTGTGCCTCTCCGACGTGCACCTGATCCAGGGCATCCTCAAACCGCTGTACCTGCAAGGGGACACGGTCACTCTCGGACACGAGACCGCCGGGGTGATCGACGAGGTCGGCGAGGGTGTGCACGGGCTGACCGTGGGGGAGCGGGTGCTGCTGCAGGCCGGCGAGATCCGTGGCGGGTCGGTGCTGACCCGCGGCGTGGACTACGACGGGGGCTGGGCGCAGCACGCCGTCGCGACCGCCGGCACCGTCGTCCCGATTCCGGACACGCTCTCGTTCGAGCAGGCCTGCTTCATCCCGGACGCGGTCTCCACGCCGTGGGCGGCGATCACCGCGACCGCCGGGGTGCAACCGGCCCGGGCGGTCGGCGTCTGGGGCGTCGGCGGGCTCGGCGCGCACGCCGTCCAGCTGCTGCGGATGATCGGTGCGGCCCCGATCGTGGCGATCGACCCGCTGCCCTCGGCGCGGGAACGGGCCCTGCAGTTCGGCGCCGACCTGGCCCTGGACCCGGAGGACCCGGAGTTCGCGAGCCTGGTCGGCGAGGCCACCGGCGGGACCGGTCTGGCGTACGCGTTCGACTTCGCCGGGGTCGCCGGGGTGCGGGTGCAGGCCGCCCGGTCCCTGGCCCGGTGGGGCAAGCTGATCCTGGTCGGGCTCACCGACCAGCCGCTGACCGTCCCGGACGGCACCCGGTTCAGTTTCCTCGAGCAGCAGATCCGCGGGCACTACGGCTCCGGACCGGAACACGTCCTGGAGCTGTTGTCGCTGGTCGCGCTGCACCGGGTGGAGTTCTCCGGCTCGGTGAGCGGCACCCTGCCGCTGGCGCAGGCGGCCGAGGCGGTCCGGCAGCTCGACGCGAAGGAGAACAACCCGATCCGGTTGATTCTCATGCCGTGACCTGCGGGCGCGGATAGGCGACCATGGAACGGTGAGCAAAACCAGGTCGATCGGCTGTTATGGCGGGCCGCCACCGGATCTGCCGGATCCGGGGCGGGAGATCTGGGCGTACGACGGCGCCCTGTCGATCCTGCTCGCCCAGCTGCTCCGCGACGTCGAGGGCATCCCGCCGGAACACCGCCCGGACTGGTGGGTGTCCGGGGTGGAGGAACTGCGCCGGCAGGCGATGGTCAGTGACCTGTTCTTCGACGTCTCCCTCGACCTGGACGCCGAGGGGCGCGAGGAACTGGCCGAGCTGTTCGAGGAGAGCGCGGCGCGGCTGCTCGAACGGCCGCCGCGCACCCCCGGGCAGTCCGACGACTGGCACCTGATCTTCCGCGGGGACCACGCGTACGAGCCGGGGCCGGTGGCTGAGCTGGGCCGGGCGCTCGCCCAGCTGCTGCGCGGGGCGCTGCCCGGTCCACCGCCCGGCACCCTGTGGTTGTACGGAGCGCCGGGCGGCCGGACCACGATCAGTCCACGGTGACGGTCACGCCGCCGGGACGCGGAAACCCGGTGCCAGGAGCAGGCCGGTCGGCGCGGCGGCCCTGGCGACCGGCGCGGTGGCGCCGAACGCGATCAGCAGCAGGTCGATCAGGGCGGCGCTGAAATCGCCGAGCCACGGGTTGACCGACACGGTCGCCTGAGTGGCGGCGTCCGCGGTGGTGAACGAGTAGGTGAGATACCCGAAGATGCCGCCGGTGTGCCCCCACAAGGTCGGGCCGCCGGGCAGCGGCTGCTGGTAGATGCCGAGGCCGTAGTTCAGCTCGCCCACCGGATTCGCCAGCATCTCGGCCAGTTGCGCCCGGCGCAGCAGCCGCCCGCCGAGCAGCGACCGGTAGAACAGGTTCAGATCCGCCGTGCTGGAGACGATCTCGCCGGCCGAGTAGGCCATCGACGGGTTGAGGTCGGTGAAGTCCAGCGGCACGACCACGCCGTTCTGCTCGATCGGCTCGTACCCGTGCGCGTGCGGCCCGTCGATCGTGGTGTCCGTGCCGGGCACCTCGGTGCTGTGCAGGCGCAGCGGCCGCAGGATCCGCCGGCCGACTTCTCTTCCGTACGCATGCCCGGTCACCCGGCGCACGATCATCCCGAGCAGCACGTAGTTGGTGTTGGAGTACGACCAGGAGGTGCCCGGCTCGAACACCGGCGGCTGCCCGGCCGCGAGCGCGACCAGCTCCTCCGGCCGGAAGGTCTGGTACCGCACGCGCAGGACGTCCTCGACGCTGGTGAACAGCGCCTCGGTGTAGTCGAACACCCCGCTGGTGTGCTGCATCAGCTGCCGGACCGTGATCTGCGCGCCGTTCGGCAGCGCGCCCGGCAGCCACCGTTCGAGGGTGTCCTCGAGGCTCAGCCGCCGTTCACCGACCAGCTGCAGGATCACGGTGGCCACGAAGGTCTTGGTGATGCTGCCGACCCGGAACTGCCCGGTGACCACCGGCCGGGCCGGCCGCCCCAGCTGCGCCACCCCGCTGGACGAGCGCCAGCTGCCGGTCGGGCTGTCCACCCGGGCCAGCGCGGCGGTCCCCCCGGTGGCGACGATCCGGTCCAGGGCGGCCTGTAACGCCTCCCGGTCCAGCCCGCCGGACGATGCTGCGGCCGGTGCGGCGGTTCCCGCGCCGGCAACGAACGCGGCGGCCGCGGATCCGGCCAGGACAGTGCGACGACTGGGCATGATGCGTCTCCCCCCGAGCGACGTTGACGCAGCCGACGCTGCCACCGCCAGTGACGACAGTCAATGCCCCGGGTCCCTGGTGCGACCCCTACGGGCGGTCCCGGTGGCAGGCGCCCGGCCAGGTGAGGTACCAGCGTTCGTGGTGAGGGAGACGAGATGCGCCGACAGTCCGGAGCGGTGGACGGCTCGGTCGTGTCGGTTATCTGCCTCAGGAAGACGCCACTTCATGGTTTCTCTGTTGCACGTGCTCGGCCAGAAGTGATCGCATGGGGCATGGTTGATGTCGCCGCACTGCTGGCCGCCTACGACACGCAGATGCGGATGCCGACCGGCGCCGTCCCGACCGGCGTCACCCACGAGTACGACGGACCGGTGCTCCGGATCGTCGGCGGGCACGTGGGACGGCTCCGGGCGCCGCGCGACGTCGGCGTCACCGGCGCCGCACTGGACCGGTTGATCGCCCGGCAGCGGGACTACTTCCAGGCCCGTGGTCAGGGCGTCGAGTGGAAGGTGCGGGCGCACGACCTGCCCGCGGAGCTGCCCGAGCGGCTGGTCGCGGCGGGTTTCGTGGCCGAGCCGTCGTCGGCGGTGCTGATCGGCGTCGCCGACGAGGTGGCCGCCGACCCGGTCCTGCCCGGCGGCGTGACGCTGCGGGCGGTCAGCGCACCCGGCGACCTGCGCCGCATCGCCGACCTGGAGACCGAGGTGCTGGGCGTCGACCTGTCCTGGGTGGCGGAGGACCTGCACTCGCAGGTCTCAGCCGATCCCGGCCAGATCACCGTCCTGGTGGCCGAGGCCGGCGGCCGGGTCGTCTGCTCTGCCTGGGTGATCTACAACCCGGGCACCGAGTTCGTGGCGCTGCTCGGCGGCGTGACCCTGGAAGAGTGGCGGGGCCGGGGGATCTACCGGGCGCTGCTCGCCGCCCGGGCGCGGGAGGCGGCCGCCCGCGGCTTCCGGCTGCTGCACGTCGACGCGTCCCCGGCCAGCGCCCCGATCCTGCGCCGCTGCGGCTTCCACGACATCACCACGTCGACGCACTACCAATGGACACCACTACCGCGGGTCGAGGGGTCGCAGGCTTGAATCCCGTCAGCCCGCGATCTGGACCTGCTTCAGCCGCGCCGCCCATCTGAAGCCTGTGGCCGGCGCGTGAACCCGCTCAGGCTGCCAAGATGGCTCCGTTGCGTTTGATCGTGCGGTTGACCGGTGCGGTCTCTACGTTGTGCACCTCGTCCAGGCTGGCGATTCGTTCTGTCAGGTAGCGGTACAGGTCGCGGGAGTCCCGGCAGATGACGGCAGCGACGAGGTTGGTAGGACCGGTGGTGACCGCGGCGAACGACACCTCCGGATGGCTGGAGAGCTCGGTTGCCACGGACACCAGTCCGGAGGGGCGGACGGACATCCAGAGTCGTGCCTCGACCTGATAGCCGAGCACCGTGGACGGGATGTCCAGCTCGTAGGAGAGGACACCAAGGCGCTCCAGCTGCTCGATGCGTCGCTTCACGCGCGACTCGGACCAGCCGGTCGTGTCGGAGAGCGCCTTGTGGCTGGCTCGTCCGTCGCGGCCCAACTGATCCAGCAGTTGTTCGTCCTCGGCGGTCAGGGTTACCGGCGTCTCGACATCAACGACGATGTCGGGGCGAAGCCGTTCGGATTGTTCGTTGCTGAGGTAACGCAAGCCGGCCCAGCCTCGGGGGCTCGCGAATCCCTGCAGCATCGAGTGGGCCGTCACGGAGGTGACCCGGGCGGTACGGGAAAGCTTTTGCAGTAGCAGCCCGTCTTGTTCCCCGTCGGTGGCTGCCTGTACGACGCAGGAGATCTCGGTGCCACCGGACATCACGTGGACCCAGAAGGTGTCCGTTCGGGCGGCCAGGGCCCGGGCGATCGCCGCGGCGGCATCGGGTGTGCATCGTAGGCGTACCGTCCAGGCGATCTGGCCCAGTCGTGTACCGACGACGGCGCCTACGACTCGTACGAGCCCGGCGGACCGTAGGCGCCGGTAGCGGCGCGCGATGGTGTTCTCGGAGACGTCCAGCACGTCAGCTACTCGAGCGAACGGCACTCGGCCGTCGATCTGGAGGGCGTGAATCAAACCTCGATCTACGGGGTCAAGCTTGACGTCATCCATCAGATCAGCTTATCGGGTGACGGATTCCGTCGAATTCCCCGCAGAGATTGATATTCCCCAGCGGTCGGCCACTCGGACAGCCGGTCGCCGCGTCGGTCGTGCCTGGGTATCCGCGCTGCGGTCTCACGCCTCGGCTGGGTGACCCGTGGCCGGGGCAGGCCTCTGATCCGGTACCGGCTCCTTGGCCCCGCGAACCCACAACACCGTGAAGAGACACGCAAGTCCGCTCAGCACCGCCGTGGACAGGAACACCAGACCCAACGCATGAGCTCCGGCATCCGGCAATGCCGGTAGATCGGGTGCCCCACCGGATGCCACCGCCGCCGCTGTGGCGCGTGGGTCGGCGGTGTCGCCCTGCAGCCGGTTGGAGATCGATGAGAGGAACACCACGCCGAGCGCGGCCACCCCGAGCGCCTGGCCGAACTGCCGGAACGTGGCCATTGCACCGGACGCCATACCGCTGCGCTCCTTGGGCACTGAGGCCAGGACCGCGGCGTTCGTACCGGGACCCCCGATACCGATGCCGAGCCCGATCGCTACCAGGCCGGGTGCCAGCGTCCACGCAGTCGCCGAAGCGTGCAGCATGAGGAATTCCAAGCCACACCCGATGGTATTGAAGAGCAGGCCCAGGCCGATGGTGACCCGCGGCGGCACCCGGTGCAGCCGTTTGCCGATCAGCGATGAGGCCAAGAACGAGGTGACCGCCATCGGGACAAGCGCGATGCCTGCGCCCAACGGCGACAGGCGCAACACACCCTGTAGCCAGATGGAGGTGTAAACCAGGCAGGCGAACGCCACCGCAGAGCTCACGACACCGAACATGACGGTGGCAAAGGACGCGTTGGCAAACAGCCGGATGTCGAGCATCGGATTCTGCTGCGCCCGCTCCAGCAGGGCGAAGACCACCAGTGCCGCCGCGGCGATGCCGAAAAACACCAGTGTCGTGGTCCCTGTCCAGCCGTGCTCGCCGGCCGTGATTAGTCCGTAGATCAGCGATCCGGCGAAGACCGCGAAAGTCACGATGCCCGCAATGTCGACGCGGGCCCGCTGTTCACGGGGGGATTCGGGGACGAACATAGCTGCTAGCACCAGCGCCACGATGCTGATCGGCGCGTTGATGTAGAAGATTGCCCGCCAGCTCAGGTACTGGGTGAGCACACCACCGAGGATCGGCCCGGCGGCTGCCGCCATCCCCAGTACCGCGCTCCAGTAGCCGATCGCGACGCCACGGTCCTTACCTTCGTAACTGCTGCCGAGCAGAGCGAGGGTGGTACCGATCATCGCCGCGCCGCCCACTCCCTGTACCCCGCGCGCCGCGATGAGTACTGCGGCATTGCCGGCCAGCCCGCAGGTCAGGGAGGCGAGCGCGAAGAGCAGCAGCGAGATGATGAAGATGCGGCGCTTGCCGTAGAGGTCACCCAGCGATCCCGCGCTGAGCGTGACGATGCCGAGTGCCAGCGTGTAGATGTTGAGCACCCATTGCATGTCGGACAGCGGCGCATCGAGAGAACGGGCCATGTCCGGCAGCGCGACGGTCACCACGGTGGTGTCCACGATCAACATGAAAGATCCTAGACAGACCACCACTAAAGGCCACCATTTGTGCATGACTCTTATTCCTTCCGTCTGAGGTGGCTCCAGCATCGGCAGGGGCTTTGACGGGGTCCAGCCAGAGGCATAGTCGCAGCGAATTCCGTCACGTGATCAACGCAGAACGCAGTTATCCGGCACTCACGCCGCGCTGGCCGGTGGCCCGACCGGATTCTCAGCGTTTCTCGTGCAGGAAGCCGCACGATACGGCGGACATGGACCTGCTGAGCCGCTCCGAACCTTCCGGACATGTGCCCATGTGAAATCGGGGGTGGACCGAAAAGGGATCCCTTGCCGCGTGCGAAGAAAACTCCTCCCCGTGAGTACCGGGAAGAAGCTGTCAAACTGGTGATCGAGACATCGCGTCTGATCGTTCAAGTAGCCAAGGAACTCGGCATCCAGGAAGGGACTCGCGGGAGCTGGGTGGCGCGATATCGGCGTGAGCAGGTCAGCGATGAACCGGGGCTGACCGTGACCGAGCGTGCCCGGATCCGGCAATTGGAACGCGAAACGCGAGACCTGCGGATGGAGAACGAATTCCTGAAAAGCAGCCGCGTACTTCACCAAGGATCATCGGTGAGCGACACGCCCGAATTAATCGATGCCGAGGGCGCTGACAAAACATCACTACGCAATGATGGCGTGCGCAAATATTATTGCGATATGTGGCTGGCTGCGGGTTTATCGTTCCGGATTCTATGAGTGGCGGGGACACCCGGAATCTGCCACTGCCGCCGTGATCCGCGCCCCTCAATCGGAGGACAAGGCCGAGATTTACCGGCAGCTCAACCTCAAAATGGTCTACGAGCCGGAAAAGAAAATGGTGTGCGCCTCAGTAGATCTTGGCGCACTGAGCCTTTTTCATCCTGCGTGGCGGTTGGCTTCGACGTGGTGCAGAACGAGGATGGCCTGCACGATCGCGGTGGCGCGGCGAGGGCAACAGCGCAGCTTGACCAGTAGTTTCCAGGTCTT